>NZ_JBHUZJ010000067.1:0-55328 GCF_042667685.1 Streptomyces sp. NPDC057302 | reverse complement strand
GGCCTGAGGGGAAACCCTCAGGCCACCCCTACGCCGCCCGCGCTACCGCTCTCCCCGCCGCCGAATCTTGCTCCCGAGCCAGACCAGCGGATCGTACTTCCGGTCAACCGCCCGTTCCTTCAAGGGAATCAGCGCGTTGTCCGTGATCTTGATGCCCTCCGGGCACACCTCCGTACAGCACTTCGTGATGTTGCAGTAGCCCAGCCCGTGCTCGTCCTGGGCGGTCTGCTTGCGGTCGAGGCCGCTCTCCGCCGCCGCGTCCAGCGGGTGCATGTCCAGCTCGGCGACCCGCATCAGGAAGCGCGGACCTGCGAACGCCGTCTTGTTGTCCTCGTGGTCGCGCACCACATGGCACGTGTCCTGGCACAGGAAGCACTCGATGCACTTGCGGAACTCCTGGGAGCGGTCCACGTCCGCCTGCTGCATGCGGTACTCGCCGGGCCCGAGGTCCGCCGGTGGCACGAAGGACGGCACTTCCCGTGCCTTCGTGTAGTTGAAGCCGACGTCCGTCACCAGATCCCGCACCACGGGAAAGGCCCGCAGCGGTGTCACCGTGATGACGTCCTCACGGCTGAACACCGACATCCGCGTCATGCACATCAGCCGTGGCCGGCCGTTGACCTCCGCCGAGCACGAACCGCACTTGCCCGCCTTGCAGTTCCAGCGCACCGCCAGGTCGGGGGCCTGGGTCGCCTGGAGGCGGTGGATGATGTCGAGGACGACCTCGCCCTCGTTGACCTCGACCTTGAAGTCCTCCAGATCGCCGCCCTTGACGTCCCCGCGCCAGATCCGGAACCGCGCGTCGTACGACGTACTGGAAGCACTCGGAGAACTCGGCGTAGTGGTACTCACTCGTAAAGCTCCTCTTCGGCCAGGTACTTGACCAGCTCTTCCTTCTCGAAGAGAGCAAGCAGGTCGGGACGGATGGGCTCGGTGGTGACCCGCACCAGATCGATCTGGCCGCGCACGGGATCAGTTGCCGCCAACCCGCCCGAAGGGTCGGTGAGCTGGCAGAGCAGATTCGCGCGGCGCCATTCGCGGTTCATGCCCGGATGGTCCTCGCGGGTGTGCCCGCCCCGGCTCTCCGTGCGCTCCAGTGCGGCCCGTGCCACGCACTCGCTGACGAGCAGCATGTTGCGCAGGTCCAGCGCGAGGTGCCAGCCGGGGTTGAACTGGCGGTGGCCCTCGACACCGGCCCGCCGCGCCCGCACCCGAAGCTCCGCGAGCTTCTCCAGGGCCTGCTCCATCTCCGCCTCGCGGCGGATGATGCCGACCAGGTCGTTCATCGTCTGCTGGAGTTCCTGGTGCAGGGTGTAAGGGTTCTCCGGCGTCGCCCCGTCCTCGGGGCCCTCCGCGCTGAACGGCCGCAGCGCCTCGGCCGCCGCCGTGTCCACCTGGACCTCGTCCACCAGAGGCCTGGCCCGGCCCTCGGAGAGCCCCTCGGCCCCGGACAGCCCCGGCCCCGCCCCCGCGAACCCAGCCGCGTGCCGAGCCGCATGGAGCCCCGCCCGCCGCCCGAAGACGAGCAGGTCCGAGAGCGAGTTGCCGCCGAGCCGGTTCGAGCCGTGCATGCCGCCGGCGACCTCGCCCGCCGCGTACAGCCCCGGAACGCGCTGCGCCGCCGCGGTGTCCGACTCGACCGCGATGCCGCCCATCACGTAGTGGCAGGTCGGCCCGACCTCCATCGCCTCGGCCGTGATGTCGACGTCCGCGAGCTCCTTGAACTGGTGGTACATGGACGGCAGTCGGCGCCGGATGACCTCGGCCGGCATGCGTGTCGACACGTCGAGGAAGACCCCGCCGTGCGGCGAACCGCGGCCCGCCTTCACCTCGGAGTTGATGGCGCGCGCCACTTCGTCGCGGGGCAGCAGCTCCGGAGGCCGCCGGTTGTGGTCCGGATCCTCGTACCAGCGGTCGCCCTCGTCCTCCGACTGGGCGTACTTCTCCTTGAAGACGTCCGGTACGTAGTCGAACATGAACCGCTTGCCTTCGGAGTTGCGCAGTACTCCGCCGTCGCCGCGCACCGACTCGGTGACCAGGATGCCCTTCACCGAAGGCGGCCAGACCATCCCCGTCGGGTGGAACTGCACGAACTCCATGTTGAGCAGCGGCGCCCCGGCGAGCAGCGCGAGCGCGTGGCCGTCGCCCGTGTACTCCCACGAATTCGACGTCACCTTGAAGGACTTGCCGATGCCACCGGTCGCGAGGACCACGCTCGGGGCTTCGAGCACGAAGAAGCGGCCCGACTCGCGGTCGTAGCAGAACGTGCCGCTGACCCGCTCGCCGTCCTTCAGCACGCGGGTGACCGTGCACTCCTGGAAGACCTTCAGACGCGCTTCGTAGTCACCGAATTCACGTTCGTCCTCCTGCTGGAGGGAGACGATCTTCTGCTGGAGCGTACGGATCAGTTCGAGTCCGGTCCGGTCGCCGACATGCGCCAGGCGCGGATACTCGTGCCCCCCGAAGTTGCGCTGGGAGATGCGGCCGTCTGCGGTGCGGTCGAACAGCGCTCCCCAGGTCTCCAACTCCCAGACCCGGTCGGGCGCCTCGCGCGCGTGCAGCTCGGCCATCCGCCACTGGTTGAGGAACTTGCCGCCGCGCAGGGTGTCGCGGAAGTGGACCTGCCAGTTGTCGCCGGAGTTCACGTTGCCCATGGAGGCCGCGATGCCGCCCTCGGCCATCACCGTATGGGCCTTGCCGAACAGGGACTTGCAGATCACGGCGGTACGCGCGCCCTGCTCACGTGCCTCGATCGCGGCCCGCAGGCCCGCTCCTCCGGCCCCCACCACGACAACGTCCCACTGCTGTCGCTCCACTTGAGACATCAGAAGAACCTCGGATCGTCGAAGGCGCCGGACGCGATCAGATACACGTAGAAGTCGGCGAGCGCCACACTCACCAGGGAGGCCCAGGCGAGCAGCATGTGCCGTGCGTTGAGCTTTCCGACCCACTGCCACATGCGGTACCGCACGGGATGCTTGGAGAAGTGCTTGAGCTTGCCGCCGACGATGTGCCGGCAGGAGTGGCAGGAGAGTGTGTACGCCCAGATCAGCGTGATGTTGACCAGGAAGATGAGCGTGCCGAGGCCCATGTGGCCCCACTCGTAGTGCTCGTCGCGGAACGAGAGCACGGTGTCGTACGTGAGGATGCCCGCCACCGGAACCGCCGCGTAGAAGAAGTAGCGGTGGATGTTCTGCAGGATGAGCGGGAAACGGGTCTCTCCGGAGTACTTCTTGTGCGGCTCGGCCACCGCGCAGGCGGGCGGTGAGGCCCAGAAGCCGCGGTAGTAGGCCTTGCGGTAGTAGTAGCAGGTCATGCGGAAGCCGAGCGGGAAGATCAGGATCAGCAGGGCGGGGGACAGGCCCCACCAGCTGCCGAAGATCTCCCAGTTGGGGCCCGAGCGCATCGGCTCGCAGTTCTCGGCGAGGCACGGCGAGTAGAACGGTGAGACGTAGGGCGCCGCGTAGTAGTCCGAGTTCGCGAAGGCACGCCACGTCGAGTAGACGATGAAGGCGAAGAGGCCGGCGGCGGTCGCGGCGGGCGCCAGCCACCAGCGGTCGGTCCGCAGATGGGCAGCGCTGATCGAGGCGCGCGTCGCCGCTCGTACGCCGCCGGGATCCTGACCGCTTTTCAGATGGGGTTCCGTGCCAGTGGCCAACGAGGCTCCACTCCTTTGTCCTCAGATTTGTCCTCGGATCGGCGGCCCGCTGAGGTGCGGCCCGCCGATGTGCGGTCCTCGGATCGGCGGTCCGCGCGTCGGCGGTGGTGCTCAGGGCGGGTGCGGCGCCTCAAGGGGCATGCCGGTCGCTCGCGCCGAGGCCCTCGTCGTCCGAGTCCGTCCACAGGGAGCTGTCGTACGGCGTATCGGGGATGGTGATCAGGTCGGGCCGCTTCGGCGGGGCCGCGGTGGTGCTCGGGGCCGCGGCGCGCAGCAGCGCGACGCTCTCGCGCAGATGGTCGGCGTCGGTGCGGACGCGGCGCACGTCGATTCCGGTAAGACCACCCTGGGAACCCTCGCCGATCTGCTGCTCCAGCTTGCCGACGGTGCGGACCAGGTCGTCGACGCAACGCTGAACAGCCGTCAGATCGTCCTGCAGAGCCATGACTTGCCCTCACTTCAGGGGTGCGGCGGCAACGTTCATGCGCCTGCGAGTGTCGCGCGTCACATCCCGGCTTGTGAAGGGATCTGCCGGGATTCCCGGCTCGTACGCGCTGAAATGCGCCGGGGTGCACGCCGCCGCCCGGTTGCGCTTCGGAGCGCTCGCCGATGCCTTCGTCACGCTGGGTCATGCCCGGTCGGGCTCGGTCGGGCTCGGGTCGGGCTCGGTCGGGCTCGGTCGGGCCTGGTTGGGCCGCACGAGTGGGATCTGGCGCCCCCACGCCGTGTCGCTCCCGTGAGCCGCGCCCCGTCCCCTTCAGTGGGTCGATAGATGTGATCAGCTCCATATACCGCCAAACGTGATCAAACCCGGCCCCGGTCCTGGTAGCGGGCGGCCGGGCGAGCCCCGGAGGTACCCGCCATGTCCCCAGACCGCGCCAGACTGAGATCTGCCGTGTTCCTCGCCACGGGCGTGCTAGCTCTGCCCGCCCTCGCCGCCTGCAGCTCTCAGGACGAGGCAGGCTCCCCGACCGCAGGCCAGGACGTCGCGCCCGCGGCCCGGGACCTCGTCGCCGACGGCGGGACCATGAACTGGGCCGTCGACGCGCTGCCGGAGACCCTGAACTCCTTCCAGTCGGACGCCGACGCGGGCACGTCACGGGTGGCGGGGGCGGTCCTGCCGTCGATGTTCCGCCTCGACGCGCACGGCAGGGCGCAGCAGAACACCGACTTCCTGGAGTCCGCGAAGGTCGTCGAGCACGAGCCCAAGCAGGTCGTGCTCTACAAGCTCAACCAGCAGGCGGTGTGGAGCGACGGCCGCGAGATCGGGGCCGACGACTTCGCGGCGCAGCAGCGCGCCCTGTCCGGCAAGGACAGCGCGTACTGGACGGCACGCAACGCGGGCTACGACCGCATCGAGAAGGTCGAGCGCGGCGAGAACAACCTGGAGGTGCGCGTCACCTTCAACAAGCCGTACGCGGACTGGCGCTCGCTCTTCTCGCCGCTGTACCCCAAGGAGGTCATGGGCACGCCCGACTCCTTCAACGACGGCGCCCGGCGCAAGCTCAAGGTCAGCGCGGGCCCCTTCGCGGTGCAGGACTTCGACAGCAAGGCCGACGAGGTCACGCTGGTCCGCAACCCGCGCTGGTGGGGCAGGCCCGCCAAGCTCTCCAAGCTCGTCCTGCACGAGGTGCCGCGCGACGAGCGGGCCGCCGCGCTCGCGGCGGGGAAGGTCGACCTCGCCGAGATCGACGCCCCTGAGGCGCGGCGCATCAGCAGCGCGGGCCGTGACCGGGGCGCCCAGGGTCCGCTCAGCCACGGTCCCGAGGCGCAGCTGACCCCGGCCAAGGCGCTGCGTTCCTGGGCGATCGCCAACGGCTCCGACGAGGAGGCGGCCGACAGCGAGCAGCAGGCCCGCGAGAAGACCCACAAGGCGATCAAGAAGTACGCGACCGAACAGACGGGCCTGCGGGGCTACACCGTCCGCAAGTCCCTCGAACCGGCCTACACCCAGCTCGCCCTCAACGGCACCGAGGGCCCCTTGGCCGACGACCGGGTGCGGCGCGCGGTGGCCCGCGCCCTCGACCGCGACGAGCTCGCCAAGGCGGTCCTTTCGCCGCTGGGCCTGCCCGCCGAGCCGGTCGGCAGCCACCTGGCCCTCGCCGGGCAGCAGGCGTACGCGGACAACAGCGGGGCCCTGGGCGACCAGGACACCACCGAGGCGCGGGCGCTGCTCGCCGACGCGGGGTGGACGCCGGGCGGTCCGCTGAAGGAGCCCAAGGGGAAGACGGCCGGGAGCGAGGCCGGCGCCAAGAAGGCGAAGGCGGACTCCGACTCCGACGCCGACTCCGACTCCGATTCGGACGCGGGGGAGGACTCGGGCGACGACGGCTCGTACACCGTCGGAGAGGACGACCAGAAGGCTTCAGGCGACCAGAAGCCGGGCGGCAGCGGCACCTCGGTGCTCGCCCCCGCTCCCGCGGCGGCCTACCAGCAGGCGGCGCTGACCCGCCAGGCCGCGTCCTTCACGGCGCACCGCGAGGCGGACAAGGAGAAGAAGAAGGGCCCCGACGGGCACGCCAAGAAGCACGCGGAGAAGCGCGCCGAGAAGCCCGCCGAAAAGCACTCCGACAAGCAGGCGGCCAAGGGCGGTGCGCCCGGCGCGTACGCCCCCAAGGGCACCGCCGCGCCCGCCACCCCCGCCGCGGGCGGCCCGATGGCGAAGGACGGCAAGCCGCTCACCCTCCGCTTCGTCCTGCCGTCCGGCGAGGGCTCGGAGTCGCTGCGGACGGTGGCCGACCGGATCTCGCGGATGCTGGAGAAGATCGGCGTCCGTACGGAGACGGCGAAGGTCGCCGACGACAGCTACTTCAAGGACCACATCGCGTCCGGCCAGTACGACCTCGCCCTCTACTCCTGGCCCGCGTCGGCCTTCCCGGCCACGGACGCGCGCCCGATCTTCGCCAAGCCGGTGCCGGCCGCGGACGGGTCGCTGAACGTCGAGCAGAACTACACGCGGGTCGGTACGGATCACATCGACCAGCTGTTCGACCAGGCGATGGGGGAGCTTGACGAGGACGAGAGCCGCGCCCTGGTCAAGAAGGCCGACGCCCGCATCTGGGCGGAGGCCGGTTCCATCCCCCTCTATCAGCGCCCCCAGCTGATGGCGGCCCGCACGAACCTTGCGAACGCGGGTGCTTTTGGTTTCCAGTCCCCGAACTTCGAGGACATGGGCTTCCTGAAGCCGGGCGCCAAGCCCTCGGGCAATCCGGCGGCGAAGTAGCTCCGTCGCAGGTCACGCTCAGATTCCGCTCAACTCCCTTGCCCGTCGGTACCCCCGGCGGGCAAGGTCGTTCCCACCCACTGACCCGTACATATGTCCCCGCGCACGCCCCGCACCCGCCCCGAAACCGCCCCCACCCCCTCCCCAGGCCCGCCCGAGCGGCCCGGAAGGGCCGTTTCGAAGCCCCCGAAGCGTCGAAGTTCCCCCATAACCCCAGGTCAGACCGGTCGCGAGGGCCCCGCGGAGGTTACCTCCGCGTATGGGCCGTAGACTGGGGTGAGGCCGTGGCGTGTTGTTTGCCCGGCAGGGCACGCGTACCGGACCGTACGCGCCGCCGTCCACTCTTCCCGGGAGAAGCGCAGCTCGTATGCCCACGCGCCATGACATTCGTAATGTTGCCATCGTCGCCCACGTCGACCACGGCAAGACCACCCTGGTCGACGCCATGCTCAAGCAGGCCGGCTCCTTCGCCGCGCACGCAGCCGAGTCCCTCGACGACCGCATGATGGACTCGAACGACCTGGAGCGTGAGAAGGGCATCACAATCCTGGCCAAGAACACGGCCGTCAAGTACCACCCCAAGGATGGCGGAGACGTCATCACCATCAACATCATCGACACCCCCGGCCACGCCGACTTCGGTGGTGAGGTCGAGCGCGGCCTGTCGATGGTGGACGCGGTAGTCCTCCTCGTGGACGCCTCTGAGGGCCCGCTGCCCCAGACCCGCTTCGTGCTCCGCAAGGCCCTCTCCGCCAAGATGCCGGTCATCCTGTGCATCAACAAGACGGACCGCCCGGACTCCCGGATCGCGGAGGTCGTCGACGAGACGTACGACCTCTTCCTGGACCTGGACGCGGACGAGGACCAGATCGAGTTCCCGATCGTCTACGCCTGCGCCCGTGACGGCGTCGCCTCGCTGACCAAGCCGGAGGACGGCACCGTCCCGGCCGACAGCGACAGCCTGGAGCCGTTCTTCTCCGCGATCCTGGAGACCGTCCCGGCTCCGGAGTACGACGAGGAGGCTCCGCTCCAGGCTCACGTCACGAACCTGGACGCCGACAACTTCCTCGGCCGTATCGCCCTCTGCCGTGTCGAGCAGGGCGAGCTGCGCAAGGGCCAGACCGTCACGTGGATCAAGCGCGACGGTTCGCAGTCCAACGTCCGCATCACCGAGCTGATGATGACCGAGGCGCTCACGCGCAAGCCGGCCGAGAAGGCCGGTCCCGGTGACATCTGTGCCATCGCCGGTATCCCGGAGATCATGATCGGCGAGACCCTCGCCGACCCCGAGAACCCGATCGCGCTCCCGCTGATCACGGTCGACGAGCCCGCGATCTCCATGACCATCGGCACCAACACCTCGCCGCTCGTCGGCAAGGGCGGCAAGGGCCACAAGGTCACCGCCCGCCAGGTGAAGGACCGTCTGGACAAGGAGCTCATCGGTAACGTCTCGCTCCGTGTCCTGGACACCGAGCGTCCCGACGCCTGGGAGGTCCAGGGCCGTGGTGAGCTCGCGCTCGCCATCCTGGTCGAGCAGATGCGCCGCGAGGGCTTCGAGCTCACCGTCGGCAAGCCCGAGGTCGTCACCAAGCAGGTCGACGGCAAGACGTACGAGCCGATCGAGCGCATGACGATCGACTCGCCCGAGGAGCACCTCGGCGCCATCACGCAGCTGATGGCGACCCGCAAGGGCCGCATGGAGACGATGACCAACCACGGCTCCGGCTGGATCCGCATGGAGTGGATCGTTCCGTCGCGTGGCCTCATCGGCTTCCGTACGGAGTTCCTGACCCAGACCCGCGGCACCGGCATCGCGCACTCGATCTTCGAGGGTCACGAGCCGTGGTTCGGCGACCTGCGCACCCGTCACAACGGCTCCCTGGTGGCCGACCGCGCGGGCACGGTCACGCCGTTCGCGATGGTCAACCTCCAGGAGCGCGGTGTCATCTTCACCGAGGCCACCACCGAGGTGTACGAGGGCATGATCGTCGGTGAGAACTCGCGCGCCGACGACATGGACGTGAACATCACCAAGGAGAAGAAGCTCACCAACATGCGTGCGGCTTCCGCGGACACGACCGAGAACGTCGTGCCCGCCCGCAAGCTGTCGCTCGAGCAGTCCCTGGAGTTCTGCCGCGACGACGAGTGCATCGAGGTGACCCCGGAGACCGTGCGTATCCGCAAGGTCGTCCTGGACGCCAAGCAGCGCGGCCGCTCGGCCTCGCGCGCCAAGCACGGCTAAGGCCGGAGCAAAGCCCGGCTAAATCTTTCCGCCGGGCCCGCACGGCACAACTGCCGCCGACGCTCCGCGTATTCGGCATCTGAGGCCGGTTTCCGCCCCCTTTCGAGGGAGAGGCGGAAACCGGCCTCCCGTGCGTCTGCGGGGGATACCCCGTGCGCGGCCCTCAGCGGCACTACGCTGGCCCGGACTTCGGTCGGCGGCAGGATCCCCCCACGTTCCCTCCGTCGCGACTCTCCGCGCATCTACGCGCGTCCGCCCGGCTTCCCCCGAAACCGCCGCGAGCCGCCTTCCGCCCGGACCGCCGCAACCGGTTTTCCAGGACCATCTGTCCGGAATACGGACACCGTTGACCGTTAGATGTGTAACACGTCCGTTTCGCAACCATCTATCTCGGATCGGTTTGTCCGGATTTTGGAAGTTGTACGCACCAGGTGTGATTGAACCGAGACCAAAAGAGTGTGGTCGGGCGGTACCTCATGGCTAATAGTTGACCGCGTATAGCTCGGGTCAATGGGTCACGCGCTGTGGGGAGCGCCGACTCACGAGCACACTGGGGTACTTCGATCTACGCGCCGTCAGGGGTGTCGGCGCGGATTCCTGTACCCCCTCTTGTAGTGAACCAGTGGACTCATGAGGAGGAACCCCATGCGTGGTGCCAAGAGCGCCAAGTGGGTCGCGATAGCGGGTGTCGTGGCGCTGACGGCAACGGCCTGTGGTGGCGGCGACAGCGACAGCAAGAACAGCGGCAAGGTCGACCCCAAGGGGATCGTCAGCTACGCCAACGGCGAGCCGCAGAACGCCCTGCAGCCTTCCAACACCATGGAGGCGTACGGCAGCGTCGTCATCGACTCGCTCTTCACGGGCCTGGTCCACTACGACAAGCAGGGCAACATCACCTACGAGAACGCCGAGTCGGTCACCCCCGACAAGGACTCCAAGGTGTGGACCGTCAAGCTGAAGCCGGGCTGGAAGTTCCACAACGGTGAGGCCGTTACCGCCAAGTCGTACGTGGACGCCTGGAACTGGGCCGCCGACCCGGCGAACGGTCAGCAGAACAGCGCCTGGTACCGCGACATCGTCGGGTACGACAAGGTCCACCCCGAGAAGGGGAAGGCCAAGGCGAAGGCCATGGAGGGCCTGAAGGTCGTCGATGACAACACCTTCACCATCAAGCTGAACTCGGGCATCCCGTACTACGCGTACAAGCTCGTGTACGCGCCCTTCTACCCGCTGCCCTCGGGCGCGCTGAAGGACCCGAAGGGTTACGGCGAGAAGCCGGTCGGCAACGGCCCGTACAAGTTCAAGAGCTGGGACCACAAGAAGTCGATCCAGGTCACCGCTTGGCCGCAGTACAAGGGCTCCAACAAGCCCAAGAACGGCGGCGTGAACTTCAAGGCGTACAACAAGGACACGGCCGCGTACGCCGACCTGAAGTCGGACAACGTCGACTCGATGCCGATCGTGCCGAACAGCGAGATCGCCAACTTCAAGCAGGACTTCGGCGACCGCGCCATCGAGCAGGACTTCTCGGCGATCAACACGGTCAACTTCGCCTTCTACACCAAGCAGTGGAAGGACGTCGACGTCAAGGTCCTCCAGGGCCTCTCGATGGCGATCGACCGTGACACCATCGCGAAGACGGTGTTCAACGGCACCCGTGAGTCCGCCACCGGCTGGGTCGCCAAGGGCGTCAAGGGCTACCAGAACGACGCTTGCGGCGAGTACTGCAAGTTCGACGCCAAGAAGGCCAAGCAGTCCATCAAGGACGGCGGCGGCGTTCCGGGCAACAAGATCCAGATCCAGTACAACGCCGACCAGCCGCACAAGGACTGGGTCGTCGCGGTCTGCAACTCGATCACCAACGCGACCGGCGTCAAGTGCGTCGGTGACCCGGTGACCGACTTCGCGGCGGACACGGAGATCCGTGACCAGAAGAAGGTCAAGTCGATGTACCGCTCCGGCTGGGTGCTCGACTACCCGTTCAACGGCAACTTCCTCGCCGACCTCTACGGCACGAACGTGGACGGCAACAAGGGCGGCTTCTCGGACAAGAAGTTCGACGAGCTGACCAAGAAGGCCGACGCGGCCAAGACGATCGACGAGTCCGCGAAGCTGTACGGCGAGGCTGAGAAGCAGCTCGTCAACACCTTCCCGGGCATCCCGCTCTGGTACAACAAGACGCTCTCCGCGTACTCGAACAACGTGAAGAAGATCGAGTTCGACCAGGCCGGCGACCCGATCCTCACCGAGGTCGAGGTCTTCGAGAAGTAGCAGTCGCCGGAGTTCCGATTCCGTGTAGCGACGCCCGGCGATCCCGGGCGTCGCTGCACGGACGGCTCCGCAATGGACGGAGGCACCACCATGGGGCGTTACGTCGCGAGGCGACTGCTCCAGATGATCCCGGTCTTCATCGGGACAACCCTGCTGATCTTCCTGATGGTCAACGTGCTGCCCGGTGACCCGGTAGCGGCACTCTGGGGAGACAAGCCGCCAGACCCTGCACAGGTGGCGCAGATCAAGCACGACCGCGGGCTCGATCTGCCGCTGTGGCAGCAGTATTTCCACTACATGGGCGGTTTGCTGCAGGGCGATTTCGGCAACACCATCGCCGGTAACCGGCCGATCCTCGACGAGATCACTCAGGCCTTCCCGGTCTCCGCGCGGCTCGCCGCCATGGCCTGGACGTTCGAGCTCGTCGTCGGCATCAGCCTGGGTGTGCTGGCCGGTGTGAAGCGAGGCCGCATCCTCGACAACTCGGTGACGCTCTTCACGCTCCTCGTGATCTCCGTGCCGATCTTCGTGTTCGGCCTGTTCCTCCAGCTGATCTTCGGCAACCAGCTCGGCTGGGTCACGCCGACGGTCCAGGACTCGGAGAACTTCGGCGAGCTGATCCTGCCGGCCCTCGTGCTCGGACTCGTCGGCCTCGCGTACGTGGCGCGGCTGACCCGTACCTCGATCGCCGAGAACCGGCAGGCGGACTACATCCGTACGGCTGTCGCCAAGGGCCTGCCGCGCAAGCGGATCATCAGCAGACACCTGCTGCGCAACTCGCTGATCCCGGTGGTCACCTACCTCGGCACGGACATCGGCACCCTGATGGGTGGCGCGGTCATCACCGAGGGCATCTTCAACGTGACCGGCGTCGGAAACCTGCTCTACCGCGCGTTGTTCCAGCGCGAGGGAGCCGTCATCGTCGGCGTTGTCACCGTCCTGGTGCTCGTGTACCTCCTCGCCAGCCTGCTCGTCGACCTGCTTTACGCGGTCCTGGACCCGAGGATCCGTTATGCCTGACATCACCAAGACCGCCGCCGCCGACGAACAGGCCGTCGTCGTACCCGACGGGCCCACCGTCGCCGAGGCCGGCGAGGCGCCCGGCAAGCCGCGCAGCCTCTGGGGTGACGCGTGGCGCGACCTGCGCCGCAGGCCGCTGTTCCTCATCTCGTCGGCGCTCATCGTGGTGCTGCTGTTCGTGGCGGCCTTCCCCGGCCTGTTCACCAGCGCGAGCCCGAGCTCGGGCGACCTGACGCACCACTTCCTGCAGAAGCCCAACCTCGGTCACGTCTTCCAGGCGGACTGGTTCGGCTACGACCGGCAGGGCCGCAGCATCTACGCCCGCGTGGTCTACGGAGCACGTAACTCGATCATGGTCGGCCTCGGCGTGACCATCCTGGTCACCCTCTTCGGCGGCCTGGTCGGCATGCTCGCGGGCTACTTCGGCGGCTTCTGGGACAGCCTGCTCTCCCGGCTCATCGACGTGTTCTTCGGCATTCCGTTCCTGCTCGGCGCCATGGTCGTGCTGAACGCCTTCACCGAGCGCAACGTCTGGGTGATCACCGGCGCTCTGGCCTTCCTCGGCTGGACCCAGATCGCCCGCGTCATGCGCGGTGCGGTCATCACCACGAAGCACTCGGACTATGTGGTGGCGGCACGCGCGCTCGGAGCGGACACCAAGCGGATCCTGTTCCGGCACATCCTGCCGAACGCCCTCGCTCCGGTGATCGTCATCTCGACCATCGCGCTGGGCACGTACATCGTCGCCGAGTCGACGCTGTCGTACCTGGGCCTCGGCTTCGGCGACGACGCACTCTCGTGGGGCGGCGACATCTCCGACGCCCTCGCGGACATCCGGAACAACCCGCACACACTGATCTTCCCGGCCGGGATGCTCAGCCTCACGGTGCTGGCGTTCATCATGATGGGTGACGCCGTACGCGAAGCCCTCGACCCGAAGCTGCGCTGAGGGAGGCGTAAATGACCAGCATCGACATCAAGGAAGACTCGGTTCCCGCCCCCCGCTCGGGTGAGGAAAAGAGCGGCAGGCTGCTCGACGTCAAGGACCTGCACGTCGAGTTCCGCACCGGCGAGGGTGTGGTCAAGGCGGTCAACGGAGTCAACTACAGCGTGGACGCGGGCGAGACGCTCGCCGTCCTCGGTGAATCCGGCTCCGGCAAGTCCGTGACGGCCCAGGCCATCATGGGCATCCTCGACATGCCGCCCGGCAAGATTCCGCAGGGAGAGATCCTCTTCCGCGGCCAGGACATGCTGAAGATGTCCAACGAGGAGCGCAGGAAGATCCGCGGCCGCAAGATCGCCATGATCTTCCAGGACGCGCTGTCCTCGCTGAACCCCGTGCTCTCGGTGGGCTACCAGCTCGGCGAGATGTTCCGGGTGCACGACGGCGTCAGCCGCAAGGTCGCGAAGGCCAAGGCCATCGAGCTGATGGAGCGGGTGAAGATCCCGGCCGCCAAGGAGCGGGTGAACGACTACCCGCACCAGTTCTCCGGCGGTATGCGCCAGCGCATCATGATCGCGATGGCGCTCGCCCTGGAGCCGGACCTGATCATCGCGGACGAGCCCACCACGGCGCTCGACGTGACGGTCCAGGCGCAGGTCATGGACCTGCTGGCCGACCTTCAGCGCGAGTACAACATGGGTCTGATCCTCATCACCCACGACCTGGGTGTGGTCGCGGACGTCGCCGACAAGATCGCGGTGATGTACGCGGGCCGGATCGTCGAGACGGCCCCGGTCCACGAGCTCTACAAGCGCCCCGCGCACCCGTACACGCGCGGTCTGCTCGAGTCGATTCCCCGGCTCGACCAGAAGGGCCAGGAGCTCTACGCGATCAAGGGCCTGCCGCCCAACCTGCTCCACATCCCGCCGGGTTGCGCCTTCAACCCGCGCTGCCCCAAGGCGCAGGACATCTGCCGTACGGATGTTCCGCCCCTGGTGCAGGTGGCCGAACAGGACGGCGCGGAGCTGCCGGGCCGCGGCAGCGCGTGCCACTTCTGGAAGGAGACGATCCATGGCTGAGCTCAACAAGAATGACGAGCCTCAGGACGCGACCCCGAACGTCTCCGAGGTGGAGACGGTCGACGTGGCCACCGCCGAGGAGGCCGTGGCGGCCATCGAGGCGCCGGTGGAGCGCGGCGAGCCGATCCTCCAGGTCCGCAACCTGGTCAAGCACTTCCCGCTCACGCAGGGAATCCTGATCAAGAAGCAGATCGGCGCGGTCAAGGCGGTCGACGGCATCTCCTTCGACCTCTACCAGGGCGAGACCCTCGGCATCGTGGGCGAGTCCGGCTGTGGCAAGTCCACGGTCGCCAAGCTCCTGATGACCCTGGAGCGCGCCACGGCGGGCGAGGTCTTCTACAAGGGCCAGGACATCACCAAGCTGTCCGGGCGCGCGCTGAAGGCGGTCCGCCGCAACATCCAGATGGTGTTCCAGGACCCGTACACGTCGCTCAACCCGCGTATGACGGTGGGCGACATCATCGGGGAGCCCTTCGAGATCCACCCCGAGGTGGCTCCTAAGGCCTCGCGCCGCCAGAAGGTCCAGGACCTCCTGGACGTGGTGGGCCTGAACCCGGAGTACATCAACCGCTACCCGCACCAGTTCTCGGGCGGCCAGCGCCAGCGCATCGGCATCGCCCGAGGCCTGGCCCTGAACCCCGAGATCATCATCTGCGACGAGCCGGTCTCGGCCCTGGACGTGTCCGTCCAGGCCCAGGTCATCAACCTGATGGCGAAGCTGCAGGACGAGTTCAACCTCTCGTACCTCTTCATCGCGCACGACCTGTCGATCGTCCGGCACATCTCGGACCGCGTGGGCGTGATGTACCTCGGCAAGATGGCGGAGATCGGCTCCGACGAGCAGATCTACGAGCACCCGACGCACCCGTACACGCAGGCGCTGCTCTCGGCCGTCCCGGTGCCGGACCCCGAGGCGCGCGAGGGCCGCGAGCGGATCATCCTCACCGGCGACGTCCCGTCCCCGGCGAACCCGCCCTCGGGCTGCCGCTTCCGCACCCGCTGCTGGAAGGCGGAGGCGAAGTGCGCGGAGGAGACCCCGCTGCTCGCGATCCCGCAGCAGTTCGCGGGCCAGAACACTCCGGCGGCGCACGAGTCGGCGTGCCACTTCGCGGAGGAGAAGGACGTCGTGCACGCGGCGTAAAGCCCGGAAGCCATGATTCTGCCCCGTCGGCCTTGATGGCCGGCGGGGCAGAGTCATTTCCTGCCGGGCCGACTACCGGACCTTGCCCCAGGTTGACTACGCGGCTTCTGTGCCCTTTTGAGAAAGTCTGCGCCCTTCTGGGGAAGAGGGTCGGAAAGTAGTTCGTAACGTCCGCGGCAGCCCGAGCGTGTTCAGGGCAGGAGCGGCGAGCGGGACGGGCGAGCCGTGGGAGCGACGGACGGGACGGGGGACGATGACGAGGCGCTCGACGGAGTTGGGGCACGCCGCGGAGTTCGACGCGTTCTACGCCGCCACCGCCAAGAGGCTGGTCGCCGCGGTCTATGCGATGACCGGTGATCTGGCGGAGGCGGAGGACGCGGTGCAGGAGGCGTATGTGCGGGCCTGGCAGCGGTGGGAGCGGCTGACACGGGAGGGGGATCCGTTGCCGTGGGTGCGGACGGTGGCTTCGCGGCTCGCGATCAGCACGTGGCGCAGGACACGCAACCGGCTGCGGGCGCAGCTGAGGCACGGCGCCGCTGCGGACGTACCCGAGCTGTCCGCCGACCGGGTGGCGTTGGTGGAGGCGCTGCGTGAACTGCCGTCGCAGCACCGGCAGGTGGTGGTGCTGCATCACCTGCTCGATCTCCCCGTGGAACAGGTGGCCCGGGAGACGGGCGCGTCCAACGGGGCGGTCCGCACCCGGCTGAGCCGGGCCCGCAAGGCGCTGGGGGAGCGCCTGACCGACACGACTGCTTTCACCGCGGAAGGAGCGGCCCACCATGGCTGAGGTCGAAGAGCTGCTGGACGACGTCACGGTACGGATGCCGAGCGGGGCGGAGCTGCGGGTGCGAGGGGAGCGGCGGACCATGCGGAGGCGGGCCGCCGGGGGAGCGGCTGCCGCGGCGGTGATGGCGGGGGCGCTCGTGTGGGGCGTGGCTTCCGGGGGAGGGGGCGGCGACGGCAGCGAGGTGCGGCCGGCGGCCACGCCCACGAAGAATCCGTTCATGGTGGGCGGTGTGGTGCGCCTGCTCTCTCCGGAGCTGATGCCGCAGGCCGCGAAATGGCACTGGAAGGGGCACGAGGAGCAGGAGATGCTGGACCTGCCGCTGCCGAAGGTGGGCGGCGACAACAGCTGCCCGGGGTCGAACGCCGCACGGAAGGCGCCGAACCAGGTCCAGTACGGCACGGAGTACTACAGCGACAAGGGCGCCACCAGCAGGCAGCGCGTCACCGAGTACGACAGCGCGTCCGTCGCGGCGGACGAGGTGTCCCTCCTTCGTCGGACGCTGACCGAGTGCGGACTGCGGGAGCACACGGAGGGTCGGACCCCCTACTGGTCCGGCACCACCGAGTCCTCCTCGCGGCTCCGGGTCAGCGTCGAGCGGTGGCGCGGCTGGATCTCCGTGGTGGAGGTGGAGGCGGACGAGCGTGGCTGACGGCGACGCCCTCCCGGGGGGAGGCATCCGAGGGTTTCCCGGACCTACTGGCCCCAGAAAGCCCCCATAAAGATGCGCAGCCCCCCGCATTGCGGTGTATTTGGGCCTAAGTGAGACTCAGGCCTGAAAGGGAGGCTCTCCATGCGTGGAGCCACGCACGCCAAGTGGGCCGCATGTGCGGTGACCGTCGCCCTCGCGGCGACCGCCTGTGGTGGAGGCGGGGACAGCGGCGGTGGCGGCGACGGCTCCGGGATCGTGGGCTCCTCCTGGGGGGATCCGCAGAACCCGCTGGAGCCCGCCAACACCAATGAGGTGCAGGGCGGCAAGGTGCTCGACATGCTCTTCCGGGGTCTCATGCGGTACGACCCGGAGACCGGCGAGGCCAAGAACATGGTCGCCGACAAGATCGACACCAAGGATTCGCAGAACTTCACCGTGAAGATCAAGAGCGGCTGGAAGTTCAGCAATGGCGAGAAGGTCACCGCCAAGTCCTTCGTCGACGCCTGGAATTACGGCGCCCATCTGAAGAACAACCAGAAGAACGCCTACTTCTTCGGCTATATCGAGGGCTACGACAAGGTCCACCCGGAGAAGGGTGACGCCACGGCCGACAAGCTCTCCGGGCTGAAGGTCGTCGACGACACCAGCTTCACCGTCAAGCTCACCCAGAAGTTCTCCACCTGGCCCAAGACCCTCGGCTATCCGGCCTTCGCGCCGCTGCCCAAGGCGTTCTACGACGACCACGACGCATGGCTCGCCAAGCCCGTCGGCAATGGTCCGTACACCATTGAGTCCTACGACAAGGGCTCCAAGATGGCCCTTCGCAAGTGGGACAAGTACAGCGGTGAGGACAAGGCGAAGAACGGCGGTGTGGATCTCAAGGTCTACACCGATAACAACACCGCCTATACGGATCTCATGGCGGGCAACCTCGACCTCGTCGACGACGTTCCCGCGTCGCAGCTCAAGAACGCCAAGAGCGACCTGGGTGACCGCTACATCAACACCCCCGCGGGCATCATTCAGACGCTCGCCTTTCCGTTCTACGACAGCAAGTGGTCCAAGGACGGGATGGAGAAGGTCCGTCAGGGACTCTCCATGGCGATCAACCGTGAGCAGATCACCGAGACCATCTTCCAGAAGACCCGCACCCCGGCCACCGACTGGACGTCCCCGGTGCTCGGCGAGGCCGGCGGCTACAAGTCCGGGCTCTGCGGTGACCCCTGCAAGTACGACGCCGCGAAGGCGAAGAAGCTGGTCGCGGACGGTGGCGGCATTCCCGGCGGCACGCTGAAGATCACGTACAACGCGGACACCGGCTCGCACAAGGAATGGGTCGACGCGGTCTGCAACTCCATCAACAAGGCCCTCGGGAACGACAAGGCCTGTGTCGGAAATCCCGTCGGCACCTTCGCCGACTTCCGCAGCAAGGCCTCCCAGCAGAAGCTGGACGGCGCCTGGCGCGCGGGCTGGCAGATGGATTACCCGCTGATCCAGAACTTCCTGCAGCCGCTGTACTACACGGACGCCCCGTCCAACGACGGAAAGTGGTCCGACAAGAAATTCGACGGGCTCGTCGACAAGGCCAACGCGGAGACCGACACCGGGAAGGCCGTCTCCACCTTCCAGGACGCCGAGAAGGTGCTCGCCGAACAGATGGCGGTCATCCCGCTCTGGTACCAGAACGGCAGCGCCGGCTACTCGGACAAGGTCTCCGACGTGAAGCTGAACCAGTTCAGCGTCCCGGTCTACAACGAGATCAAGGTCAACTGAGGCCCAGGGAGCGGTCGTCCGGCATGAGCGAATGCGCGCCGGACGACCGCTTCCGCTACTTCCGGAGCCCTCATGGGACGTTATGTGATCCGGCGTCTGCTGCAGATGATCCCGGTCTTCTTCGGCGCCACGCTGCTGATCTTCCTGATGGTGAACGTGATGGGCGACCCCATCGCGGGCCTCTGCGGAGACCGAAAGTGCGACCCCGCGACGGCCGCTCAGCTGAAGAAGGAGTTCGGCCTCGACAAGCCCGTGTGGCAGCAATACGCGACCTACATGGGCAATGTATTCACCGGTGACTTCGGTACCGCCTTCAACGGGCAGAAGGTCACCGAGCTGATGTCGACGGCTTTCCCGCTCACGATCCGCCTGACGCTCGTCGCGATCGTCTTCGAGATCGTCATCGGGATTTCCCTCGGCGTGGTGACCGGACTGCGGCGCGGGCGGCCCATCGACACCGTCGTCCTGCTCCTGACGCTCGTCGTCATCGCCATTCCCACCTTCGTCACCGGTCTGCTGCTCCAGCTGCTGCTCGGCGTCGAATGGGGCGTGATGAAACCCTCCGTCTCCTCGGAGGCGCCCCTGGGCGAACTCATCGTGCCGGGGCTCGTGCTCGCCTCGGTCTCCCTGGCGTACGTCACCCGCCTCACCCGGACCTCCATCGCCGAGAACCGCCGCGCCGACTACGTCCGCACGGCCATCGCGAAGGGGCTGCCCAGGCGCCGCGTCATCACCCGGCATCTGCTGCGCAATTCACTCATCCCGGTGGTCACCTTCATCGGCACGGACATCGGCGCGCTGATGGGCGGCGCGATCGTCACCGAGCGGATCTTCAACATCCACGGCGTCGGATTCCAGCTCTACCAGGGGATTCTGCGGCAGAGCACCCAGACCGTCGTCGGCTTCGTGACCGTCCTCGTCCTCGTCTTCCTGGTGGCCAACCTCATCGTCGACCTCCTGTACGCCGTACTCGACCCGAGGATCCGTTATGCCTGAACCCCGAGAGCCAGACGGAGCCATCGCCCCGACCGGTGCGGGCGGCGCGATGGACCTCGCGGCGACCGAGGGGGCGACACTGGAGAAGACGCCCGGCGGGCCCGCCGGGACCGGCCCCTCGGCCCCGGCCCGCAGCCTGTGGTCCGACGCCTGGCGCGAGCTGCGGCGGAACCCGATCTTCATCATCTCGGCCCTCATCATTCTCTTCCTCGTCGTCATCTCCCTCTGGCCGTCCGCGATCGCCTCCGGCAATCCGCTCGACTGCGACCTCGCCAACGCCCAGAAGAGCTCCACCGCCGGCCACCCCTTCGGCTTCGACGGACAGGGCTGCGACGTCTACACCCGGACCGTGTACGGGGCCCGCGCCTCGGTCACCGTCGGCGTCTGCGCCACGCTCGGCGTCGCGATCCTGGGCAGCGTGCTGGGCGGCCTCGCGGGGTTCTTCGGCGGGTTCTGGGACGCGATCCTCTCCCGGATCACCGACGTCTTCTTCGCCATCCCCGTCGTACTCGGCGGCTTGGTGCTCCTGTCGGTCGTCACCAGCAACACCGTCTGGCCGGTGATCGGCTTCATGGTCCTGCTCGGCTGGCCGCAGCTCTCGCGCATCGCCCGCGGATCCGTCATCACCGCCAAGCAGAACGACTACGTCCAGGCGGCGCGGGCCCTCGGCGCCTCCAACTCGCGGATGCTGCTGAGGCACATCGCGCCGAACGCGGTCGCTCCGGTCATCGTGGTCGCCACCATCGCGCTCGGCACGTACATCGCCCTGGAGGCGACCCTCTCGTACCTCGGCGTGGGCCTGAAGCCGCCCACCGTGAGCTGGGGCATCGACATCTCGGCCGCATCCCAGTACATCCGCAACGCCCCGCACATGCTGCTCTGGCCCGCCGGAGCCCTGGCGATCACCGTGCTCGCGTTCATCATGCTCGGCGACGCGGTGCGCGACGCCCTCGACCCCAAGCTGAGGTAGGCGCCCATGGCAACCGTGGCATCCGAGGCATCAGCGGCGCCCACCCCGGAAGCGTCCAAGCTGCTCGAAGTGCGCGATCTGCACGTGGAGTTCCGGACCAGGGACGGCGTGGCCAAGGCCGTCAACGGCGTCGACTACACCGTCAGCGAGGGTGAGACGCTCGCCGTGCTCGGCGAGTCCGGGTCCGGCAAGTCCGTGACCGCGCAGGCCATCATGGGCATCCTCGACATGCCGCCCGGAAAGATCACCGGGGGAGAGATCCTCTTCAAGGGCCAGGACCTCCTGAAGCTCAAGGCGGAGGAGCGCCGCAAGACGCGCGGCACGGGCATGGCGATGATCTTCCAGGACGCCCTGTCGTCGCTGAACCCGGTGCTCAGCGTCGGCCAGCAGCTAGGCGAGATGTACGTCGTCCACCAGGGAATGTCCCGCAAGGACGCCAAGGTCAAGGCGATCGAGCTGATGGACCGGGTGCGCATCCCGGCCGCGAAGGAACGGGTCGGGCAGTACCCGCACCAGTTCAGCGGCGGCATGCGCCAGCGCATCATGATCGCCATGGCGATGGCGCTCGAACCCTCGCTGATCATCGCCGACGAACCGACCACCGCCCTGGACGTGACCGTCCAGGCCCAGGTGATGGACCTGCTCGCCGAGCTCCAGCGCGAGCTGAACATGGGCCTGATCCTCATCACCCACGACCTGGGCGTCGTGGCGGACGTCGCCGACAACATCGCCGTCATGTACGCGGGCCGCATCGTCGAGAAGGCCCCCGTCCACGAGATCTACAAGGCCCCCGCGCACCCGTACACCCGCGGCCTCCTGGAATCCATCCCGCGCCTGGACCAGAAGGGCCAGGAGCTCTACGCGATCAAGGGCCTGCCGCCCAACCTCATGAACATCCCGCCGGGCTGCGCCTTCAACCCCCGCTGCCCGATGGCGCAGGACGTCTGCAGGACCGATGTGCCGCCGCTCGCCGACGTGACGTACGAAGGCCTGGCCGCCGACCGCAAGAGCGCCTGCCACTTCTGGAAGGAGACGCTCCATGCCTCGTGGTGAGCACATCAGCAAGAAGCAGCTCGAGGACGAGGGCGAGACCGCACGGCAGCTGATGCACAAGGCGCGGGCGGAGCAGGAGTTCGCCGCGCACGGCTCGGCCTCGGGCCACGAGCCGATCCTCCAGGTGCGCGGTCTGGTCAAGCACTACCCGCTCACCCAGGGCATCGTCATCCGCAAGCAGGTCGGCGCGGTCAAGGCAGTGGACGGCGTCGACTTCGACCTCGACCAGGGCGAGACGCTCGGCATCGTGGGGGAGTCCGGCTGCGGCAAGTCGACGGTCGCGAAGATGCTGGTGAACCTGGAGCGGCCGACGGCGGGCGAGATCCGCTACAAGGGCGAGGACATCAGCAAGCTGTCGGGACGCGCCCTGAAGGCCGTGCGCCGCAACATCCAGATGGTCTTCCAGGACCCCTACACCTCGCTGAACCCCCGGATGACGGTCGGCGACATCATCGGGGAGCCGTACGAGATCCACCCCGAGGTCGCGCCGAAGGGCTCGCGGCGGCAGAAGGTGCAGGAGCTCCTTGACGTGGTCGGGCTGAATCCCGAGTACATCAACCGCTATCCGCACCAGTTCTCCGGCGGCCAGCGCCAGCGGATCGGGATCGCGCGGGGTCTCGCGCTGCGGCCCGAGATCATCGTGGCGGACGAGCCGGTGTCGGCGCTGGACGTCTCGGTCCAGGCGCAGGTGGTGAACCTCCTGGACCAGCTGCAGAAGGACTTCGACCTGTCGTACGTGTTCATCGCCCACGACCTGTCGATCGTGCGGCACATCTCCGATCGGGTGGGTGTGATGTACCTCGGCCGGATCGTGGAGATCGGCTCCGACGAGGAGATCTACGAGCATCCGACGCATCCGTACACGCAGGCGCTGCTCTCCGCCGTGCCGGTGCCCGATCCCGAGGCGCGGGACCATCGGGAGCGGATCATCCTGAGCGGGGACGTCCCTTCGCCTGCCAATCCGCCGTCGGGCTGCCGCTTTCGTACGCGGTGCTGGAAGGCGCAGGAGCGGTGCGCGCTGGAGGTGCCGGTGCTGGCCGTTCCGGCGGAGTTCCGCGGGGTCACGGGGCCGGCGGCGCATGACTCCGCGTGCCACTTCGCGGAGGAGAAGCAGGTCGTGCCGTAGAAGAGCGTCCGCGAGCAGCCCGCTCCTGCCTTAACAAGAGGGCAATCGGGCCGTCGCGCCGGCGATATACGCCCCCGGCAGGGTGAGGAACGTACGGCCGTGCGGGTGCCGTAGACCGGCCGGGGCAAGCCATGTCGCCCCGGCCGGTCGCCGTACCGCCTAGGCGCGGGCGAGGCCCAGCGAGCGCTTCAGGAAGTCGACCTGGAGCAGCAGCAGATTCTCCGCCACCTGTTCCTGCGGGGTCATGTGCGTGACCCCGGAGAGGGGAAGGACCTCGTGCGGGCGGCCCGCGGCAAGGAGCGCCGAGGAGAGGCGCAGCGCGTGCGCCACCACCACGTTGTCGTCCGCGAGGCCGTGCACGATCATCAGCGGGCGGTGGGGCACCTCAGGGGCCACCAGGCCCTCCTCGGTGACCAGGGAGCTCAGGGCGTACGGAGCCGGGTCCTCGGCGGGGTTCCCCAGGTACCGCTCCGTGTAGTGCGTGTCGTACAGCTGCCAGTCCGTCACCGGCGCCCCCGCCACCCCCGCGTGGAAGACGTCGGGGCGGCGCAGGACCGCGAGCCCGGCGAGGTAACCGCCGTAGGACCAGCCCCGGATGGCGACCCGGTCCAGGTCCAGGGGGAAGGAAGCGGCGAGCCCCTGGAGCGCGTCCACCTGGTCGTCCAGGGTCAGGGTGAAGTCACGCCGGATCGCCTTCTCCCAGGCGGGGGAGCGGCCCGGAGTGCCCCGGCCGTCCGCGACGACCACCGCGAAGCCCTGGTCGGCGAACCACTGGGACGTCAGGTAGGGATTGTGGGCCGCGAGGACCCGCTGGCCGTGCGGCCCGCCGTACGGATCGAGGAGCACGGGCAGGGGGCCCGAACCCTCCTGGTAATCCGTGGGGAGCAGGACGGCGCACGGGATCTTGCGTGCGCCCCCCTCGGTGAGGGTCACGCGCGGCGTGAGCCCCGGATGCTGGGCGTATGAGGCGACGGTCGCCACCTGCTTGCCCTCGCGCAGTACCTGGACGCGGGAGCCCGGCTGGTCGAGGGTGGCCGACACGAGGACCGTGAGGCCGCCCGAGCGGACCGCCGAGTGCACGCCGGGTTCCGGGGAGACCCGCTCGACGCCCAGTTCGTTGACCCGGTAGACGTGCACCTCGCCGGTCTCCGGGACCGCCGCGGCCTCGCCCGCCGACGCCGAGATCAGCACGTCGTCGTCCGCCACGTCGAGCACCGCGCGGACGTGCAACTGGGGTCCGGTGAGCGGGCGTTCGCCCACCGCCAGGACGCGCGCGCCGCCCTCGTCCACGATCCGCACCAGCCTCCCGCTGGGGGACCAGGAGGGGGCGCCGGGGAAGAGTTCGAGCCACTGCGGGTCCTCTTCCGCGTGCACCATGCGGGTCGAGCCGTCGTCCGGGTCGACCGCCAGGTAGAGCTGGCTGAGCTGGTCCCGGGACTGGACCAGGAGCAGCGGCGCCCCGGCCGACGACCAGTGCACCCGCGCCAGGTACGGGTAGCGGGCGCGGTCCCACATCACCTCGGTGCGCGCGCCGTCCAGGTCGACGACGAAGAGCCGTACGTCGGCGTTGGCCGTGCCCGCCGCCGGGTACGCGACCCGCGAGGGCTCCGTCTCCGGGTGCGCGGGATCGGCGATCCACCAGCGCCGCACCGGGGCGTCGTCGGCGCGTGCGACCAGGAGGCGGTCCGATTCGGGGGACCACCAAAAGCCCCGCGAACGCTGCATCTCCTCGGCCGCGATGAACTCCGCGAGGCCGTACGTCACCGTCTCCTTCTCGACGGAGTCCGGCTCCGGCGCCACCAGGGCCCGGTCGCCCTCCCCGTCGGCGCCGGTGACCCGCAGGGCGCCCCCGGCGACGTACGCGATGTGGCGGCCGTCGGGAGAGGGGCGGGGGTCTATCACCGGCGTGGGAGTGGGCAGTTCGCGGGCCGTGCCCGCGCGCAGCTCCGCCGCGAAGAGCCGCCCGGAGAGGGCGAAGGCGGCGAGCTCCACCGCCGCGTCCGTCGCGTAGCCCACGATGCCCGCGCCGCCCTCGCGGCTGCGCTCACGGCGGGCGCGCTCCTCGGCGGAGAGGCGCTCGACCGCGCCCTTCAGGAGAGTCTGCGGATCGGCCGCGACACGCTCGGCCGCGCCGTCCGCCAGGTCCAGGACCCAGAGTTGGCTGGCCCGGTCGGTGCCGGACGACGAGCGCAGGAAGGCCACGCGCGACCCGTCCGGCGCCACCGTGAACGCGCGGGGCGCACCGAGAGTGAAACGTTGCGTGCGGGCGTGCAGGCGAGGGAAGGAGAGCCGCTGCGCCTGACTCTCGGTGTGCCCGGCGGATCCGGGCGTCTCGGTGGTCATCCTCCGAGCCTAGAGGGCATGCGCCCCCTCGTGCTGCCGTGCTCCGAGTCATGCGGCCCCACGGATAGTTATGATCCGTAGCGCTTAGTGGGTATGTACCTGCTGGCGTTCGCACTGGTGCAGGGTCTGGGACTTGGAGGTGAGCCGCCGTGGCACTCTCGATTTCGGCGGTGGTGCTACTGGCGGTCATTGTCTTCCTCCTGGTCAAGAAATCAGGGTTGAAGACGGGCCACATGATCGTCTGCGTGCTGCTCGGGTTCTATCTCGCGAGCTCTTCCATCGCACCGACGATCAATGAGCTGACGACGAACGTGGCGGGGATGATCGGCGACATCAAGTTCTGATCGGTTCGCGGCGCGTTCTGATCGGTGCGCGGGGTGCGCCGGGTGCACAGGGTGCCCGTAGGGGCCTCGTAGGGTGGTCCCATGACGGAACTGCCCGCCCGGCGTCTGCTGCTCGTGCACGCGCACCCCGACGACGAGTCGATCAACAATGGCGCGACGATGGCCAAGTACGTGGCCGACGGCGCCCATGTCACGTTGGTGACCTGCACGCTGGGCGAGGAGGGCGAGGTCATCCCGCCCGGACTCGCCCACCTGGCGGCCGACCGCGAGGACGCGCTCGGCCCGCGGCGCATCGGCGAGCTGGCCGCCGCGATGAAGGAGCTGGGCGTCACCGACCACCGGTTCCTGGGCGCCGCGGGCCGCTACCGCGACTCCGGGATGATGGGCATCGAGCAGAACCACCGGGCGGGCGCCTTCTGGTCCGCCGATCTCGATGCCGCGGCGGCGGACCTCGTCGAGGTGATCCGCGAGGTGCGTCCGCAGGTGCTCGTGACGTACGACCCGGACGGCGGATACGGCCACCCCGATCACATCCAGGCCCACCGGGTCGCGATGCGCGCCGCGGACCTCGCGGCCGAGGGAGCCTTCCGCGCGGATCTCGGCGCACCGCACACCATCGGCAAGATCTACTGGAACCGTGCGCCGCGCTCCGTCGTCGAAGAGCGGTTCCGGTGGATGGAGGGCGCCCTGCGGCACTCGCCGTTCACGACCCCCGGCGTGGTCGCGGACGTGCCCGGTGTGACGGACGACGCACGCATCACGGCGGAGATCGACGGGACCGCCTTCGCGCGGGCCAAGGCCGCGGCGATGCGCGCGCACGCCACACAGATCGAGGTACAGGGTCCGCTCTTCGTCCTGTCGAACGGGCTCGCGCAGCCGATCTTTGACGTGGAGTACTACGAGTTGGTGCGAGGAGAGGCCGGTGCGGTGGACGACGGCGGGCGAGACGACGGCGGGCGAGAGACGGATCTGTTCGCGGGGCTCGAAGACGCTGGGCGCGAAGGGGTGACGGCGCTGTGAGCAATCGTTCGCGTGCGACGTCGTCGTCGGCGTCCGGGTCACGGGCAGGCTCGTCCTCGGCGGCCGCTCCGCCGGGCGGCAGCGCACTCGCCCAGCCGCTCGATTTCGGTCGTATCGCCTCCTACGGGGGCCTCTTCGTCCTCGGCGCGGTCATCGGCGCGGCCGGCGCGCTCGTCCAAGGGGGCTGGTTCCCCGGCGGGTTGCTGCTCGCGCTCCTCGGGGCCGCGGGGCTCTTCCACGGAGGGGTGCGCGCCATCGGCACCAGAGCGGGGGCGGTGGCGCCCGCGGCGGGCTGGCTCGTCGCCGTCATGCTGCTCACGGCCAGTCGGCCCGAGGGGGACTTCCTCTTCGGCGCCGGACTCGGGTCGTACGCCTTCCTGCTGGGCGGAATGGCGGTCGCTGTGATGTGTGCCACCCTCGGTCAGCGACCGCAACCAGGCGGGCCCGCTGCCCGACTTGGCAAGTGACGTACCACTTCAGCCCGTGCCCGGCACGGGTTTGACGGCGGTCACAGGATGAGTGCCGACGGCGGCCAGTATGGTGGTGCGCGCCGCCGAGCCGCCCGAGTGAGGTCGAGACGGGCGGCGGAGCCAACCGGGAGAACCTGCCTTGAGTCGTGAAACTGACAGTTCGTCCTCCGGGCCCCAGGGGCGCGGTGGAGCCGCTTACCCCTCGGGGACGCCGCCGTACGGCTCCCCCGCGCAGGGCGCCGCGTCGGACGGCGCCCCGGACGGCGCGCAGCGGCAGGCCGCCGACGAGCGGCCCGACGAGCCCAAGACCGAGACCACGCTGACCACGCGCATCCGGATCAACATCCCCGGTTCGCGGCCCATCCCGCCGGTCGTCATGCGTACGCCGATGGCGGAGAGCGACGTGAGCGCGCCGCGCCCGCAGGACGCCGGCCGCGCGGCGGACGGGTCCGACGCCGGGGACGGCGCGGGGCGTCCGGGGTCCACGAACGGTGCCGGAGGCCCCAGTTCCGCCGGAATGTCCGCTTCGGGCTCCGCGCCCTCCGGGCCTTCGTCCGCGCCCGCGTCTCCTTCCGCCCCGGCGGAGGAGAAGACGAGCGACTGGTTCGCGCCGCGCAAGGGCGGTGCGGCCACGAACGGCGCGGGCATGAGCGGCGCGGGCACCAGCGGGAACGGCGCGAGCGGGAGCGGCGCGTCCGGACCCGCCGGTTCTGGAGCCGGCGGCTCCGGTACGGGCGCCTTCGACGTGTCCGGTGCCGTGGCGGCGGGCCCGCTCGGTACGGGTGCTCCGCAGGGCGGCGACCCGCAGCGCGGGGACCTGCCGTACTTCTCCGGGGGCCCCGCGGGCGACGGCGGCCGCGGTCCTTCGGGCCCGACCGGCGGCCCGGTGACCGGCGACGGACCGATGGCGCCGCAGCCCCTCAACCCCGCCGACCCGGCGAACCAGGCCAACCCGGCGGGCCGCGCGAACCCGATGGCTTCGCCGAACCAGGGCGGCCCCGGCAGCGCGGGCGGCCCCGGCGGCCAGAGCGGTCCCGTCAACCCGGGCAACCGCCCTAACCCCGGCAATCCCGGCAACCCGGGCAATCGCCCCAACCCAGCCAACCCGGCCAACCCGGCAGCCCGTTCAGGCGCTGGCGCAGGCGCGGGCGCCCCCGTCATGGGTGACGACACCGCCATCCTCACGCCGCAGAAGGCCGGACCGGTCCACGGCGGCCCCGGCTCCATCCCCGGCGGCCCCAGCGCCCCGTCCCCCGGCACCAACGTCTCGGGCGACACGCTGACCAGCGGCATCCCGGTCGTACCGCCCGCCCAGAACTCGCCGTTCGCCACGGGCCCGCAGCACACCGACGGACCCGTGCCGCACACCCCGCCCAAGCTGCCCGAGCCGGTGCAGCCGAACGTGCCCGTCGCCGCGGCCCCGCCCAAGAAGAAGAAGGGGCGCAACAAGCTCGTTCTCGTGGGCGCTCTCGTGGTCGTCGCGGCCTGCGGTGCTTACGGCGCCGGGTTGTTGATGAACCACGCCGACGTGCCGAAGGGCACCACCGTGCTCGGCGTCGACATCGGCGGCGGCACGCGCGACGAAGCCGTCAAGAAACTCGACGCGCAGATCGGTGAACGCGTCGCCAAGCCCCTGAAGCTGTCGGTCGACGGCGAGGCGGTCACGCTCAGGCCGGACCAGTCGGGCCTGACCCTGGACAGCCAGGCCACCGTCCGCGAGGCGGCGGGCAGCGACTACAACCCCGTATCGGTGATCGGATCGCTGTTCGGCGGCGAGCGCGTCGCCGAGCCGGTCATGCCGGTGGACGAGGAGAAGCTCGCGGCCGCCCTGGAGCGCGCCGCGGGCGGCTCCGGCTCGGCCCAGGAGGGCTCGGTCAAGTTCGTGCCCGGCAAGGCCGTCCCCGTGTACGGCAAGGAGGGCAAGGGCATCGACGTCGCCGCGTCGACGAAGGCCGTGTCCGACGGGTACAAGAAGCAGGTCGAGAGCGGCAGCGCGGGCACCGTCGACGTGCCCGTCACGACCCGCAAGCCGACCGTCGCGAACGCCGAGGTCGACAAGTTCATGACGCGCTTCGCGAAGCCCGCCATGTCCGCCAACGTCACCATCAAGGCGGGCAGCGCCTCGATCCCGTTCGGCCCGGCGAAGTCGCTGCCGAAGGTGCTCGAGACGCAGGTGCTCAAGAACGGCACGCTGCAGGTGCACTACAACACCGCCGAGCTCAAGAAGCTCTACGGCAACGTCTTCGACGGCATCCTGATCCAGCGCGGCAACGGCGACAAGACGCCGGTCCAGCCGACGGACGTGGCCGCCGCGATGAACAAGGCGCTCATCGGCAAGACGCCGGCGGAGCGGGTCGGCGTGATCGAGACGAACGCGAGCTAGCGCTTCGCTTGGTAGCGGTGCGGGGACTGCTGCGGGTCGGCCGTGGCCGGGCGCGCAGTTCCCCGCGCCCCTTCGGGCGCGTCCTCCGGCCCTCCGCATGACATCTGTCATCCCGGAGTCGGCACACACGACACTGCCGCCGTCGACCGTCCATTGGCGACGATGGATCACATGACGACGACCGCAGCACCGCCCGTCACCGCGGTGAGCTTCGAGCAGGTGACCAAGAGCTTCGGGGACGTCCGCGCCGTGGACTCCCTCACGCTCGACCTCCACCCCGGCGAGACCGTCGCCCTCCTCGGGCCGAACGGCGCGGGCAAGTCGACGACGCTCGACCTTCTCCTCGGCCTGCGGAACGCGGACAGCGGCACCGTGCGGGTCCTGGGCACCAGTCCGCGCGAGGCGATCACCGCGGGGCGGGTCGGCGCGATGCTGCAGAGCGGCGGCCTGATGAGCGAGGTCACCGTCCGCGAACTGGTGCGGCTCGCCTGCGATCTGCACCCCAGGCCGTACCGCGCGGACGACGTGCTGGCCGCCGCAGGCCTCACCCAGCTCGCGGGCCGCAAGATCGAGAAGCTCTCCGGCGGGCAGGAACAGCGCGTGCGCTTCGCACTCGCGACCGCCGGTGCGAACGACCTGATCGTCCTGGACGAGCCGACCACCGGCATGGACGTCACCGTGCGCCAGGCCTTCTGGGCCACCATGCGCGAGCAGGCCGACCAGGGCCGCACGGTCCTGTTCGCCACGCACTACCTGGAGGAGGCCGACGCGATCGCCGACCGGGTGCTCGTCCTGCACCGCGGCCGTCTCCTGGCGGACGGCACGGCCGCCGAGATCAAGGCGAAGGCGGGGGCGCGCAAGGTCTCCTTCGACCTCCCTGAGCTGGATTCCGGGCTCGACGAGAAGCTCCGGGCCCTGCCGTTCCTCACCGCCGTGGACATCTCCGGCCCCACCGTACGGCTCCAGTCGACGGACGCCGACGCCACCGTGCACGCGCTGTACGGGCTCGGTCTTTACCCCCGCAATCTTGAGGTCGCAGGTCTCGGCCTGGAGCAGGCCTTCGTGGCGATCACCGCAGCCGAGGAGGCCAAGGCATGACGCTGACCAAGCTGGAAATCACCCGCGCCCTGCGCAACAAGAAGTTCCTGTTCTTCTCGGTGATCTATCCGTCGATGCTCTTCCTGATCATCGCGGGCGGCCAGAACAGCACGGACATGGTCGGCGACACGGGGCTCGCGCTCCCCGCCTTCTTCATGGTGTCGATGGCGTCGTTCGGCGCCCTCACCGCCGTCCTCATGGGCAACAGCGAGCGCATCGCCAAGGAGCGCGAGAGCGGCTGGGTCCGCCAGCTGCGCCTGACGAGCCTGCCGGGGCGCGGCTATGTGATCGCGAAGACGGCGAGCGCCGCCGTGGTCAGCCTGCCCTCGATCATCGTGGTGTTCGTGGTCGCCGCCGCCGTCAAGGACGTACGCCTGGACGCCTGGCAGTGGCTGGCCCTGACCGGCGCGATCTGGGCGGGCAGCCTCTGCTTCGCCGCGCTCGGCGTGGCCATCGGCTACCTCGCGACCGGCGACGCCGTCCGCCCCATCACGATGATCGTGTACTTCGGGCTCTCCGTGCTCGGCGGCCTGTGGATGCCCACGGCCACCTTCCCGCAGTGGCTGAGCGAGATCGCGACCTGGCTGCCGACCCATGCGTACGCTGCCCTCGGACAGGCCATCGAACTGGGCGACGCCCCGCACGCGAAGGACATCGCGCTCCTCGTCGGGTACTTCGTCCTCTTCGCGGGCGGCGCTGCGTGGCTGTACCGGAAGGACACATCGAAGGCGTGAACGACACCGACGGCCCCGTGCCCGGCCACCCCCTGAAGAGCTTCGGCCGTCCGGTGGCGGACCGCCGCCAACTGCTCACCAAATCGCTGTGGATCGGCATCTGGCTGGTCTTCCTCGCGAGCCCGGTGCAGGACCTGCTGCGGGCGGGCCACGGCGGCGCGGCCACCGTGTTCGGCTGGGTCGGCCTCGTGGCCTTCGTGTTCTTCTACCTGTCCCTGGTCTTCCGCTACACCTCCAAGGTGTTCGACTGGCGTGTGGTGCACGTGTCGTTCGGGGCGATGCTCGCGCTGGCCGTCGCCCTCTCGTTCGCCTTCGGCACGCCATGGCTCGGACTCTTCGTGTACGTGGCCGTCTCCGCGGGCGCGGTGCTGCCGCTGCGGCACGCGATGTGGGCCATCCCGGCCGTCACCGGCGTGATGATCCTGATCGGCCTGCGCACCGACAGCGTCGCGGACCTGCTCGGCAGCCTCGCCGTCCTGACCGTCCTGGTCGGCTTCGCGATGACGGGGGTGCGGGAGCTGGTCCGTACGACGGTCGAGTTGCGCCAGGCGCGGGCCACCGTCGCCCAACTGGCCGCCAACGAGGAGCGGCTGCGGCTCGCCCGCGATCTGCACGACCTCCTGGGCCACTCGCTCTCCCTGATCACGCTGAAGAGCGAGCTGGCGGGACGGATGCTCCCGGCCCACCCCGACAAGGCCGCCCAGCAGGTCGCGGACATCGAGCAGGTCAGCCGCCAGGCCCTGGTGGACGTGCGCGAGGCGGTCTCCGGCTACCGCAGGCGCACCCTCGCCGGTGAGCTCGCGGGCGCCCGCACGGCGCTCACCGCCGCCGGTGTCGAAGCCGACGTACCGCTGGAGGCGCCCGAGGTGCTGCCCGCCGAGGAGGGCGAGACGGCGCTGGCCTGGGCGCTGCGCGAGGCGGTGACGAACGTCGTGCGGCACAGCGGCGCGCACCGCTGCACGGTGGCGTTCACCTCGCGGCACACCCTGGACGGGCAGGTCGTCGAGCTGTCGGTGGAGGACGACGGCAGGGGCGGTCCCGCGGCGGCCAAGGGCAACGGCCTGACGGGCCTGACCGAGCGCGTGGAGGCGGTGGGCGGGGTCGTCGACGTGGGCCCCGGGGCGCGCGGGGGCTTTCGGCTCACGGTGAGGGTGCCGCTTGAGTCGCGAGAGGCACAGTCGCGAGGGCCGGAGTCACAGGAGCCGGACGGGGGCGGGGGCATCGGCTCCGCTCCGGGATCTTCGGCTCTAGGATCCTCCGCATGAGTACGAACAGTGCGGGCTCCGCCGTCAGGCTGCTGCTCGCCGAGGACCAGTCGATGGTCCGCGAGGCGCTCGCCGCCCTGCTCGGCCTGGAGCCGGACATAGAGGTGGTCGCCCAGGTGGCCCGCGGCGACGAGGTCCTCGCGGCGGCGCGCGAGCACGCGGTGGACGTGGCGCTGCTCGACATCGAGATGCCGGGCATGACGGGCATCGAGGCGGCGGCCGAACTCCACGCCGAGTTCCCGGAGTTGAAGATCGTGGTGCTCACCACCTTCGGCCGCCCCGGCTATCTGCGCAGCGCCATGGAGGCGGGCGCCGACGCCTTCCTGGTCAAGGACGCCCCCGCGGCCCAGCTCGCCGAAGCGGTCCGCAAGGTCCTTGCGGGGGAGCGGGTCATCGACCCCACGCTCGCGGCGGCGGCACTGGCCGGCGGCGCGAACCCGCTGACCGACCGCGAGCGCGAGGTCCTGCGCGCGGCGGCCGACGGAGCCACCAACGCCGAACTGGCCACGGCCCTGCACCTCTCGCCGGGCACGGTCCGCAACTACCTCTCGACGGCGATCCAGAAGCTGGCCGTGCGCAACCGCGCCGAGGCGGTGAAGGTCGCCCGGGACAAGGGCTGGCTCTGAACTGCCGTAACCGGGAGCTCAGTTCAGCATCGCCCGCGCCCCGTGCGCCTCCTGGCGCAGCCGTACCGCCGCTGCCTCGTCGGTGGCGGCAAGGGCGTCGGCGTACGTCTCGATCTCCAGCGCCCCGGCCAGGAAGTCGCCGCGCTGGACCAGGAGCTGGGCTCGTTCGTAGTGCAGCCGGTCGGGGTGCGCGGGAAGCAGCAGGGAGAGTTCGACCGCCCAGAGCGCCACGTCCGAGCGCTCGGGGCGGGTCGCGGCCCACGCGCGGATGTTGTTCAGGACGCGCAGCACGATGTCGAGGGGTCCCGCGGGGCTCAGCATCGACGGCGCGAGCGGGGCGCCCGTGGCACCCGCCACCATCAACTCCGCGTCGGTGTACGACAGTACGTGCCCGCCCGCGAAGGGATTGGCGAGCACCTGCTCGTCACCCGCGCCGAAGCCGACCACGAAGTGACCGGGAAGGGCCACCCCGTGGACGGGCACGCCCGCCCGGCGCGCCACCTCGATCCACACCACGGAGAGCAGGATGGGCAGGCCTCTGCGCCGCCGCAGGACTTCGTGCAGCAGCACGGACTGGAGGCGCTGGTAGTCGCCGGGCCTGCCCTTGAATCCGTAGCGCGTGCCGAGCAGCTCGGCGAGCGCGAGCGCCCAGGACCGGGGGCCGCCGGGCTGGTCGGACCGGTCGGGCTGGTCGGGTGGCTGACCTGCGAGGCGGGCGGTCAGCTGGTCGGCAAGGCGGTCGAGGATGCGCCGCGCCGCACGCATGCCCGCCGCGTCGAGATCCGGGTCCGCCTCCGCGCCGATCAGCAGGCACAGCTGCGCGAGATCGGGCCTCGCGGACCGTGCCTGCTCGGCGAAGAGGTGTCGCCGTTCGGGGGATTGGGGGTGCATAGGTGCTTCGTGCCCTGCCGGGCCGATCGATAGCGCTCCGATCTCACCCCGCCCTTTCGCCCCCGTCGGTCAAGGGTGCATCCGGGCCCCTTTGAGGATCTTGTCGACCGCGTTGCGCGGGCCATGGACGGCGAGCCCCACCAGGTCGAGCTGATCGGTCGGCACGGCCCGCACCGCCGCCCGGTTGTCCCGGTCGTTGCCGGTGGCGAACAGGTCCGACGTGAAAACGGCCCGGGGCAGCGAACGCGACAGCACCCGGCCGTGCGCGGCGGTCAGCGTCTCCTTCGACCCCTCGAAGACCAGGACGGGCTGGCGGAACATCGACAGGTAGGGGGTGCCGTCGGCGTCCTCGTACGGCTCGCCGATCACCTCGGGCGCCGCCGTGCCGAGCCCGCTGACCAGGAACGCGGTCACGTTGAGGCGCTGCCAGGGCTCCAGGTCGTCGCGGAGCAGGACGGTGATCTTCGTGTCGAACCGGACGGGCGCCTCACCCGTGACCCCGGCGCTCTGTGTCCCGGGAATCCCGGTCCCGGGGATCTCCGCCCCGGCGGTCGCGGTCTCGGCGGTTTCGGTCTCAGCGGTGGTTCTCATGCTTCGAGACTGCCGAGTGGTCCGCCCTCGCGTCTTGTACGTTTCTTGCATGGTGGCCCGGCAGGAGATATCCGCATGGCGCCCGCCGGTCGCGGGTGTCGTGGAGGTCTTCCACGCCCATTTCACCGAGCACGCGTACCCCATGCACGTCCACGACGCGTGGACCCTGCTGATCGTGGACGACGGAGCGGTCCGCTACGACCTGGACCGCCACGCGCACGGCACGCCCGGCGACACCGTCTCGCTGCTCCCGCCCCAGGTCCCGCACAACGGCTCGCCCGCCACCCCCGCGGGCTTCCGCAAGCGCGTGCTCTACCTGGACATGACGCAGCTCGACGCAAGCTTCATCGGCCCCGCGGTGGACGGCCCCGACCTGGTCGACCCCGTCCTGCGCAGGCGCGTGGGCCAGCTGCACGCGGCCCTCGCGCGCCGGGGCGACGAGCTGGAGGCGGAGAGCCGCCTCGCCCTGATCGGCGAGCGGCTGCGCGGCCACCTGCGCCCCAAGATCGCCCCCACCGTCTCCGGCGCCACCCTTGGCACCGCATCCGGGGTCACCCCTGGCGTCGCCCAGAACCTCCGCGACCTCCTGGACGAGCGGCTGCTCGACGGGGTGACGCTCGACGAGGCCGCACGCCTGGTCCACGCCCACCCCAGCCATCTCGTACGCGCCTTCAGCGGGGCCTTCGGCATCGCGCCGCACCAGTACGTGATGTCCCGCCGCGTCGACCACGCCCGCCGTCTCCTCCTGGCGGGCCAGCCGCCGGGCGAGGCGGCGGTCGCCGCCGGTTTCTACGACCAGTCGCACCTGACCCGGCACTTCAAGCGGGTGGTGGGCATCGCACCGGGGCGCTACGCCCGCACGTCCGGGGCCGTCAGGTCCGTCAGGTCCGCCGGTTCCGCCGGTTCCGTCAGTTGAGCATGGCGCGCGCGGCCCGCGCCTGGTCCCGCACCCGGTCCGCCGTGGTCGGCTCCACCGTCGTCACCACGTCCGCGTAGGTCTCCAGCTCCGCCGCTCCCGCGAGGAAGTCACCGCGCTGCACGAGGAGTTGGGCCCGTTCGTAGCGCAGTCGCGCCGGGTGCGAGGGCAGCAGCAGGGAGAGCTCGACGGCCCACAACGCGACGTCCGAGCGCTCGGGGCGTGCGGCGGCCCACGCGCGGATGTTGTTCAGGATGCGCAGCACGATGTTCAGCGGATCGGCGGGCGTCAGCATCGAGGGGGACACCGTGCCGCCCGACGACCCGGCGACGAGCAGCTCCGCGTCCGCGCCCGAAAGAATGCGCCCCCCGGCGAACGGATCGGTGAGCACCTGCTCCTCGCGGGCGCCGAAGCCGACGATGAAGTGGCCGGGCAGCGCGACGCCGTAGACGGGCGCCCCCGCCCGGCGTGCCACCTCGATCCACACCACCGAGAGCAGGATCGGCAGCCCCCGGCGGCGCTCGAGCACCTCGTGGAGGAGGGAGGACTCCAGGCGCTGATAGTCGGCGGGCGTTCCCATGAACCCGCTGCGCGCGCCCAGGAGTTCGGCGAGCGCGGCGGCCCACTCCCGTGCCCCGCCCGGCCGGTAGGGGAGCTGCCCGGCGAGCCGGTCCAGCTCGATCTGCGCCGCGTCGATGCCGTCGTCGCCGAGTTCGGGGTCCGCCTCCGCGCTCACCAGGAGGCAGAGCAGGGACAGGTCGGGCCGCTCGGACCTGGCCTCCTCGGAGAACCGCCGCCGGGACGCGGCAGTCCTTGACTCCTCGTGCATGCGTGCCTCGTGCCTTACTTACCGAGCCGACCGGTAGAAGCTACCGAGCCGACGGGTATCGATAGTGGTGGTACGTGTGGTGCGCGGCGAAGCCCAGACCGCCGTACAGCTTCCGCGCACCCTCGTTGTCGTCCTCGACCTGCAGCCAGGCCGCCGAAGCGCCTTCGGCGAGCGCCTGCCGGGACAGTGCGGCCATCACCGCGGTCGCGAGTCCCTGCCTGCGGTGCGCCGGATCCACCTCGACCGCCATGAATCCCGCCCAGCGCCCGTCCACGACGCAGCGGCCGATCGCCGCGGGCCCCGTGTCGCGAGAGGCCCCGGGCACGGAAGCGAACCACACCGAGGGGCCGCCCGCCAGCACCTTGCGCACATGAGGTCCCGGCACCTCGAACCGCTTGTAGCGGCGCAGCCACGCCTCGTCGAAGGAGCGTTCGAGAACCACCTGATCCACGGCTGCGTCGGGCAGTTGCGGATCGCCGAGCGGGGCGAGAGCGCCGACATGCAGCTCCGCGCTCACCTCACGTTCCCAGCCCCGCTCCGCCAGCTCCGCGCAGAGCAACTCCTGGGTGCCTTCGGCCCCCGTCGCGGTCTGGACGTACGCGGGCAGCTCCCGTTCCTCGTACCAACGGCGTACGTACGCGAGGGCCTCGTCCAGCGGTCGTCCCGGATCGCCCGTCGGCAGCACCGAGTTGGCCCGCCGGGTGAATCCGGCGGCAGCCCGCAGCTCCCACTCGCCGAGCGGTTCGCTCTCGACCGGCTGCCAGGCGCGCGCGGTCACCCGGGCCAGCTCCGCGTACGACGCGGCGGGGCCGCGCCTGCGGGCCGGGGCGTCGGGAACGACCTTGCCCGCGACCAGGGCGCTCTCCGCGATGCGGACACGCTCACCGTCGCGACGTGTGATCAGTACCACACCGTCGTTCCACGATGTGAGAACACCCACCGTGTCAGTGAACTTGCCACCCGTCCCAGTCCCTTCGTACAGGCGCCGAACGGAGACCCGTTTACCCACGTCAGCAGGGGTGATGCGGACCTCAAGCCGTCCGCCCGCAGTGAATTCCACAGCTCTGTACGCCCCTCCTGTTCGGATCATGCCCGGGAACGGAGATACTAGGGGCGGGCATCGACGACGCCGCGCTCCCGCGCGCCAGGCGAGCGGAGCCTGAAGACGGCCCGCCAACGCCCGTATCGAGGAGGAACGACAGCGTGACCTACGTCATCGCGCAGCCTTGTGTCGACGTCAAGGACAAGGCGTGCATCGAGGAGTGCCCGGTCGACTGCATTTACGAGGGCTCCCGGTCCTTGTACATCCACCCGGACGAATGCGTCGACTGCGGAGCCTGCGAACCGGTCTGCCCGGTCGAGGCGATCTTCTACGAGGACGACACTCCTGAGGAGTGGAAGGACTACTACAAGGCGAACGTCGAGTTCTTCGACGAGCTCGGATCGCCCGGTGGTGCCAGCAAGCTCGGCCTGATCGAGCGCGACCACGCCTTCATCGCCGCATTGCCGCCGCAGAACCAGTAACGGCTGCTTGAAGCGCCGCCCCGGTCCCGTACGGCACAAGTCGCCGTACGGGACCGAGGCATTTGCCCACCCACGCATTACGGGAGTCAGCACGTGTCCGTAGTCTCCGGTCTCTCCGGCCGCCTTCCCGCCTTCCCCTGGGACAAGCTCGAGCCGTACAAGGCCACGGCGGCCGCCCACCCCGGCGGCATCGTCGACCTGTCGGTGGGCACCCCGGTCGACCCGGTCCCGGAGCTGATCCAGAAAGCGCTGATCGCGGCGGCGGACTCGCCGGGCTACCCGACGGTCTGGGGCACGCCCGAGCTGCGTGACGCGATCACCGGCTGGTGCGAGCGGCGCCTGGGCGCCCGCGACGTCACCCACCGGAACGTACTGCCGGTCGTGGGCTCCAAGGAGCTGGTGGCCTGGCTCCCGACGCAGCTGGGCCTGGGCCCGGGTGACGTCGTCGCCTACCCGCGCCTGGCGTACCCGACGTACGAGGTGGGCGCGCGTCTGGCCCGCGCGGAGTACGTCTCGTACGACGAGCCGACGGACCTGGATCCCCGCAACCTCAAGCTGCTCTGGCTCAACTCGCCCTCGAACCCCACCGGTCGCGTCCTGTCCAAGGACGAGCTGACCCGCACGGTCGCCTGGGCGCGCGAGCACGGCGTGCTCCTCGTGAGCGACGAGTGCTACCTGGAGCTCGGCTGGGAGGCGGAGCCCGTCTCGGTGCTCCACCCGGACGTGTGCGGTGGTTCGTACGAGGGAATCGTCGCCGTCCACTCGCTCTCCAAGCGGTCGAACCTCGCGGGCTACCGCGCGGCGTTCGTCGCCGGCGACGCGGAGGTCCTCGGCGGCCTGCTCCAGATCCGCAAGCACGGCGGCATGATGACGTCCGCGCCGACGCAGGCGGCGGTCGTCGCGGCGCTCGGCGACGACCAGCACGTCCAGGAACAGCGCGACCGCTACCTGGCCCGCCGCACGGCCCTGCGCGAAGCCCTCCTGAAGCACGGCTTCCGCATCGAACACAGCGAGGCGAGCCTCTACCTCTGGGCGACCCGCGACGAATCCTGCTGGGACACGGTCGGCCACCTCGCGGACCGCGGCATCCTCGTGGCCCCCGGCGACTTCTACGGCCCGGCGGGCGACCGCTTCGTACGCGTCGCCCTGACGGCCACGGACGAGCGCGTGTCGGCGGCGGTCGATCGGCTGGCGTGAGCCGCTGACCGAAGGCCTGGCGCGAGGACGAGCGTGACGGCGACGGACGCCATGGCCAGCGCGGCCATGGCGACCGGAGCCGAGGTCAGCTGGGCCACGCCGCCCGCCAGCGCGGCGCCCACGCCCTGCATCGTGAGCATCCCGGACGCGTGCAGGCCAAGGGCGTGCCCGCTCGTCCCGGCAGGCGTCAGGGCCATCAACTGCTCCTGCAGCAGCAGGCTCGCCGAGAACCCGACGGATGCGAGCGTTACCGCCGCAAGGGCGAAGGGCAGACCCGGCCGCAGCGCGAACACCAGGTACGGGACGGCGAGCAGCAGACGCAGGGGCGCGGCGAGGCGCTCCCGCCACCGGGGCGGAAGCAGCCGCCCCGTCAGTACGTCCCCGACGAGCATCCCGAACGCGGCGAAGGCGAAGAGCAGCCCCGCGTGCCCGGGGGCGTACGGCACGAAGAGGGACTCGCAGCCCACGATCAGGCCGTTGGGCACCCAGAGCGCGAGATACACCGTGCGGCGGTGCCCGCAGGACCACAGCAGGGCATTCGTGCGCCAGGTCTCGGCGACCGAGGGGCGGCCCGTGGCACGCGGCTCCCTGCGGCGGAGCCCGCAGCGCGCGACGACCGCTGCCGCGAGGTAGAGCCCGGCGCCCGCGAGCAGCGTGCCGCGCGGCGAGAGCGCGGCGACCAGGATGCCGCCGAGCCCGAAGCCGCAGATCTGCATCGTGCCGCCGGACATGTTCAGCACGGAGCGGCCGAGCAGATAGCCCTCCCTGGAGAGGATCTCGTCGAGCAGCCCGTAGCGCACGCCGCCGCCCAGCGCGGCCAGCGTCCCCAGGAGCAGGAGCAGCGCGAAGGCGGCCCACAGCGGCAGCCCCGGCAGGGCCTGTGCCGCGGTGGCAACGCCGAAGACCAGCGCGAGGCCCGCCGTCGCGGCGCGCGGCGGCAGCCGGTCCGCTGCCGACAGCAGGGCGGTCGCGCCCACGACCTGGGCCAGCGAGGGGCCGAACATGCCGAGGGCGGAGAGCAGCGGCGAACCGGTCCTGTCGTAGATCAGCGTGCCGAGGGCCAGGCCGCTCACCGTCTGGGCGGCCACCTGGAAGGAGGAGGTCAGGAAGAACGGCGTGAACTCCGGGGTGGCGAAGAGCTCGCGGTAGGTGCGCATGGCCGGAGTCTCGGGGCCCCCGGGATGGGGGCGTTAACGTTTCGCACAGCGGCGAAAGGCCGTCGCGGAACGGGGGTGGCGGTGTGGGCTGGTGGCAGGTCAACGCGGACACCCTCGCGGGCAGCCGCTTCGTCGTCTCGCCGCTGGCCGAGACGACCGCGAGCCTCTTCTCCCTGGAGCGGCGGACGGCGACGCATCCGGGGGAGCGGGCCTGGCTCGACGCCCATCTGCCCGCCTACCGCGAGCGGTTGGCCGCCGACCCCGGCCTGGGAGGGCTGGTGCGGGCGGCGCTCGGTGACCGGACCCGCTGGATCGCGGACTTCCTCACCCCGACGCCCACGGGCGAGGGCGACTCCTCCGTCGCCGCGTTCGCCGAAGAGCTGGCGCGGATCCGCGAGACCCCCGACGCGACCGCACGCGCCCACCTGACGGTGTCCTTCGGTGGCCCGCTCCCGGCGGAACTGCTGCGCCCCGGCGGCGTCCCGGACCGGCTGGCCGACCTCCTGGAGTGGGTGTGGACCCGGACGGTGCTGCCGCGCTGGCCCCGCATCCGTACGGTCATCGAGGCGGATGTCATCGCCCGTACCGCCCAGTTGAGCGAGGGCGGCTGGGCCGCGGCTCTGAACGGCATGCGGCCCGGGATGCGCTGGCTGGGGGAGAGCAGGCTCCAGGTCAACGCCCATGACTACCCGCCGCGCGAGATCTCCGGGGCGCTCCTGCTCTTCGTGCCCGTGACGCCGTGGCAGGGCTGGGTCTCGTGGGACGCGGCGGACCGGTACGCGGTGGTGTACCCGTGCTCGGGGGTGCTCGCGGACACGGACAGGACGGCGCCGGTGCCGGAACCGCTCGGCAGGCTGCTCGGCCCCGCGCGGGCGGGCGTCCTGATGCTGCTCGCGGCGCCGAAGAGCACCTCGCAACTGGTCGTGCTGACGGGGCAGGGGCTCGGCTCGGTGGGCCGCCACCTGAGAGTGCTGCTCGACGCGGGGCTCGTGCGCAGGCGGCGAACGGGGCGTTCGGTGCTGTATTTCCGTACGCCGGCGGGGGAGGTCCTCGTCGAGGCGCAGGGGGACGGGTGAGGCGGGGCGGCCCGGTGCGCGAGAAGGGCCCGGAGCCGGTGGTGGCTTCGGGCCCTTCTTGTGGGGTGGGGTGATCAGCCGAGCGGCAGGCTCTTGACCGGCAGCTGGTCGGTGGGGAGGCCGCCCTTGGTGACCGAGTCGGTGGGCAGGCCCTCGCCGACGGCGTCGGTGGGCAGGCCGCCCTTGGTGGCGGTGCCCGCGGTCTCGCCGACCACGTCACCGGCGTTGCCCGCGAGGTCGCCCGCGGCCTTCTGCGCCACGGGGGTCGTGGTCTTTGCGCCCGAGCCGACGACCTTGCCCGCGGTCGGGACGCCCTTCTTCACGGCCTTGCTGCCGGTCTCACCCGCGAGACCGGTGGTGTTCTGAGCGGCGCCGTCGACGGTGTTGCCCAGACCGGCACCGTCCAGGGCGGTCACACCGCCCAGGTCGGGGGTGGCCGGAAGCTCGGCGGCGCTTGCGGAGCCGGCCGCACCGACCACGGGAGCTGCCCCGGCTGCGATGAGCAGCGCGACGCGGGCGATCCGACGGGTCAGGGGGAGGGACATGATGCTCCTTCAGACGGGAGAGAACGTTGGTGTGTCCGGCCGGATGGGGCCCGGCGCTTGGACGCAGTGACTACCGCTCGAAGCCCTCGAAGGTTGCGGTGGGCCAACGTAAAGAGTTGGCAATGCATCGCATAATCAGCTGTGGATAAAAACGGGCAAAGGGATCACTCGATGGGGGCCCGCCGAATCGTCAATGCCCAGTGTTCGCAAGGGGTGTGGCGGGGCGGGGGAGGGGTGCGCGAATGTCTGGGCGGCACTTCGCCCGTGAGTGATCAGCGTGCCCCGATCGGGTGACCCGCCGTACTACTGCCCCATCTACTGCCCCATGACGATGCGGACCGCGTCCGAGCCGGTCGCCCCGCCGGAACGCTGCCCGTCCGTGCCGGTCGCGCCCGCCTTGCCCGGCTTGCGCCATTCCTTCCCGGGATCCCCGGCGCTCCACTCACTGCCGCCGTACGTCACGCGCTCGATGCCCAGCGCGGACGCCTGGGCCACCGCCCAGTGCGCGAGCTCCCAGCCCCGCTGCCCGGCGCCGCCCTCCGCGCTCCCCGCCGTGGCGTTCACCGGCACGGTGAGCGTGCGGCCCCGGCCGCCCCGCGGTGCCACGTCGCGGCCGAAGTCCCGGGCCAGGGCGGCCCGCAGCTTCGCCGGGTCGCCCGGCTCGTCGGCCGTACGGCCCTCGCAGGTGAGGGTGGCGGGGGCGCGGCCGGTCAGCGCCGCGGCCAGCAGCGCGGCGTCCGGCTCGTGCTTCGCGTACGCCTGGGGGTAGCCGCTGCGCTGCACGCGCTGCGCGGCGACGGTCAGGGGAAGCCGTGAATAGCCCGGGACGTCGTTCAGATGGGCGTAGAAGCGCGCCGCCGAGTACGCGGGGTCCATGATCTGTTTCTCGTTGCCCCAGCCCTGTGAGGGCCGCTGCTGGAAGAGGCCGAGCGAGTCCCGGTCGCCGTGGCCGATGTTGCGCAGGCCGGACTCCTGGAGGGCCGTCGCCAGGGCGATCGTGATCGCCCGCTCCGGCATGCCGCGTGACGTGCCCACGGCGGCGACCGTCGCCGCGTTCGCGGCCTGCTCGACCTCGAATTCGTACGACGCCCCGTCGCCGTTGCCCGAGACGACCTGGCAGCGTGGAGCGGCCTTGCCCCCGAAGACGTACACCACATAGCCGACGAGCCCGACGAGGACCGCGACGGCGGCCCCGATACGGAGGAGGCGGCCGCGCCGGACGAGGGTGGGGGGCTCAGGCACGCGACCAAGGTACTGGAGGCCACCGACAAGGCGGCGCGCCGAGGGGCGTTAGGGTCGAAGCCATGGCCCAGACCTCACACGACACGCCGCTCGACCTCACGCTCGACGCCGCCGCGCTCACCGCTCAGCTGGTCGATTTCCCGTCGCCGAGCGGCGCGGAGAAGGCGCTCGCGGACGCGATCGAGACGGCCCTGCGCGGCCTGCCGCACCTCACGGTGGACCGGCACGGCAACAACGTGGTGGCGCGCACGAACCTGGGCCGGGCCGAGCGCGTCATCCTCGCCGGGCACATCGACACGGTCCCGATCGCGGACAACGTGCCCTCCCGCCTCGACGAGGACGGCGTCCTGTGGGGCTGCGGCACCTGCGACATGAAGTCGGGCGTCGCCGTCCAGCTGCGCATCGCGCAGACCGTCACCGAGCCGAACCGCGACCTCACCTTCGTCTTCTACGACAACGAAGAGGTCGCCGCCCACCTGAACGGCCTCGGCCACGTCGCCGAGGCCCACCCCGACTGGCTCGCGGGTGACTTCGCGATCCTCCTGGAGCCGACCGACAACCAGGTCGAGGGCGGCTGCCAGGGCACCCTGCGGGTCTTCCTGAAGACGAAGGGCACGCGGGCGCACTCCGCGCGCGCGTGGATGGGCTCGAACGCCATCCACAAGGCCGCGCCGATCCTGGCGAAGCTCGCCGCGTACGAGCCGCGCACGCCGGTGGTCGACGGCCTCCGGTTCCACGAGGGCCTCAACGCCGTACGTGTCGAGGGCGGCGTCGCCACCAACGTGATCCCCGACGAGTGCACCGTCGTCGTCAACTTCCGGTACGCACCGGACCGCTCCGAGGACGAGGCGCTCGCCTTCGTGCGCGACTACTTCGCCGACTGCGAGATCGACGAGTTCATCGTCGACGACCACACGGGCGCCGCGCGCCCCGGCCTCGACCACCCGGCCGCCGCGGCCTTCATGGCGGCGGTCGGCGGCGAGGCGAAGCCCAAGTTCGGCTGGACCGACGTCTCCCGCTTCAGCGCGCTCGGCGTGCCCGCCGTGAACTACAGCCCGGGCAATCCGCTGCTCGCCCACAAGGTCGACGAGCGCGTGCTGGCCTCGCTGATCCCGGAGGCCGAGAAGCGGCTGAGTGCCTGGCTGACATCCTGATTTCCCGTAAGGGTCCGTCGCCTGTAACGCCCGTAGACCTACGCTGAAGCAGCACGTCGAGCAAGACCGTCAGCGGAAGGGGACGTTCATGGGTAGTCCAGAAGGGCAGGGCCCGCCGGAGGAGCAGCACTTGGGGCCTGTGGTGCGGCGGCGTGAGCAGATCACCCCGGGCACGACGGACCAGCGGCTCCTCGACACCGACGCCGAGGGCGAGTCCGAGTGGGTGCACACCGACCCCTGGCGGGTCATGCGCATCCAGTCGGAGTTCGTGGAAGGCTTCGGAGCGCTCGCCGAACTCCCCAGCGCCATCAGCGTCTTCGGATCGGCGCGCACACCGGTCGGCTCGCCCGAATACGAGGCGGGCATCCGCATCGGCAAGGCGCTGGTCGACGCGGGCTTCGCGGTGATCACCGGGGGCGGCCCCGGGGCCATGGAAGCGGCCAACAAGGGCGCGCGCGAGGCCAAGGGCGTCTCCGTCGGCCTCGGCATCGAGCTGCCGTTCGAGCAGGGCCTGAACGAGCACGTCGACATCGGAGTGAACTTCCGCTACTTCTTCGTACGGAAGACGATGTTCGTGAAGTACGCCCAGGGCTTCGTGGTCCTGCCCGGCGGCCTCGGCACCCTGGACGAGCTCTTCGAGGCCCTCACCCTCGTCCAGACCCGCAAGGTGACCCGCTTCCCGATCGTCCTCTTCGGCTCCGCGTACTGGGGCGGACTCGTCGACTGGCTGCGCGACACGGTGGTGGCGGGCGGCAAGGCCTCCGAGCACGACCTGCACCTCTTCCACATCACGGACGACGTGGACGAGGCGGTCACCCTGGTGACCAAGGAAGTCGGCCGCTAGCCGGCCGGGCCCCGCCGGGCGGGCCTCCGCGCCGCCCGCCCGGCGGCCGTTCCCGCTGCTACGCGAGGCCTCGCCTGGCGACGGCCGGATCGCGGTGACCGGCGATGGTCGCGACCATGTCGAGCACCTGCCGCGTCTCGGCGACCTCGTGCACGCGGTACACCTGCGCGCCCAGCCACGCCGACACCGCGGTGGTGGCCAGCGTCCCCACCACGCGCTCCTTGACCGGCTTGTCGAGCGTCTCCCCGACGAAGTCCTTGTTGGACAGGGAGACGAGGACGGGCCACCCGGTCTCCACCATCTCCCCGAGCCGCCGCGTCGCCTCCAGGGAGTGCCGCGTGTTCTTGCCGAAGTCGTGCCCGGGGTCGATCATCACGGACTCACGCGGCACCCCGAGCGCGACCGCGCGCTCGGCCAGGCCCAGGGTGACCGAGAGGATGTCGGCCATGACGTCCTCGTACGTCACCCGGTGCGGCCTGGTCCGCGGCTCGGCGCCACCCGCGTGCGTGCACACCAGGCCCGCTCCGTGGCGCGCGGCCACCTCGGCGAGCCGGGGGTCGACCCCGCCCCACGCGTCGTTCAGGACGTCGGCCCCGGCCTCGCAGACCGCCTCGCCGACGTCGTGCCGCCACGTGTCGACGCTGATCACGACATCGGGGAAGCGCCTGCGCACCTCGGCGACGAAGCCGACGGTCCGCCGCGCCTCCTCCTCGGCCGTGACGTCCTCACCGGGACCGGCCTTGACCCCGCCGATGTCGATGATGGCGGCGCCCTCCGACACCGCCTGCTCCACGCGCGCGAGCGCGGGTTCGTCGCGGAACGTGGCGCCCTGGTCGTAGAAGGAGTCGGGGGTCCGGTTCACGATCGCCATGATCACCGGCTCGTGCGCGTCGAATTCACGCTTGCCAAGCCTGAGCATCCCCGGTGAGCCTCCTCTGTCGGTGCCGTGGTCCGGCCGCCTGCGACCTTAACTGTCACAGGCTCATGGCACGATCAGACCCTGACAGTTTGAGCACGGCAGTCGAGCGTGGGGGCCTGAAGAGATGGTCTTGTTCTTGTTCCTGGTCATCGCCCTCGTCGTGGTGGTCGGCGCGGTCACGCTGGCCGTGGTGGGCGGCGGGGAGCGCGCCGCGCTGCCCGACGTGGCGGCCGAGCGGTTCACCGACCCGCTGCCGCCCGACCGCGCCCTGCGCCGCTCGGACGTGGAGGCACTGCGCTTCCCGCTGACCCTGCGGGGCTACCGCATGGCGGACGTGGACGAGGCCCTCGGCCGGCTCGCCGCCGAACTGGCCGAGCGCGACGCCCACATCGCGGAGCTTGAGGCGGCGCTGGCCGGCGCCCAGGCCGCCGCGGTCAGCGGCCCCGGCCTCTTCAAGACGCACGCCCCGGCGTCGCTGACCGAGGACAGGGCGGGCCAGGACCAGGACCCGAGCCAGGACCGGGAAACCCCGAAGGACGCTGTCGAAGAGGAGAACGGCCAGTGAGCGGCGACGCGATGGCGGGCCCGGACGGAAGACTGCGCTGTCCTTGGGGCCTGTCGACCGAGGACTACGTGGCGTACCACGACGAGGAGTGGGGCCGCCCGGTCCACGGGGACGACGCCCTGTACGAACGGCTCTGCCTGGAGGCCTTCCAGTCGGGCCTCTCCTGGATCACGATCCTGCGCCGCCGCGAGGGCTTCCGCGCCGCCTTCGCCGGTTTCCGGATCGACGAGGTGGCCCGGTTCACGGACGCCGACCGGGAGCGGCTCCTCGCCGACCCCGGCATCATCCGCAACCGCGCCAAGGTCGACGCGACCCTCGCCAACGCGCGCGTGCTCGCCGGCTGGGCCGACGGCGAGCTCGACGAGCTCATCTGGTCGCACGCGCCGGACCCGGCCTCCCGCAAGGCCCCGAGCGCGCTGGCCGACGTACCGGCGATCACGCCCGAGTCCACGGCCCTGTCCAAGGACCTGAAGAAGCGCGGCATCCGATTCGTCGGCCCCACCACGGCGTACGCCCTGATGCAGGCCTGCGGCCTGGTCAACGACCACCTGGAGGACTGCGTGATCCGCGTCCCCCAGGACCGTCGCTAGGACCGCTAGGGCCGTCGCTAGGGCCTAGCGGCCCAGGTACTTGGGCTTCGACTTGTCCAGGAAGGCCTGGACGGCGATCGCGTGGTCCTCGGACGCGCCCGCCTTCGCCTGGAGTTCGTCCTCCTTCTCCAGGGACTCCTCCAGGGTGTGGCCCGCCGCGTAGGCGAGCGACTCCTTGAGAGCCCCGTAGGCGAGGGTGGGGCCCTCGGCCAGGGTGCGGGCCAGCTTCAGGGCCTCGGCGGCCAACTCGGCCTCGGGGACGACCTTGTTGGCGATGCCCAGGTCGTACGCCTCCTGGGCGCCGATGTTGCGCGGGAAGAGCAGCAGATCGGCGGCGCGGCCCGGACCGATCACACGCTGGAGCGTCCAGGAGACGCCCGAGTCGGCGGTCAGCGCGACCCCGGCGAAGGACGTGTTGAAACGCGCGGTGTCCGCGACGATGCGGTAGTCGGCGGCGAGCGCGAAGCCGAGTCCGGCGCCTGCCGTGACGCCGTTGACGCCCGCGACGACCGGCTTGGCCATGCCGGTCAGGGCGCGCAGGACGGGGTTGTAGTGCTCCCGCACGGTGCTCATGGTCTGCCCGGTGCCCGCCGCGCGGTCGGCCATCAGCGAACCCACGTGCTCTTTCAGGTCCTGCCCCACACAGAAGGCGCGCCCGGTCGCGGTGAGCAGTACGGCACGGACCGCGGGGTCCGACTCGGCCGACCGCACAGCCTCCCGCAGAGCGACCTTGGCTTCGGTGTTCATCGCGTTCATCGCCTCGGGGCGGTTGAGCGTGATGGTCGCGAGCCCGTCGCTCACCTCGTAGAGCACGGTGTCGGCCATGGTGAATCCCCTCCAGTGGTCCTGCGCCGGTCATCTTTGTCCGAGCCCAGCATGACGGAGATCATCGGGCTCCGACATGAGGGGAGATATGTGACCTGCGTCAAAGAATTCCTGGCCCTGGAGGCATGAGAGGCGGCGCAGTATCGCAGCCACATCGCCGAATTGAGTGGTTTTGCGGGCGCGCGTTGCGCAAGCGATGCAGACCGATGTTGGTCATCGGGTCCTGCCATGCGGGATAATGGCCTGGAAGCAATATGTTCGATGCCGGTGACACCTGGGTTGTCGGCTGCGATGAGCTGGTTTCAGGAAGGGGAACGAGCATGGCGGCCATGAAGCCGCGGACGGGCGACGGCCCGCTCGAGGTGACCAAGGAGGGGCGGGGCATCGTCATGCGCGTTCCGCTCGAAGGCGGCGGACGACTTGTCGTCGAACTGACTCCGGACGAAGCCGATGCACTCGGCGACGCCCTGAAGAAGGTCGTCGGCTGACGCGGAAGCGCCCACACTTTTTCACTGCCCCGGCATCGTAAAGACATGCCGGGGCAGTGCTATGTCCGGGGCGCCGCAGGGCCCCGAAGGGGCGCGGGGCTGTGACATGTGCGGCTCCGCCGCGTGGGCGCGCCCAGCCGCGACGTGCCCGCCGACGAAACGTGCCGGCCCCGCGGAGGGTCAGCGCTTGACGGCGCAGAGGAGCCCGTCGCCCACCGGGAGCAACGCAGGCATCAGGTCCTGGCTCTCGCGCACGGTCCGCAGCAGCTCGCGGATGCGCAGCACTTCGGCGGGCTGCGGACCGGAGTCCACCGTCCGGCCGTCGGAGAAGGCGCCCTCGAAGCAGACGAGCCCGCCGGGCCGCAGCAGGCGCAACGATTCAGCGAGGTAGTCGAGGTACTCCGTGCGGTCGCCGTCACAGAACACGAGGTCGTAGCCGCCGTCGGCGAGCCGCGGCAGTACGTCGAGCGCGCGGCCGGGGATGAACCGCGCGCGGTTGCCGGCGAACCCGGCGGCGCGGAAGGCCTCGCGCGCGAACTGCTGGCGGTCGGGCTCGGGGTCGACGGTGGTCAGGACGCCGTCGGGCCGCATGCCGTGCAGCAGGTGGAGCCCGGACACGCCCGTGCCCGTGCCGATCTCCGCGACGGACTTGGCGTCCGCCGTGGCGGCCAGCATGCGCAGCGCGGCGCCGGTACCGGGAGACACCGAGGGCAGCCCTGCTTCCTGGGCCCGGTCACGGGCCCAGCGCGCTGCCTCGTCCTCGGCGACAAAGGCGTCGGCGAACGCCCAGCTCGTCTGCCGGTTGCCGGTAATGGCCCTCTCCTGTCCCCGTGGATGCCTGGCCGTGACTGTATCCGTAAGGGGTGGGAACCCGCAGATGGGACCGGGCGTTTAGTAGGGGTAGGCGGACGCCGGGGGTAACGAATGGATCAAGACTGGCTGCGGGCCCTGAGACCAGGCAGGACACCTGGCAGGAAGCCCGTACCAAATTCCAGTAAAAACGCTTATCCGGAGCTAACGGGCGAGGTGGTTATGGTAGGGGCTCCACTGGACACCACCAGAGCCGACAGGGGAGGTGCGGCTGCGTCCGCGGATCGGGGAGGAGCGCTGAGGCGCTTTCTCGGGTTGGCGGGTGAGCCGAAATCCGTGACCGACACCGCTGACCGATTCCACACCGCCAGTTCCGCTCAGACCGCGACCTTTGCCGCTGATGCGGAATCGCAGGCGTGGACTCCCCCCACCTGGGAGGAGATCGTCAGCACGCACAGCGGACGGGTCTATCGCCTGGCGTACCGCCTGACCGGCAATCAGCACGACGCCGAGGATCTCACGCAAGAGGTCTTCGTCCGTGTCTTCCGGTCCCTGTCGACGTACACGCCCGGTACGTTCGAGGGCTGGCTGCACCGCATCACCACGAACCTCTTCCTGGACATGGTGCGCCGCAAGCAGCGCATCCGCTTCGACGCCCTCGGGGACGACGCGGCGGAGCGCCTCCCCAGCCGTGAGCCCTCGCCGCAGCAGGTCTTCAACGACACGCACTTCGACGCGGACGTGCAGCAGGCGCTCGACACCCTGGCTCCCGAGTTCCGTGCCGCAGTGGTCCTGTGCGACATCGAAGGTCTTTCGTATGAGGAGATCGCCGCGACCCTGGGCGTCAAGCTGGGCACGGTCCGCAGCCGTATCCACCGTGGCCGCTCGCAACTGCGCAAGGCCCTTCAGCACCGGTCGCCCGAAGCCCGCGCCGAGCGTCGCTCGCTCGCAGGAGCCGTGGCGCTGGGAGGAGGGGGCGCGACCGCGTGAGTGGATCACGGTCGAATCCTGTTGAGCGGCATCTGGCCGAGCAGCATCTGGGGGACCGGCTCGCAGCCCTGGTGGACGGCGAGTTGGGCCATGACGCGCGTGAGCGAGTTCTCGCTCATCTCGCGACCTGTCCGAAGTGCAAAACCGAGGCCGACTCTCAGCGCCGGCTCAAGAGTGTTTTCGCGGAGGTGGCACCGCCACCCCCGTCCGAGAGTTTTCTGGCGCGCCTTCAAGGCCTTCCCGGCGGAGGCAGCGAGCCGCCCTCCGGTCCCCGGACCCCCGGAGGCGGAAGCTTCGCCACCGCGGACACCGACGCGGGACTGCCCCCCACCGGAATCTTCGGCGTGAGGCCCGCGACCTTCGGCTATGCGCCGTCGGGCAGTCATGCGGGGGTGCTGCCGAGCATGGGGCGCGGTTTCCGCATCCATGACGTCGACCGCCATGACGTCGGCCGGCACGAGGCCGAGCGGTCGCTGTGGCGCGGGCGGAGGTTCGCCTTCGCCGCCGCCGGTGCGGTGTCGCTGGCCGCGATAGCGCTGGGCGGCGTCACGACGGGCATTCCCGCCGACCCGGGTGAGCCGCGTGCGGGCTCGGGCAGCAGCAACAGTTCGGGCACGGGCGGCAACAGCAGCAATAGCGGGAACAGCAATGCGTCGCCGCTGCGTTCGCCGGGGACGGGTGCCACCACGGCTCCCGAGTCCGTCCGTCGCCGTGGCAGCGGTCCGCTGTCGGTGCACGGCCAGCGTCCTGGGGTCCTGGCGGCGCCGGTCGCGCCGACGCAGGCGACCGGTCCTCTGCTGCCCGGACTGCCCGGGGAGCCGGTGCGAGGTCCTCGTCTCCAGCGGCCCGAGACGCTGTCCGCCCGGCACGAGGTCACGGGACCGATGCTGGCCGGTGCGGCGATCATGTCTCCCCTGATACGTCCGGTGGCTCCCGTGGCGCCGGGCGGCGTGTCCGCTGTCGGCGCCCTGCCGACTCCGGGCGGGGCCGCTTCGGCCGACGGGGCGGATCCCACGCGTACCGCGGCGTCCTTGCCCGTCGAGGGCACACTGCGGGGCTCTTCGCAGATCCGCTGACGTGCTCTGCGCTTCGGCGCGGGAACCTGGTTGAATCCTCGGTGGGCCGTGCCTGCCCGAGGTTGGTGGCGGGCGCGGAGTTGAGCACGTGATCGGCGTCCGCCGTAGGCCAGGTGTGGGGAGAGCATGGACGAGGGCAAGCCCACAAAGGCGAAGTGGTGGAGCCGCCCCAGGTCGGCCTCCGCGCCTGACGGCACGGAGGCGGAGCGGGGCGGCCCCGACGGGGAGATAGGCCCCACCGCACCCACGGAGGACGCCTCCGGCGACTTCACACTGGCCGCGGCGAACAGGCCTGCGGCCGAGCCAGACCCCGCGACTGGCCCCCGGGCCGACACGCCGCCCCAGGCCGACACGCCTCCCGGCGGCTCTGCCCCGCACGCTTCCGTGCCCGCAGCGCCCCGGCAGCCTGGACTGCCCCAGGCCGACGCGCCGCCCGCCGACGTAACCCCGGCCGGTACGGCCCCTGGCGGCTCTGCCCCGCACGCTTCCGTGCCCGCAGCGCCCCGGCAGTCTGGACCGCCCCAGGCCGACGCGCCTCCCGCCGACGTAACCCCGTCCGGTACGGCCCCCGGCGGCTCTGCCCCGCACGCCCCCGTGCCCGCAGCGCACCCGCAGCCTGGACCGCCCCAGGCCGACACCGCCCCCGGCAACCGCCCCCGCCCGCTGCACGACCCCGATCCGTACAGCACCCCGCCTTACGGCGAGCCAGGTCCCTGGGCCCCCGCCCCGCCCGTACAGCACCCGGCGGCGACCCCCACGCACGGCACGCAGCACCCGGCGGCGACTCCCACGCACGGCACGCAGCTCCCGGCGGCGACTCCCACGCACGGCACGCAGCTCCCGGCGACCCCCCACAAGGGAACCCCGCCCCACGGAGCCCCCGCCCCGGCGGCGCCCCACGGAGCCCCCGCCCCAGCTGCTGCGTCCCGCAGCGGAACCCCGCCTCACGGAGCCCCCGCCCCGGCGACCCCCCACGGAGCCCCCGCCCCAGCGGCGACGCCCCCCAGCGGAACCCCGCCCCACGGCACCCCCACCCCGCCCTCGGCCCAAGGCGCCCCACAGCCGCAGGCCCCTCAGCCGCACCCCCAGCCCCAGCCGCACCCCCAGCAACCCCTCCAGCCCCAGCCGCACCCCCAGCAACCCCTCCAGCCCCAGCCGCACCCCTCATCCCCCACCCCACCCCGCCAGCCCTACGACCCCTGGAACGCCCCCCTCCAGCAGAGTGGTGCCGTTCCTGTTGATGAGGTGCGGGAGAAGAAGCGGGGGCGGCGGATCGTTCTGGTGGGGATTGCTGTCATCGCGCTCGTGGCCGGTGGTATCGGTGGGGCCGTCGGGGCCTACTTCGAGCGCAATGGCGGTGGCTCGGACATCGAGTTGCCGCAGGCGAAGTCGCAGGACAAGGCGCGGGCCAAGGACAGCGTCGCCGGGATCGCGGCGAGCTCGCTGCCCGGCGTCGTGACCCTGCACGTCAGCGGCGACGACGCACAGGGCACCGGCACCGGCTTCGTGCTCGACGGCAAGGGCCACATCCTCACCAACAACCACGTGGTCGAACCCGCGGGGACCGGCGGCGAGATATCGGTGACCTTCAGCGGCGGCGAGACCGCCAAGGCGGAGGTCATCGGCCGCGACTCCGGGTACGACCTCGCCGTGGTCAAGGTCTCCGGCGTGCGCGGGCTGCGGCCCCTGCCCCTCGGCAACTCCGAGAACGTCCAGGTGGGCGACCCCGTGGTGGCCATCGGCGCCCCCTTCGACCTGGAGAACACCGTCACCTCCGGCATCATCAGCGCCAAGGAGCGCCCCATCACGGCCGGCGGCGAGAAGGGCGACGGCAGCGACATCAGCTACGTCGACGCGCTCCAGACCGACGCGCCCATCAACCCCGGCAACTCCGGCGGCCCGCTGGTCGACGCCCAGGCGCACGTCATCGGCATCAACAGCGCCATCCGCTCCGCCGACGACAGCGCGGAGCCCGGCGCCGGCCAGTCGGGTTCCATCGGCCTCGGCTTCGCCATCCCCATCAACCAGGGCAAGCGGGTAGCCGAAGAGCTGATCAACACCGGTAAGGCCACGCACCCTGTGATCGGTGTCACGCTCGACATGGAGTACACGGGTGACGGCGCCCGCGTCGGCGAGAAGGGCAAGGACGGCGGCCCCGCCGTGAACAAGGGCGGACCCGGCGACCGTGCGGGCATCGAGGCGGGCGACGTCATCACCGAAGTGGACGGCCAGCGCATCCATTCCGGCGACGAACTCATCGTCAAGATCCGCGCCCACCGCCCGAAGGACAGCCTCGAATTGACGGTCCAGCGCGCGGGAAAGGACCGGAAAGTGACGCTCGTGCTCGGCGCCTCGGGCGGCAACTGATCCACGTCTGTCGCCCAGCGGCTACCCGACGGACAGGAACGCCGGGTACCGTGGACCCGGTCCGGATGGCAAGGAGCTCAAGGTGTTCTCAGACATTGGCCCGCTCGAGGTAGTGGCGCTGATCATCCTCGCTGTGCTCGTTTTCGGCCCGGACAAGCTGCCCAAGCTGATTCAGGACGTGACGCGGACCGTCCGCAAGATCCGGGAATTCTCGGACAGTGCCAAGGCGGACATACGCAGTGAACTCGGCCCGGAATTCAAGGACTTCGAGTTCGAGGACCTGAATCCGAAGACCTTCATCCGCAAGCAGCTCGACAACGACGAGCTCGGCCTGAAGGAAATCCGCAACGGCTTCGACCTCAAGAAGGAGATGGCCGAGGTCACGGACGCCGTGCACGGGCGAGAGAGTGAATCGTCCGACGGCGAAGGCGCGGACGGCGCGTCCGGCACCGCTTCGGGCGGCCGCATCGACATGGCCAAGAACGACGGCCGTATCGACATGGACAAGAAGCCCGAGAAGTCCGAGAAGGCAGCTCCCGCCGACCATCCGCCGTTCGACGCGGACGCCACCTGACCTCCCCGAGGCACCCCCGGAAAGCCTCCGGCACGCCCCCGACGAGCCCCTGAGCGCGCCGCTGAACGCGCCCCGGGGCGCTCTCTTTTAGACACCCTTCCGCCTACCGGTGTCCCAGCTTCCGGAACGGGTGTGGCTATCCTGCCTTGTTGTCCGGCTGAGGACGCCCGAGGGGGGCGGGCCCTGCGGACCGATGAGAACGAGGAGGCGGCCGGGTACATGGAGACGACAAGTCGCGTAGGCGCACAGGCGCCGGCCGCGGACGGCAGCGCGCAAGCGATGCCCTCCGCCCGGCGCACGGTCGACAGCTATCTGCTGGCGCCCTTCCCCTGGTACGGCCTCGACGAGGCCTTCACGGGCGAGCGCTGGCTGATGCAGGTCGGCACCGCCGCGGACGGCGCGGTGGAGCACGGCTCCATCGGGCACGGCGATGAGCCGTCGGTACGGAGTGACGGACCCTTCGGGAACAGCGACAAGGAGCGCTTCGCGGTCGTGGTGACCGTCGCGGCCAACCCGGTGCGGCGCAGCCCGGACGGCACGGGCCTGCTGGAGGCGACGTCGGTGTCGTCCGCGGCCTGGCTCGCCGGAGTGGGGCTGCTGTCCTTCACCTGGCCCCAGCAGATGGACCACACCCTGCGTGACGACTGGCTGGACCAGCAGACCGAGACGGCCTGGGTCCTCGCGGACGATCTGCAGGGCGAGGACTGGTCGACGCTCTCGCTCCCGGTGGACGGGGTGCCGACCTCGTTCCACTACCGAGAGTCCGAGTTCGGCTGGGTGCTGGCCGGGTCCACCCAGGAGGGCGTGCCCCTGGGCGCCTACGGGCGCGGCATGAGCGCGTACGGCCTGGGCTTCTCGGTAGTCAAGGACATCCACGAGTACGCGGCCTAGCGGCCTAGAGGAACAGCAGTACGACCCGGCCGCCGCACACACACGCCGATGGG
>NZ_JBHUZJ010000066.1:0-56805 GCF_042667685.1 Streptomyces sp. NPDC057302 | reverse complement strand
ACTTCAGGTCGTCGGACGGGGCCTTCGGCGTCGGCGTCGGTCAGCCGAGGAAGTCGAGGAGTTCTGCGGTGTCGAGCTTGAAGCCGACCGGGTCCGGCAGGTCCACGGCGGATCCCAGTCGCAGCTCGTGGACATCGGTGTAGGCGCCGGTCTGGGCGTCGGGGCCGCTGTGGACCACCAGCTTGCCGAACTCGCGGTCGATGAGCAGGTACACCGGGATGCCGGCCGCCGCGTAGGCGGCGGGCTTCTCCTCGCGGTCCCGACGGTGCGTGTCGGCGTCGTGTGACGTGACCTCGACCGTCATGAGCACACCGCTGGCGTCGGCCCAGTCGCGGCGGCCCTTGAAATAGCCTTTGGGGGCGAGCGAGCTGTCCGGGCGCGCGCGGCCCTTCCGGTACGTCCCGATCGTCAACCCGTGCTCCGCGCTGTACAAGCTCAGGTCCGGCCGGTGCTGCATGCACTGCTCCTGCAGCCACGTCACGATCTCGACGTGATCTCCATCCGGCACGTTCTTGACCCCGATCCGCCCGTTGACGAACTCCAACCTGACGCCCTCGAACTGCTTCTCGGCGAATCGTGCGAGTTGCTCGAACTCCTCCACCGACATCTGAGATGTGTGCTCGGCCATGACTGTCATGTTGCACTCCTCCCTGGGCAACGGCCAGTGTTGTCCGCTGACCAGCAGTGCGGGGGTGTTCGGGGATCGATCACCCATATGAGGGGGTTCACGCACCATGTCTGTACGTCAGCGCGCATTCGCCGTCCGGCTCCAGTACCTGCTGGTCCTGTACGTCATGGGCCAAGTGATCGCCGGGTTCTTCGTGGACCTGCCCTACCCGTACTGGGTGGGCTGGATCCCGATCGTCGGGGTGATCGTGATCGCCCTCGCGCGGCGCGCTTCCGTCAACAGGGAGATAGCGGCAGATCCTCCGGCCACCGTGGAGACGGATCCGCCCGTCACCGGCCGCTGGTCCGCGCTGAACAGCCCCGCTGACAAGGTGCCGAGCCACGGCACGCACGCCCTCGGGCAGACCTACGCCATCGACATCGTGGCGGAGCCCGAGGGCGGGGAGCGTCCCGCTTTCGCCTGGCTCTGGCCCATCGCGCGGGGCAATCGCGCCTTCCCTGCCTTCGGGGCACCCCTCGTCGCCGTCGCCGACGCCACCGTCGTCCACGCGGAGGACGGCCAGCGTGACCACCTCAGCCGCAACTCCCTGCTCGCGTACCTCTACTTGTTCGTGGTCGAGGGCGTCGGCAGGGCGGTGGGCGGGGCCCGCCGCGTAGTCGGCAACCACATCGTGCTCGACCTCGGCGAAGGGACGTACGCCATGTACGCCCACGTGCAGCGCGGCTCGCTCGCGGTGCGTGCCGGGGACGAGGTCCGGGCCGGGCAGGTCATGGCCCGCTGCGGCAACTCCGGCAACTCCACCGAGCCCCACGTGCACTTCCAGCTGATGGACGGCCCCGACCTGGGCACCGCGCGGGGTGTGCCGTTCCGCTGGCGGGGCGTCGGAGTGCCCGCGGGCGGCGAGACGTTCACGGTGCGGGAAGAAGCCGCCCCGGTACCGTGACCTGCATGACTGACGAGCTGGGGCTGCGTGCGCGCAAGAAGAGGCAGACCGCCTCGCGGATCTGGCGGGTAGCTGTGGACCTCTGCTCGGAGCGCGGCTTCGACCACGTGTCCGTCGCGGAGATCGCCGAGGCCGCCGAGGTGTCGAAGATGACCGTCTTCAACTACTTCGGCACCAAGGAAGGCGCGATCGTCAGCCCGATGGAGGAGCACGTCGGCGACCCGGCCCGCGCGGTGCGCGAGCGGCAGCCGGGGGAGTCCGCGGTCGCCGCGATGCGCGGCCAGTTCCTGGAGCAGATCGCCGGGCACGACCCCTCGATCGGCCTCAGCCCCGACCCGCGCGCCCTGAAGGTGCGCCAGCTCATCAGCGAGACGCCGACCCTCGCGCACCGCATGGTGGGCTTCCACATGAGCAGCGTCCAGCTCCTCACGGACGCGCTCGCCGAGGAGACGGGCGACCCGCTCCTCGCCCGCGTCGCCGCCTCGCAGCTGATCGGCGCCCGCAACGCGCTCATCATGGAGAACCACCGGCGCACCCTCGCCGGCGACCCGCTCGACGAGATCGCGAAGGACTGCGTCGCGTCCGCCGAGCGCGTCTTCGGCCAGGTGGAAAAGGGTCTCCAGGGGTACCCCGGGAAGAATTAGGCTCGGCCCATGCCACCGGCCAAGAAGCGCACGCGCTCGTACGACTCCGCCAAGATCCGCACCGCCGTGCTCGCCCAGTTCGGGAACGTACGGGAAGCGGTCGGCGCCCTGGAGCCCGCGCAGCTCGCCCTGCCGACCCGGCTCGGGAGCTGGAGCGTCCGCGAGCTGGCCGCGCACCTCACGATGGCGCTCGGCGGCGCCACCCGCTTCCTCGCCATGCCGGAGCCCCCGGCACGCGAAGTGGCCCTGCTCGACTGGCCGTTCGCGACCGCCTCGGCCGCGGGCCAGGTGGACGAGGCGGTGCGGGCGTTCGCCGCGCAGGAGGATCTCGGCGAGCTGTACGGGCGCACGCTCGCCGAATTCGAGGCCGCGCTGCCCGACGTCACGGCCGGGCGGCTCATGCCCACCCGGTTCGGGGCGATGACCCTGGACGACTTCATGGTCACGCGTACGGTCGAACTCATCGTCCACACCGACGACTTGAACGACGCGGTGCCGGGCCTGGACGTCCCCTGCGACCGGCAGGCCCTCGCCGCCTGCACCCGGCTGCTCGCCGACGCCCTCGCCGTGCAGGCACCCGGCGGCGCCGTCGAGGTCAGGATCCCGCCGTTCGCCGTGGTCCAGTGCGTGGAAGGGCCCCGGCACACCCGCGGCACCCCGCCGAACGTCGTCGAGACGGACGCGCTCACCTGGATCCGCCTCGCGACCGGGCGCACGGACTGGAAGACGGCCCTGGACGCGGCGAAGATCAGCGCGAGCGGGGAGCGGGCGGATCTGGCGGGGCTGCTGCCGGTCATGAGCTAGCCGGGCCGCGCCGGGGAGCCGGCGGGGAACCCATCGGCGGACCGGAGGGGACCCCATCGGCGGACCGGAGGGGAACCAGATCACCCACTTGTCCCGTCACAGCGGCATGCAGAAGCAACGACTGACTCCGACCGTCATGGCCCTGGCCGCCGCGGGCATGCTCACCGCGTGCGGCACCGAGACCGGCTCCGGCAGCGGGTCCGTCGGGTCCCGACCGAACCTCACCGGCGTCCACTGGAGCGTCGAGAGCCTCACGGTGGACGGCAAGAAGCAGCAGGCCCCCGGCGACGCGTACGTCAAGATCGGCGACAAGGGCAAGGCCGAGGGCAACTACGGCTGCAACGGCTTCACCGCGGACGTGTCGATGGACGGCGACACCGTCGGCTTCGCCAATGCCCTCTCCACGAAGCGGGGCTGCGACGAGCTGGACTTCGAGAGCGCCCTCAAGGGCGCCATCGGCAAAGGCGAGCTGAAGGCCGCCGTCGACGGCGACAAGCTGACGCTCACCACGGACAAGGGAGACCGCGTGGCCCTCACCTCCAAGCCGGACACCCCGCTGACGGGCACGAAGTGGAACGTGAACGCCGTCGGAGACCGCAAGGCCACGGCGCCCCTGCCGAAGGAAGTGGACGGCAAGGCCCATCTGACCTTCGGCAAGGACGGCACCGTCCGCGGCAACCTCGGCTGCAACAGCGTCACCGCCAAGGCCGAGGTGAAGGACGGGCAGATCACCCTCGGCGCTCCCCGGACCACCCGGATGATGTGCCAGGGAGCCGCGGGGGAGACCGAGAAGAAGCTCCTCAAGCTCTTCGACGGCAAGGTGAGCTACCGGCTGAGCGACGGCGGGCTCTCGCTCACCGCCGCCGACGGTACGGTCGTCAGCGCGAATGCCGACCTGAAGCAGGAGAAGCAGAAGTAGCGGCCTTGCGGGTGCGGGACTTCAGCAGGAACGCGCCGCCGAAGGCGAGCAGCAGGCCGCCGCCGACGGAGTAGGCGAGCGTGGTCTCGGAGTCGCCGCCGGTCTCGGCGAGCTCGGTGGAGCTGCCTTCGGGGCGCGCGTCGTTGGAACTGCCCTCGGGGCGCGCGTCGTTGGCGGCGCCCGCGGGCTCGCTCTTCGTGGGCTCGGGGGCCTTCGCCGGAGCCGCCGCCGCCACCCCGTCCAGGCTCACCCGTACGGTCGCCGATTCCGCCCCCGCCTTCGTGACCTCGACCTCGACCTTTTGGGCCTCGTCCGAAAGCTTCGCCCCCGCCTTGAGCGCGTCCGCGTCGGCCGGGGCGTCGCCGCCGGTGGACTCGTCGGCGTCCGGGGTCGGGTCGATGAGCGCCGACTTCGCGTAGTCCCCGTCCGGCACCCGGTAGGCGTGCACGCCCTGGACCTCGCCGTCCACGGTGCCGGACTCGTGCCGCAGCTCCACGACCAGGCGGTCGTCGCCCAGCGGGATGTCTAGAGCGCGGACCCCGCTGCCCTTCCCGTACAGCGGACGCAGCGTGTAGGTCGCCGACTTGTCGGCCTTCGCGACCTCGCCGCCCGTCAGCCACTTGTTGTGCAGGAGCTCGGGCGAGGTGAGCCCGGCCTCCCAACCGCCGCCGCCCATCGGGGTCTTGTGGCTGGTGCCGTCCTCCTCGCACCCCTCGCCCAGGTCGCCGTCGGGGCAGCGAAGACGCATGTGGTGGCTGTAGCCGAAGTTGTGGCCGAACTCGTGGACCAGCGCCGTCATCGACATCTTGCCGTCCGCGCCGATGGGCATCCAGGTGGTGCCGCCGCCGACGGTGCCGAGCGCGAGCCAGTCGCAGCCTGCTTTCTCCGAGGGGAAGACGAGCGACAGATGGTCGTAGCTGTCCTCGGACACGCCCTTCGCGGCGAGCGCCTTGCGCGTCAGGTCGTTGATCTTGCCGGTGTCGCAGCCGGTCGCCGCGAGGTCGATGTCGACGGGCCCGGCGATCCCGTCGTCCCCGGCGGCCTTGAAGGTGGTCGCGCCTCCGGTGACCTCGTTGTAGTACGAGGTGAGGGAGCCGGTGGCGCCGAAGTAGTTGTCCTTCAGGGCGGTTTCGAGCTTGCCCGCGTCCGGGATGCGGCTGTCCGTGAAGTTCACCATGGCGACCTGGACGCGCCGCTCCGGCTCGTCGGCGGCGGGCGCGGGAGCTGCGGCGGCGGCGGTCAGGGCGGCGGCCACGGCGGCCGGTATGAGACAGAGGCGCGGGGACGGCTTCATGGGGGACCTTCCGGGTGGGGTTCGCGCGGACCTGTAGATCAAGCGGATCTGTAGATCGACTTGGGCGCGCGCCAGGCACGCTAGCGATCACTTCGGTCCACGCGAACCCCTGGGAAGGCTTCTTAGGCCGCGCTTAAGGCCCAGTTCAGGCAGCGGCCCCGGGAACAGGGAGAAACCAGGTTCAGGCAGCCGGATACGGCAGCAGCCCCTTGTCCGTCTTCTCCCAGGCCGCCTTCAGCGCCGCGAGCCGCTTCGGCTCGTCCTGCGCCCGGTCGGCCTGCTCCCGCTGGTCCGCCGCCAGGTTGAAGAGCTGGTCCTTGCCGCCCTTGCCCCGGTAGTACTTCCACTGGCCGCGCCGCAGCGCCCGCTCCCCGCGCACCCGCCAGAACAGCTCACGCTCCGCCAGCTCCTCGCCCTTGAGCAGATAGGGCGCGAGGCTGGTCCCGTCCAGCTTGTACGCGGGATCGGGCCGCGCCCCGCCGACGTCGAGCAGCGTCGCCGTCCAGTCGGGGGTGAACACCGGCTCGTGGCTGACCTGCCCGCCGTCGAGCCGCGCGGGCCAGCGCACGATCGTCGGCACGCGGATGCCGCCCTCCTGGAGGGAGGCCTTGTTGCCCGACAGGGGCCAGTTGTACGAGAAGCGCTCGCCGCCGTTGTCGGAGGCGAAGAAGACGAGGGTGTCCTTCTCCTGCCCGGACTTCTTCAGGGCCTTGAGGACCTCGCCGACCGACCGGTCCAGGTCCTGGACCATCTCCGTGTACTTCTCGACGGAGCCGCCGTCCTGATGCCAGAGCGCGCCCTGCTCGCCCGCCCTGATCCGCCGTACGATCTCGGCGCTCTCCTCGGTGTCCCCGTCGGCTATCCACGGCCAGTGCGGGGTGGTGAAGTTCAGGTTGAGCAGCCAGGGCTTGTCGCCGTGGTCCCGCCGGACGTACTCGCTCGCCCGCTCGGTCAGGATGCGCGTGTAGTAGCGCAGGTCCTTGTACTCGGCGTCGCCCTCGTAGAGGTCGTACTCACCGCCGAGCCCCAGCTTCGAGTAGTACTCCAGGGCCCCGCCGAAGTTCCCGAAGAACTCGTCCCAGCCCGATCTCGTGGGCGAGTAGTCCGGCAGGTAGCCGCAGTGCCACTTGCCGATCAGGGCCGTCGCGTACCCGGCGTCCCGCAGCAGCGAGGCGAGCGTGGGATGCGTCGGTTCGAGCCCGGCCGACTTGTCCGCGATGGGCTCCGCGAGCCCGCCCTTAGTACGGCCGGGGAAGCGGCCCGTGTAGAGGCTGAAGCGGGTCGGCGAGCAGGTCGCGGACCCCGCGTAGGCGTCGGTGAAGCGCACCCCCTGGCGCGCGAGGCGGTCCAGGTTCGGGGTCTTGATGTGCGGCGCCCCGTAGGAGGACAGATCGGCCCAGCCGAGGTCATCGCCCAGGATGAAGAGGATGTTCGGCCGCTTGGCGCCGCGGTGCGGGGCGGCGCGGAAGGGCCGCTCCTGGGCCTCGGCCGTGGCGGGCAGGCCCACCGCGGCGGCAGCGGCACCGGCACCCACCGCGCCCCCGAAGGCGCGTCGGGACAGGGCGGACCGGGACGATCGGGAGTACTGGGGGGACGAGGACGTCGCTGACATGGCTGCGCTCCTGAACGGGGCACGGCGCGGCGGAGGGCACGTACCCGAAGTCGGGAAAAAGTAGACGGAGAGTGAGCTCAGACAGCGCTGCGACAGATGGCGCTCGCGACACGGACCAGGTCGACGTGGCGGCGCTCCACAAGGACGACCGACGGGTCATCGAGGGGCAGCAGGGGCATGGACCAGGAGCTTCACGGGACCCGCCCGCCCCTGTCAACGCTCCCGCTCACCTGTTCACAAGGGCTTCGTACTCCCCGTACGCACCGACGCGCGTCACCCCGTACGCACCGGCGGTGTCATCACGCTCCGTGCGGGGTCCGTATCCCCAATTCGGACCAGTGGTCGATCTCGCCTACACTCGGTGTCGTGCCACGTGGTGACGGTCGACTCAATCATGATCTGCTCCCCGGCGAGAAGGGCCCCCAGGACGCTTGCGGCGTCTTCGGTGTCTGGGCTCCGGGTGAAGAGGTCGCCAAGCTCACTTACTTCGGGCTGTACGCCCTCCAGCATCGAGGCCAGGAGTCCGCGGGAATCGCGGTCAGCAACGGCTCCCAGATCCTTGTCTTCAAGGACATGGGGCTCGTATCCCAGGTCTTTGACGAAACCTCTCTCAGCTCGCTCCAGGGTCATATCGCGGTCGGTCACGCCCGCTACTCGACCACCGGGGCCTCCGTCTGGGAGAACGCCCAGCCGACGTTCCGTGCCACCGCGCACGGCTCCATCGCGCTCGGGCACAACGGCAACCTCGTCAACACGGCCCAGCTCGCCGAGCTGGTCGCCGCCCTGCCCAAGGAGAACGGCCGCGCGACCCAGGTCGCGGCGACCAACGACACCGACCTGGTGACGGCTCTCCTCGCGGGTCAGGTGGACGACGACGGCAAGCCGCTGACCATCGAAGAAGCCGCCACCAAGGTCCTGCCGGACGTGCAGGGCGCCTTCTCCCTCGTCTTCATGAACGAGCACACGCTGTACGCGGCCCGCGACCCGCAGGGCATCCGCCCGCTGGTCCTCGGCCGCCTGGAGCGCGGCTGGGTCGTCGCATCGGAGTCCGCGGCGCTCGACATCTGCGGCGCCAGCTTCGTCCGCGAGGTCGAGCCCGGCGAGTTCATCGCGGTCGACGAGAACGGACTGCGAACGTCCCGATTCGCGGAAGCGAAGCCCAAGGGCTGTGTCTTCGAGTACGTCTATCTGGCGCGCCCCGACACCGACATCGCCGGCCGGAACGTCTACCTCTCGCGCGTCGAGATGGGCCGAAAACTCGCCGAGGAAGCTCCGGCGGAAGCCGACCTCGTCATAGCGACCCCGGAGTCGGGAACGCCCGCCGCGGTCGGTTACGCGGAAGCCTCCGGCATCCCCTTCGGCGTCGGCCTCGTCAAGAACGCCTACGTGGGCCGGACCTTCATCCAGCCCTCGCAGACGATCCGCCAGCTCGGCATCCGTCTCAAGCTGAACCCCCTCAAGGAAGTCATCAAGGGCAAGCGTCTTGTCGTCGTCGACGACTCGATCGTCCGCGGCAACACCCAGCGCGCCCTGGTCAAGATGCTCCGCGAGGCCGGAGCCGCCGAGATCCACATCCGGATCTCGTCGCCGCCCGTGAAGTGGCCCTGCTTCTTCGGCATCGACTTCGCGACCCGCGCCGAGCTCATCGCCAACGGCATGACGATCGACGAGATCGCCAAGTCCATGGGCGCCGACTCCCTCTCGTACATCTCCATCGACGGCATGATCGAGGCCACGACCATCGACAAGCCGAACCTGTGCCGCGCCTGCTTCGACGGCGTGTACCCGATGGACCTCCCCGACCCCGAGCTGCTCGGCAAGCAGCTCCTGGAGACGGAGCTGGCCGCCGGACCGGCGTCCACGGCAGCGGCCGACGCGATCCGTCGCCCGTAAGCCACCCGTAGTAACGACACGAAAGCTCTCATCCCCCATGCCTACTGAGTCTTTTGAGCGTGCTTCGCACACGGGCACCGGTGCCAGCTACGCCTCCGCAGGCGTCGACATTGAAGCGGGCGACCGCGCCGTCGAGCTGATGAAGGAGTGGGTGAAGAAGACGAAGCGCCCCGAGGTCCTCGGCGGCATCGGCGGCTTCGCCGGACTCTTCGACGCCTCCGCCCTCAAGCGCTTCGAGCGCCCCCTGCTCGCCTCCGCCACCGACGGCGTCGGCACGAAGGTCGACCTCGCCCGCCAGCTCGGCGTGTACGACACCATCGGGCACGACCTGGTCGCGATGGTCATGGACGACATCGTGGTGTGCGGCGCCGAGCCGCTCTTCATGACCGACTACATCTGCGTCGGCAAGGTCCACCCCGAGCGTGTCGCGGCCATCGTGAAGGGCATCGCCGAGGGCTGCGTGCTCGCGGGCTGCGCCCTCATCGGCGGCGAGACCGCCGAGCACCCGGGCCTCCTCGGCCCGGACGACTTCGACGTGGCGGGCGCCGGCACGGGCGCGGTCGAGGCCGACCGCCTGCTCGGACCCGATCGCATCCGTAAGGGTGACGCGGTGATCGCCATGGCGGCCTCCGGTCTTCACTCGAACGGGTACTCGCTCGTCCGGCACGTGGTCTTCGACCGCGCGGGATGGTCCCTGGACCGCCGGGTCGAGGAGTTCGGCCGCACGCTCGGCGAGGAGCTCCTGGAGCCCACCAAGATCTACTCCCTGGACTGCCTGGCGCTCACCCGCACCACGGACGTCCACGCCTTCAGCCACATCACGGGCGGCGGCCTCGCGGCGAACCTGGGCCGGGTCATCCCGGACGGTCTGCACGCGATCGTCGACCGCGAGACCTGGACGCCCGGCGCGGTCTTCGACGTCGTCGGCAAGGCCGGTCAGGTCGAGCGCCTGGAGCTGGAGAAGACGCTGAACATGGGCGTCGGCATGATGGCGATCGTCCCCGAGGAGTCCGCCGACGCGGCCCTGGCGACCCTCGCCGACCGTGGCGTGGACGCCTGGATCGCCGGTGAGATCACCGAGCGCGGCGAGCACACGACGGGCGCCGAGCTCATCGGTGACTACGCGAAGTAGGCCCGTGCGGCGGCCCGCAGGGCAGCACAAAACCCGGTCCGGTGTGGTGACCACCCCGGACCGGGTGAAGTGCAGTTGCTACGAGAACTGCGAATACTGCAAGTGCTGCGAATGCAACGAGGTCAAGCGCCGCGGCGCTGCGGCGAAGAGTCGGACTCGTCGGAAGAGTCCTCGTCCTCGTCGTCGTTATAGCGATCCGCGTACTGGGCGTACGGGTCGTCTTCTTCCTCGTCGTCGTCTTCGAACGGCTCGCTGTTCGGCGGCTGTTGCGAAGTCGAAGCGCCCAGCTCATTGGCCAGACGCGAGAGGTCAGTCCCGCCGCTGCTGTACTTCAGCTGGCGGGCGACCTTCGTCTGCTTGGCCTTTGCCCGGCCGCGCCCCATGGCTCGACCCCCTCGGATATGGGGCTTGGTGACCCCAGAGTCTTGACACGCGTTCATGATCAGGAACGGGCTCTCCGTGGAGAGGCCGGTCCGTAGGGCTTCCACGGTACCTGCTCCTGCGGCCATACGGTACGTCGCCCGCAGGACGCGCCTCGGCGCAGAACCCGCGAGGAGCCCTGTCCTCGCTGGTCAACTGCGATTTTAACCTCTTCTTGCCGGGCGACCCGCCGACGGGGGTGAGTCTTGTCTCTCGCGCACGTCGGCGGGGCCCCTTCGCGGCACCTGCGGGATCAGCGGATACGGGCCTCCGCCATCCGCTGCTCGGCGATCCTGTCGGCCGCGGCGGCCGGCGGAATGCCGTCTTCCTTCGCACGAGCGAATATGGCAAGAGTCGTGTCGAAGATCTTGGACGCCTTGGCCTTGCACCGGTCGAAGTCGAAGCCGTGCAGCTCGTCGGCGACCTGGATCACGCCGCCGGCGTTCACCACGTAGTCGGGCGCGTAGAGGATCCCGCGGTCGGCGAGGTCCTTCTCCACGCCCGGGTGTTCGAGCTGGTTGTTGGCCGCGCCGCAGACCACCTTCGCGGTGAGCACCGGCACGGAGGCGTCGTTCAGGGCGCCGCCCAGCGCGCAGGGGGCGTACACGTCCAGGCCCTCGACCCTGATGAGCGCCTCGGTGTCCGCCACGGCCGTCACGGCCGGGTGCTTGTGGGTGACGCGGCGCACGGACTCCTCGCGCACATCGGTGATCACGACCTCGGCGCCGTCCGCCAGGAGGTGCTCGACGAGGTGGTGGCCGACCTTGCCGACGCCCGCGACGCCGACCTTGCGGTCACGCAGCGAGGGGTCGCCCCACAGGTGCTGGGCCGAGGCCCGCATGCCCTGGAAGACACCGAAGGCGGTGAGTACGGAGGAGTCGCCCGCGCCGCCGTTCTCGGGGGAGCGTCCGGTCGTCCAGCGGCACTCGCGCGCGACGACGTCCATGTCCGCGACGTACGTACCGACGTCGCACGCCGTCACGTAGCGGCCGCCGAGCGAGGCGACGAAGCGGCCGTAGGCGAGGAGGAGCTCCTCGCTCTTGATCTGCTCGGGGTCCCCGATGATCACGGCCTTGCCGCCGCCGTGGTCGAGACCGGCCATGGCGTTCTTGTACGACATGCCGCGCGCGAGGTTCAGCGCGTCCGCGACGGCGGCTTCCTCGCTCGCGTACGGGTAGAAGCGCGTGCCGCCGAGGGCGGGGCCCAGGGCGGTGGAGTGGATGGCGATGACGGCCTTGAGGCCGCTGGCACGGTCCTGGCAGAGCACTACTTGCTCATGGCCGCCCTGGTCCGAGTGGAACAGGGTGTGCAGGACGCCGTTGTCTGCTTCGGTCACTGTGGTGACTCCCGGTCAAGTGGCGGCGGTTGGGCGGGCGCCCGTGCGGGTGGCGGGGCCCGATGGGCATGAGACTAGAGCCTGGAAGAACCCGGTGGCCGCGCAGTGCCGAGGATCACCCTCTCCCGGCGCAGTCAGGGGTACGGCGGAGTTCGGCCATGGCACGATTTGCAGTGTTTTCCAGCCGGTACGCGGGGGAGGGAGCAAGCCGTGCCCAAGGTGTCTTCGTTGGTCGTTCCGTACGCGTCCTACTTGCGTGTCTATGAGCCACTCGCCGCGTTCCCCGAAGCCGAGCGCGGCCACTGGGCCCGCTACGCGCGTCGCGCCGACCGCCCCTCGTACCAGGACGAACTGCGGCGATCTCTGGCCGACTTGCTGCCCACGCCGCCGGTGCCCGTGCCGGTGCACGAGAGCAGCGACGCGTTCGTGGTGGAGACCGACGGGGTGGTGTGCGTCTGCCCCTGGCGCACCAGGCTGCGGGGCTGGCAGGCCCTGGGGGAGCTGGCGGGGCAGTTGCCGGCGCCGGTGCTCGACGCGGTCCTGCCGCCGGTGGTGCGCCGCCAGACGGCCGCGGACTACGAACACTGGCTCGCACGGAACCCGGACGCGCGCCCGTGGATCCGTACGGCGACGTGGCAGGTGCCGCTGAACTGGTTCGTGCTCGTCTCGGACGAGGAGCGTCAGTTCGAGAAGGGATACGAGAAGGCATACGAGGAGGGGCACGAGGAGGGCGATGCGGCGGCCCACTGCGCGCCCGTCCTTCGCTACCGGACGCCGATGGTGCAGGCACGGCGCCGGGTGGCCCGCGGTCTGCGCACGCTGCGGGACACGGTGGACGAGGGACCGCTCGTCGACGGGCTCACGGACGTGGGCCGGTGGCTGGAGGAGTTCCATCCGCGCTCGCTGGTCGAGCTCGACTACGGCGGGCTCGTGCACGCCCTGACCGAGGAGCAGCTCGACGGGGACCACTCGGCCGCGGACGTGGCGGAGGGAATCGAGGCGCTGCGGGGCGGCGACGGCGAGGGGGCCGGCGTGGCGTATGCGAGGCTCATGGAGCGATGGCGGGCGGTCCGGGACCGTCAGTTCTCGAACTGAGCGTCAGCGGGCCGTGCGTGGGCCATCCCTACGTGTCGCCTACACGGGACGTAGGTCCCGATCCGGGCTTTTGTCTCAAGCGTGACGGACCGCACTTACGGGGCCCTTGCGCCCATCGCCCCCCCTCGTGCCAAAATAGGACAAGGAGCCCGGGGAGGGCTCCTTCCGTCCATGTCTGGGCGGAATACTCGGCATTGCGCGCTATGGGGGGTCTGTTGACTCCTGATCGCTCTGTGACTGATCGTCACTGTGGCGTGACTGTCCGCTATGGCATGGTCCATCGGCTTCCGTCGCTGATAGACACCTGGGAGGGCAATTCCATCGGTTTGGCCGACGTGGCTGGACGGATGGTGTAGTTGTAGTGCCGAGGACAAGCCGTTCGTCCTATAACCGACTCGACTCGCGTCCGCCATTTCGGGCAACGCGGGTCAAGGTGCAGAATTTAGAGGAATGAACCGAGAAGGTTCGGTTCTCCGAGGAGGCCGCTCATGACCGCTCGCACCCCTGATGCCGAGCCGCTGCTGACCCCGGCTGAGGTTGCCACGATGTTCCGCGTCGACCCCAAGACGGTGACGCGCTGGGCCAAGGCTGGCAAGCTCACGTCGATTCGCACGCTCGGCGGCCATCGCCGTTACCGCGAGGCTGAGGTCCGCGCACTGCTCGCGGGTATCCCGCAGCAGCGCAGCGAGGCCTGATCCACCGCATAACCGCAGTACCCGGACGAAAAGAACGACTGCTGCTGGGTCCCCCAATCCGGCCGCAACGTCCGACTTATAGCTACATACGACGCGGGTCCCGCCCCAACGGGTCCCACGCCTGAGCCTCATGGGTGAGTCGTCTGAGATCGCGCTGGACTCCGCCGGGTCCAGCGCGATCTTTTTTGTGCGCCCGGAAGGTGCTGGTGGGCCTCGCCGTGAGCGGGCTTGTTGGTCTCTGAGGGGTGCTGGGGGCGCGCTGTGGGGAGCCTGTGGCGCCACCCTTCCGCCGCCCTTGTGAGGGCTGGGCGGACCCTGTGCCGGGTGGTGCAATTGCACATATTAAATTGACCTGTTGTAAAGCGGGGGTAAGTTCGGGGGTTTCCAAAACTAGTTCGGTGACACCCGTCACACGTCGTGAGCCTTGTTGTCCGCGATGTCTCTGAGCTAGAGGGGATCCCGGAGCGCGCAGGGGAGTTGGCTCCGCGCGCCCGCTCACTCCGCTCTGCTCCGCCCCCTCAGCCTCCCACCACCGGGGTGGGTCGCGGGTCGGCTTTGGTCACGCGTTCGGGGGACTTTCGTCCTCCCCGGGCTCGCAGCCGCTCTCACGGCCGCTCTGGGCGGCTGAGGCGGTCTCCAGGGCCAGCCGCTCCAGCCGGTGGCAGATCGGGCAGTGCCGGGTCAGATGGCGATAGCTGGTCGCCGCGGAGAGATGGGCCCGCAGCAGAGCGCGTGTCTCATGCCGTGCGGACGCCGCAGATGCCGTCATTACGCCACCTCCCGATGGGGGCGGTCCCGCCCCGTCCCCTGTTGTCTGGGTACCGGCGGAATGTGACGGAGTCAAGGTGCGGGCATGCAAGAGGGGCCGCACTCTTGTGAGTGCGGCTGTCGTGCTGCGGTCCTGACGGGATTTGCTGTGTCGGATTGCGGCTGCGCCGCGGGCGCGGCCTCCACCTTGGCAGAGTGGCGAGCGGGTCGGGGCGAGTGGTGCGGGCATGCAAGAGGGGCCGCACTCTTGTGAGTGCGGCCCCTCTATTGCTGCGGTCCTGACGGGATTTGAACCCGCGGCCTCCACCTTGACAGGGTGGCGAGCACTCCAAACTGCTCCACAGGACCTTGCTTTGCGGCGCTTCGTGCTGCGTTGCGCTGCGAGACAGGACTCTACAGCAGCGCAGGCCCGGCGGTCGAACTCACCCAGGGTGCACCGGTGATCACGGAGCGACGGCGTCGATCGCCTTCACGATCCGCTTGTCCGAGACGGGGTACGCCGTGCCCAGCGCGTGCGCGAAGTAGCTGACCCGGAGCTCCTCCAGCATCCAGCGGATGTCCAGGACTTCCCGCGGGACGGGGCGGCCCTGCGGGAGCTGTTCCAGGAGCCAGGCGTACTCGTCCTGCATCTCGTGGACCTTCTCCATGCGCGCGGTGTCCCGCTGCACGTTCGTCGGCATCTGCTGGAGCCGGCGGTCGGCGGCCACCATGTAGCGCATCAGGTCCGCCAGGCGGCGGAGCCCCGTGGCCGTGACGAAGCCGGGGCCGACGAGGGCGTCCAACTGCGCCCGGACGTCCGTCAGGTTGGCCAGCAGCGTCGGGCTCTTCGTCGACTTCAGACGGCGCTCGCAGGCCTGCCAGGCGGCGAGGACCTGCTGGACCTGGCTGACCGCGCGGACCGTCGTGTCGACGATCTCCGCCCGCACCTTCTCGTACAGCTTGCGGTACGACTCCTCGTCCCACGCGGGCCCGCCGAAGTCGCCGATCAGCTTGTCCGCCGCCGCCATCGCGCAGTCGGCGAAGAGCGCCTGGATGGAGCCGTGCGGGTTCGCGGACAGGGCGATCTTCTGGGCGTTGGTCAGCTTGTCCGAGACGAACTTGGCCGGATTCACCGGGATGTTGCGCAGGATGAGGCGGCGCGTGCCCTTCCACATCGCCTGCTGCTGCTCGGCCTCGGTGTCGAAGAGGCATACGGAGACGGTGTCGCCGTCGTCCACGAGCGCCGGGAACGCCTTCACCGGCTGGCCCGCGCGACGCGTCTCGAAGACGCGGCTGAGGGAGCCGATGGACCAGTCCGTGAGGCCGGAGCGTTCGACGGACGCCCCGCCACTGCGCTCGGCCGTCGCGGCCGCCGCCTGGGAGAGCGCCTTGCGGGCCTTGGGCCGCAGCTGGAGTTTCAGCGCCTCCAGGTCCTTGTCCTCGGCGAGCTTCTTGCGCCGCTCGTCGGTGATCCGGAAGGTGATCTTCAGGTGGTCCGGTACGCGGGTGAGATCGAAGTCGTCCGGCGTGACGGGCACGCCGACCATCCGCTGGAGCTCACGGGCGAGCGTCACGTGCAGCGGCTCCTGGAGAGGGACCGCCCGCTCCAGGAACGCCGTCGCGTAGTTGGGCGCGGGCACGTAGTGCCGGCGGATGGGCTTGGGCAGGGAGCGGATCAGCTCGATCACGACCTCCTCGCGCAGGCCCGGGATCTGCCAGTCGAAGCCGTCCGCCGTGACCTGGTTCAGGACCTGGAGCGGGATGTGGACGGTGACGCCGTCCGCGTCCGCGCCCGGCTCGAACTGGTACGTCACCTTGAACGTGAGCGGCCCCTGCCGCCACGTGTCGGGATAGTCGTCCTTCGACACGTCACCGGCGCGCTCGTTGATGAGCATCGACCGCTCGAAGTCGAGCAGTTCGGGCTCTTCGCGCTGCTGCTTCTTCCACCAGGAGTCGAAGTGCGCGCCGGACACGACGTCCGCGGGCACCCGCTGGTCGTAGAAGTCGAAGAGCGTCTCGTCGTCGACGAGGATGTCGCGGCGCCGGGCGCGGTGCTCCAGCTCCTCCACCTCGGTCAGGAGGCGGCGGTTGGCGGCGAAGAACTTGTGGTGCGTGCGCCAGTCGCCCTCGACGAGCGCGTTGCGGATGAACAGGTCGCGGGAGACCTCGGGGTCGATGCGGCCGTAGTTCACCTTGCGGTCGGTGACGAGCGGGATGCCGTACAGCGTCACCTTCTCGACCGCCATCACCGCGGCCTGGTCCTTCTCCCAGTGCGGCTCGCTGTACGTGCGCTTGAGGAGGTGCTGGGCGAGCGGCTCGACCCACTCGGGCTCGATGCGCGCGTTGACGCGGGCCCACAGCCGGGACGTCTCCACCAGCTCGGCGGACATGATGAAGCGCGGGGGCTTCTTGAAGAGGGCCGAGCCGGGGAAGACCGCGAACTTGGCGTTACGGGCGCCCAGATACTCGCCCCGCCCGCCGCGCTGCTTGGGATCGCTGTCCTTCGACTCCTTCACGTCCTTCATCCCGATGTGGGAGAGAAGACCGGCCAGGAGCGAGATGTGGACCTGCTGCTCAGGAGCGTCGTCCTCGTTGAGATGGATGCCCATCTGCTTGGCGACGGTACGCAGCTGCGTATAGATGTCCTGCCACTCGCGGATCCGCAGGAAGTTGAGGTACTCCGCCTTGCACATCCGGCGGAACGACGACGAGCCGCGCTCCTTCTGCTGCTCGCGGATGTAGCGCCACATGTTCAGGAAGGTCAGGAAGTCGGACGTCTCGTCCTTGAAGCGCGCGTGCTGCTGGTCGGCCTGCGTCTGCTTCTCGGCGGGGCGCTCGCGCGGGTCCTGGATGGAGAGCGCGGCGGCGATCACCATGACCTCGCGTACGCAGCCGTTCTTGTCGGCCTCCAGGACCATCCGGGCCAGACGCGGGTCCACCGGCAGCTGGGCCAGCTTGCGGCCTTGCTGGGTGAGGCGCTTCTTGGGGTCCTTCTGCGTGGGGTCCAGGGCGCCGAGCTCCTGGAGGAGCTGCACGCCGTCGCGGATGTTGCGGTGGTCCGGCGGGTCGATGAAGGGGAATTTCTCGATCTCGCCGAGACCGGCCGCGGTCATCTGGAGGATGACGGAGGCGAGGTTGGTGCGCAGGATCTCCGCGTCCGTGAACTCGTCGCGGGAGACGAAGTCGTCCTCCGAGTAGAGGCGGATGCAGATGCCGTCCGACGTACGGCCGCAGCGGCCCTTGCGCTGGTTGGCGCTGGCCTGGCTGATCGCCTCGATGGGCAGCCGCTGCACCTTCGTACGGTGGCTGTAGCGGGAGATGCGGGCCGTGCCCGGGTCGATGACGTACTTGATGCCCGGCACGGTCAGGGAGGTCTCGGCGACGTTCGTCGCGAGGACGATGCGTCTTCCTGTGTGCTGCTGGAAGACGCGGTGCTGCTCGGCGTGCGAGAGGCGTGCGTAGAGGGGGAGGACCTCGGTGAACCTGAAGGCCTTCTTGTTCAGCGCGTCCGCCGTGTCGCGGATCTCGCGCTCCCCGGAGAGGAAGACGAGGATGTCGCCCTTGCCCTCGCCCTGGAGCTCCTCGACGGCCTCGGTGATCGCGGTGATCTGATCGCGGTCGGTGTCGTCCGAGTCCTCTTCGAGGAGCGGGCGATAGCGCACCTCGACCGGATACGTACGGCCGCTGACCTCGACGATCGGCGCTTCCCCGAAGTGCCGCGAGAACCGCTCCGGGTCGATGGTCGCCGAGGTGATGACGACCTTCAGGTCCGGGCGCTTGGGCAGCAGCTGGGCGAGATAGCCGAGCAGGAAGTCGATGTTCAGGGACCGCTCGTGGGCCTCGTCGATGATGATCGTGTCGTACGCGCGCAGCTCGCGGTCCGTCTGGATCTCGGCCAGCAGGATGCCGTCCGTCATCAGCTTCACGTACGTGTCGGCGCCCACCTGGTCCGTGAAGCGGACCTTCCAGCCGACGGCCTCGCCGAGCGGGGTGTTCAGCTCGTCGGCCACGCGCTCGGCGACCGTGCGGGCCGCGATGCGGCGGGGCTGCGTATGGCCGATCATGCCGCGCAGGCCGCGGCCGAGCTCCATGCAGATCTTGGGGATCTGCGTCGTCTTGCCGGAGCCCGTCTCGCCCGCGACGATCACGACCTGGTGGTCGCGGATCGCCGCCGCGATGTCGTCCTTCTTCTGGCTGACCGGCAGTTCCTGCGGGTACGTGATCTTGGGCAGACGACTGCCCCGCTCGGCCATCCGCGCCGCGGCCTTGTCGACTTCCGCCGCGAGTTCGGCGATGACGGAGGCCCGTGCTTCGGGCTTGCGGATCCGGCGCGCACCCTCGAGCCGGCGGCCGATCCGGTGCTCGTCGCGGAGCGAGAGCTCGGACAGGCGGGGGGCGAGGGTGTCGAGGGTGAGGGCAGGCTGCGTAGACATACGGCGTCCAGGATCTCACCCGCCGCTCGAAGGTGGCGAACCGATTTATCTGGCGGGGCGCCCGGGGACGTACGATTCCGGGCATGTTGCCCCGTGCGCGTCTGTCGTGGTGCCCCTTGCTCGGGGTGCTGCTCGTCGTGCTCGGGGTGTTCTGTGCGCCCGCATCCGCCGCATCCGCCGCGTCTGCCGCGTCGGCCGGTTCTTCGGCCCAACCGCCGCGGGCCGCGGCTGCTGTGTCGACGGACTTCGTCCACGAGGCCGACGGCGTGCCCGGCTGTGGCAAGGGCGGGCAGCAGGACGGCGGGGGCCGTCCGGTGGCGCCGCCGCGCCCCAGCGCGGCACACGAACTGCTCCCCGCTCTGTACGAGGCCCATGCGGAGACCGGTTCCTGGGGCGCCGACCAGGCAGTGCTCGCCGTCGCGCCGGGCCGCGCGCCACCCGCGCTCGCGCCGCCCTCGCCGATAGAACTCTCCGTTCTGCGCGTCTAGGAGACCCCTGTTCCAGCTGATTCAGCCAGGGGTCCCTCGATCGACGACGTACGCAACAGGAGAACCGCACAGCCATGTCCAAGACGCCCAGCAAGCCCAGCAACCCCAGCAAGTCCAGCAAGAAGAACATCGCCATCGGCGCCGGCGTGGCCGTCGCCGCCCTGCTGCTCGGTGCCGCTTCCTACAGCGCGACCAAGCCCGACGAGCCCTCCTCCGTCACCGCGAAGGAGGAGCCCGCGGCGGACGTCTCCGCCGATCCGCAGGCTGGGGTCTATCCCGAGCTGGCCAAGCTCGCCCGCCGCGACGCCAAGGACCCGCTCGCGCAGGGCCGCGCGGACGCGCCGGTCGTGCTCATCGAGTACGCCGACTTCAAGTGCGGCTACTGCGGCAAGTTCGCCCGCGACACCGAGCCGGGCCTGGTGAAGAAGTACGTCGACGACGGCACCCTGCGCATCGAGTGGCGCAACTTCCCCATCTTCGGCGCCGACTCCGAGTCCGCCGCGCGCGGCGCGTGGGCCGCGGGCAAGCAGGGCCGCTTCTGGCAGTTCCACGCGGCCGCGTACGCCGAGGGCTCCAAGGAGAAGGGCTTCGGCGGCGACCGGCTCGAGGAGCTCGCGAAGGAGGCCGGGGTCAAGGACGTCGGCCGCTTCACGGACGACGCGGGCAGCGCCGCCGCGAAGGCCGCGGTGAAGAAGGACCAGGAGGAGGCGTACGGCCTGGGGGCCACGTCGACCCCGTCCTTCCTGGTCAACGGGCGGCCCATCTCCGGGGCACAGCCGGACGAGGTCTTCGACCAGGCCATCGAGCAGGCGGCCGCCGCCGGGGGCAAGGGCGGTTCGGGCAAGGGCGGGGAGAAGTGACCGCCGACGTCGGGTACTTCGCGGCGTTCCTGGGCGGTCTGCTCGCCCTGGTGAGCCCGTGCAGCGCCCTGCTGCTGCCCGCCTTCTTCGCGTACTCGATCGACTCGACCTCGCGGCTGCTCGCGCGCACCGGCATCTTCTACGCCGGTCTCGCGACGACGCTCGTGCCGCTTGGCGCGGCGGGTTCGGTCGCCGGGCGGTTCTTCTTCGGACACCGGGACCAGCTGGTGCTCGTCGCCGGGTGGCTGATCATCGCGCTCGGGGTGCTGCAGGTCGTGGGGATGGGGTTCGCCTCGCGGAAGATGGCCGAGCTCTCGGGGCGGATCCGGCCGACGACCGCGGTGTCCGTGTACGCGCTGGGGGCGGTGTACGGGCTCGCGGGCTTCTGCGCGGGGCCGATCCTCGGCAGTGTGCTGACCGTGGCGGCCGTGAGCGGCAGCCCCGTCTACGGGGGGCTGCTGCTCGCCGTCTACGCGCTGGGGATGGCGGTGCCGCTGTTCGTGCTCGCGCTGCTCTGGGAGCGCTTCGATCTCGGGCGGCGGAGGTGGCTGCGGGGGCGTGCCTTCCGGATCGGCCGCTTCGAGCTCCACACGACCTCGCTCCTGTCGGGCCTCTTCTTCGTGGCCCTCGGTGCGCTCTTCCTCGCCTACGACGGGACGACCGCGCTGCCGGGTCTGCTCGACGTGGATGACTCGTTCGCCGTGGAGCGGTGGGCCGGGGGCGTGGGCCGGGCCGTGCCGGACTCGGTGCTGCTGGTGGGGGTGGTGGCGCTGGTGGCCGCGGGGCTCGGGGTGCGGGCTTGGCGGCGGAGGGGGCGTGAGGTGGTGGAGGCCGAGGGTGAGCGAGGGTGACTTAGGGGGGTGAGGGTGGGTGAGTCCTCTTTGGGTGGTTTAGCGTACTTATATGTCTCACCCTGAGCAGGAGCCCGACCGGTCCGAGCGTGAAGAGCAGCAGCACGGCGCCCACGGGAGGACTCCCACCCGGGGCGAGCGGTGGTCGTCGTTCAAGGAGTCACCCTTCCTGCCCGCGATCGTGCTGGTGTTCATCCTGGCCGCCGCAGCGGGGCTCTTCGCGGGTTCGTACACGTACTCCATGGCGAACCCCACCCCGCACCGCATCCCCACCGCGGTGGTCGGCGCCCAGGAGGCCACGCGGGGCAAGGCGTTCCTCGACGGCATGGAGAAGGCGCTGAACGCGTCGCTGGAGGTGCACGAGTACGACAGCATCGGCGCGGCGCGGACCGGGGTGGAGGAGCAGAAGGTCTTCGCGATCCTCGCGGTGGCGCCCGGGGACAAGGTGACGTTCGACGTCTCGGGTGCTTCCGGGGCCTCGGTCGCCCAGGTGCTTGCCGAGACGGCGCCGAAGGTGGGCGAGAAGGTGGGGGTGCCGGTCACGGTGAAGGACATCAAGCCCCTCCAGGAGGGCGATCCCCGGGGGCTCGCGATCTTCTACATCTCGCTGGCCGCGGTGATCATCGGCTTCGTCGGTGCGATTCAGCTGAGCGTGCATGCGCGGGGGCTGAATCCGGCGGAGCGGATCGGCTTCACGGTGCTGTACGCGCTGCTCGGCGGGTTCGTGATCGCGGCGGTGGTGGACTGGTGGCTGGGGGCGGTGAATCTGCCGTTCGTCGAGTCGTGGCTGATCCTGGCGCTGACGATGTTCGCGTCGGGGATGGTCTTCACGATGTTCAACACGATGTTCGGGCGCTGGGCGATGATTCCCACGTGGGGGCTGATGGTGCTCCTGGGCAACCCGTCGTCGGGCGGCGCGGTTTCGTGGCCGCTGCTGCCGTCGGTGCTGGGGCACATCGGGCGGTGGCTTCCGCCCGGGGCGTCGGTGAACGCGCAGCACACGGCGGTGTACTTCGGGAACCATCAGCACGCGTTCCCGTTTCTGGTGCTGGCGGCTTGGGCGGTGGTTGCGTCCGCGGTCTTCTGGGTGTGGCGCCACCGGCATCCGGGGGGCCGGGAGAGGCCTGCTGCGCATGCGGCTGTGGGGTGAGGGTTCGTTTTGGGGGCGGGGGAGTGCCCGGGGAACGGCGAAGGCCCCGTCCAGTGGACGGGGCCTTCGGGGAAGTGGCTGGGGCCGGGATCGAACCGGCGACCTATCGCTTTTCAGGCGATCGCTCGTACCAACTGAGCTACCCAGCCACGCGATTCAAGGAATCGCAAGCGGTCCTGACGGGATTTGAACCCGCGGCCTCCACCTTGACAGGGTGGCGAGCACTCCAAACTGCTCCACAGGACCAAGCATTGTGCGAGCACTAGTCTCGCACAAGGTGTTGCGTGCCCCCAACGGGATTCGAACCCGTGCTACCGCCTTGAAAGGGCGGCGTCCTGGGCCACTAGACGATGAGGGCTAAGGGCCCACCTGGGCGCTTTGCAGCGCGTCGGGGACGTGAGAAGCATATGGGATGCGGGGAGCTATCGCCAAAACGGTTATCGGGGGGCCGGGGAGCCGCTCCCCGGGGAGCGGCCGGGAGGGGGCGGCGACGGCGTCGCGCCCGGCTGGTTCTCCTTCGGCAGATGGCGGCTGACCTCGGCCTTCGTCAGTCCGAGGCCGCCCAGTTTGATCTCGTCCCAGGCCTGGAGGCGCCGGGTGTCGCGGTCCAGGTAGAGGACCGACGTCTCGACCGGGTCCGGGTACTTGCCCTCCACCGCCCGCAGCCCGCTGCCGCCCGTCGACCCCTCCACGCGCAGCCGCGTCCCGCCGTCCATGACCTCCATCTCCTGGTGGTGCACGTGCCCCGCGAGGGCGAGCGGCACCTCGCCGTCCGTCTCGCGCGCGGCGTCGGGGTTGTGCGCGACGGCGATGTCGACGGGGGTGCCGGCCGCCCGCTGGTCGCGCAGGGCGGAGGCGAGGCCGATGCCCGCCATCTCCTCGACGGGCTTGCCCTCCGCCCGCACCGAGCGGTCCGGCGTGTGCTGCGGGTCGCCCGTCCCGGCGAACCGCAGGCCCGCCACCGTCGCGGCCCCGCCCTCGTCCAGGACGTGGACGTTCTTCATGCGCTGCAGGTACCGCTGGGTGGTGAGGGAGTCGTGGTTGCCCCGCACCCACACGTACGGAGCTCCCAGGTCCTCGATCGGGTCCAGGAAGCCGTTCTCGGTGGAGCTCCCGTGGTCCATCGTGTCGCCGGAATCGACGATGACGTTGATGTCGTACTGCTCGACGAGCGAGGCGATGATCTTCCAGCTCGCCGGGTTGAGGTGGATGTCCGAGACGTGCAGGACGCGGATCGTGGACGGGTCCGGCTGGTACGCGGGGAGCGTGGACGTCGCGTCGTACAGCTTCGTCACGTTGGTGACCAGGCGTGCCAACTCCTGCTGGTAGACGTCGAATTCGCTCACGATGCTGCGGGCGTTGCCGACGACCGAAGGGGCGCTGCTGAGCAGGCCGGAGAACTTCGGTTCCAGGACCGACTTCGGGTTCCACGTCGCGTACGCCGCCGCGCCCGACGCGGCGAGCAGCGCGAGGGCGAGACCGCCCGCCGCCAGGGCCCTGCGCGGGCGGCGGTAGACCGCGAGGCCCAGCGCGGTGGCCCCCGCGACGACGGCGGCGCAGGAGCGTACGGCCAGGTCGAGCGTGCCGTGACCGACGTCCTGCGTCACCTCGTCCTGGAGGCCGGAGAGCCGCTCGGGGTGGTCGACCAGGGCCTGGGAGCGGACCGGGTCCAGGCGGTCCACGTCCACGTCCAGGCGGATGGGGGCGATGTGCGAGCGCAGTTCGAGGGCGCCGAGCGGCGATACGTCGATCTTGGTGCCGCCGGTGAGCGAGGGGCGCAGCGTCATGCGCGTGTCCATCGGGCCGACCGGCGCGTGCACGCTGCCGACGATCAGCAGGCCGAGCCAGGCGCCGAACAGGACGACCGCGATCAGGCCCACGGCACGGCCGTACGGATGGGGAGGGCTGATGAGCTCGCCGACCGGGTGCGGGTGGCGGGAGCGGTAGTGGCGTACGAGAGCGGCGGGCGCACGGAAGTCGCGGGCCATTGGGCCGGTATGCCCAGGGGGAGAGGCGGCTATGCGGGGTGGTGGCCGACAATGGGGGTGTGCTGGAGATGACGCGGGAAGAGTTCGAGGAACTGGTCGCCGAGGCGCTCGACCGGATTCCTCCCGAGTTGACGCGGTTGATGGACAACGTGGCGGTGTTCGTGGAGGACGAACCGCCCGCCGATGACCCGGAGCTGCTCGGGCTCTACGAGGGGACTCCGCTGACGGACCGGGGCGAGTGGTACGCGGGAGTGCTGCCCGACCGGATCACCGTCTACCGCGGGCCGACGCTGCGCATGTGCGGGTCGCGCGAGGAGGTCGTCGCGGAGACCGAGATCACAGTGGTGCACGAAGTCGCACATCACTTCGGGATCGACGACGAGCGCCTGCACGCCCTGGGATACGGCTGACGGCCGCGGGCGGTCGGCGGCGGCGGTCGTCGTCGTCCGTGTCCTCTTGCCGGGCAAGGGAGTTGGGTAGGACGTCCCCGCTTCTCAGCGCCTCGGAGGTGCTCGGCCGTGCGCCAGTTGTACGTTCCTGTCCGGTTGGCCGCGGCGGCAGTGGCCGTCATGGCGACCGCGGGCTGCATGAGCATCGGTGACGACGGGGGCGGCGAGCCGGGCCCCGCGCGCTCCGCGGGCGGGGGCAGCGCGGCTGCCGCCCCGGACGGCGGCAGCGTCACGCCGGGTGGCGGGGAGGCCGGCGGCCCGGACGCGGGCCACGCCGACGCGAAGGGCGGCAAGCACGGAAAGAAGGGCAAGAAGGGCAAGGGGCGCTCCGGCAAGGCGGGCGAGTCGGGTTCCGATGCCGCCCAGGCCTCCGCCTCCGCGTCCGGGGGTGGCGATGGACCCGCCGCGCCGACGAAGGGCGGGCGGCCCACACCCACCCGTACGAAGCCGGACCCGCCGCGCCCCACACCGACGCCCGAGCCCCCGAAGCCGGACCCGACGCCGACTCCCGAGCCCACTCCGGAGCCCTCGTCGTCGGCGCACGAGGAGCCGAAGCCGGACGCACAGCTGGGGGAGCGCTCGCAGGGGCTCAGGAGCCGGGAGCCTTCGCCGGAGGCCGGGCCCGCTTAGCGTCGGGGGCGGTCCCGTGCGGGGGCGGTCCCGTGCGGGGGCCGGGACGAGCGGGGACGGTTCAGGCCCTGTCCAAAACCCGCTTCCTCGCAGGTGAGACGGGCCGTGGGGGGTGGAATCCAAGGCACCCCTGAGGGTGTGGTTTGCCTTCTGGGGGGTCTGTGGGTATGGTGGTAGATCGTTTGATCCCATTTGCCCGGCGCCGAAAAAGAAGAGCGCCGCGTGGCGCGTACTCTCCCTTGCCGTGGCTGACCGCATAGAGGCGGTCCATTGCGAAATCACGGAGTTGACGGGCGCGTGCCGAGACTCCGGAAGGTTTCGCATTTCGCATGTCCATTTCTCATTCTGACCACGCCGTCCTGCCCGAGAACGAGACGACCGACGAGCTGACGGTGGACGCGGTCGAGGCCGCTGTCGAGACCACCGACGCCGTCGAGACCGTCGAGAACGTCCAGGCCGCTGACGTCGTGGAGGCCGCCGAGCAGGTCGTCGCCGAGGCCGATGAGCCCGCGACCGAGGCTGCTGCCGAGGCCGACACCACCCAGGCCGACACCACCGACGACGCCGAAGAGGCCGAGACCGGTCCCACCTTCAGTGACCTCGGGCTGCCCGAGGCCATCGTCCGCAAGCTCGCCCAGAACGGCGTGACCTCGCCCTTCCCGATCCAGGCCGCGACCATCCCGGACGCCCTGGCCGGCAAGGACATCCTCGGCCGTGGCCGCACCGGCTCCGGCAAGACCCTCTCCTTCGGTCTGCCGATGCTCACGACGCTCGCGTCCGAGGGCCGCACCGAGAAGAAGAAGCCCCGCGGCGTCATCCTGACCCCGACCCGTGAGCTCGCGATGCAGGTCGCGGACGCGCTCCAGCCGTACGGCGACGTGCTCGGCCTGAAGATGAAGGTCGTCTGCGGCGGTACGTCGATGGGCAACCAGATCTACGCGCTCGAGCGCGGCGTCGACATCCTCGTCGCCACCCCGGGCCGGCTGCGCGACATCATCAGCCGTGGCGCCTGCTCGCTCGAGAACACCCAGATCGCGGTGCTCGACGAGGCCGACCAGATGTCGGACCTGGGCTTCCTGCCCGAGGTCACCGAGCTGCTCGACCAGGTCCCGGCCGGCGGCCAGCGGATGCTGTTCTCGGCCACGATGGAGAACGAGATCTCCTCGCTGGTCAAGCGCTACCTGACCAACCCGGTGACGCACGAGGTCGACAGCGCCCAGGGCAACGTCACGACCATGACGCACCACATCCTCATCGTGAAGCCCCGCGACAAGGCGCCCGTCACGGCCGCCATCGCCGCGCGCAAGGGCCGCACGATCATCTTCGTCCGCACCCAGCTGGGCGCCGACCGCATCGCCGAGCAGCTCTGCGAGTCCGGCGTGAAGGCCGACGCACTGCACGGCGGCATGACGCAGGGCGCTCGTACGCGCGTTCTTGAGGACTTCAAGAAGGGCTACGTCAACGCGCTCGTCGCGACCGACGTCGCCGCGCGAGGCATCCACGTCGACGGCATCGACCTGGTCCTGAACGTGGACCCGGCCGGTGACCACAAGGACTACCTGCACCGTTCGGGCCGTACCGCTCGCGCGGGCCGCTCCGGCACGGTCGTCTCGCTGTCCCTGCCGCACCAGCGCCGTCAGATCTTCCGTCTGATGGAGGACGCGGGCGTCGACGCCTCGCGTCACATCATCAACGGCGGCGGCACCTTCGAGCCGGAGGTCGCCGAGATCACCGGCGCCCGTTCGATGACCGAGGTGCAGGCGGACTCCGCGGGCAACGCGGCGACCCAGGCCGAGCGTGAGGTCAAGGACCTCACCAAGGAGCTGGAGCGCGCGACCCGTCGCGCGACCGAGCTGCGTGAGGAGGCCTCGCGCCTCACCGCGCGTGCCGCCCGCGAGCGTGGCGACGACCCGGAGACCGCGGTGGCCGAGGCCGCCGCTGCCGCCGAGGCCGTCGTCGAGGCCGCTGTCTCCGTCCCGGAGCAGGCGCCCGCCGCCGCCCGCGAGGAGCGTTCCTCGTACAGCCGTCCGCAGCGCGACGACCGCGGCAACTACGAGCGTGAGCGCCGTGACGACCGTGGTGGCCGTTCCTTCGAGCGTCGTGACGACAACCGTGGCGGTGGCTCCGGCTTCCGTGGCGGCGACCGTCGTGAGGGTGGCGGCGGTTTCAACCGCGACCGCGGCAACGACCGTGGCGGCCGTTCCTTCGAGCGTCGTGACGACAACCGTGGCGGTGGCTCCGGCTTCCGTCGCGACGACCGTCCCTCGGGCGGCGACCGTGGCGGCTTCCGCGGCAACGACCGTCGTGACGACAACCGTGGCGGTGGCTCCGGCTTCCGCCGTGACGACCGTCCCTCGGGCGGCGACCGCCGTGAGGGTGGCGGCGGTTTCAACCGCGACCGCAACGACCGTGGCGGCTCCGGCTCCGGCTTCCGCCGTGACGAGCGTCCGTCGGGCGGCTTCCGTGGCGGCGACCGTCGTGACGACAACCGCGGCGGTTCGGGCTCCGGCTCCAGCTTCCGCCGTGACGACCGTCCCTCGGGCGGCCACCGTGGCAGCGACCGTCCGTTCAACCGTGACCGTCGCGACGACCGTCCCGCCGGCGGCGCCCGCTCCGGCGGCCACGACCGCCCGGCGTTCAACCGCGACCGCTCCGGCACCGGCACCGGTTCCTTCGGCCGCCGCGACGACAAGCCGCGCTGGAAGCGCAGCTGAGTCCGAGCAGGAGCGCTGAGTGCCGAGCACTGAGCACTGAGCTCTGAAATACGGCAGCGGGCCCGTCCCTTCGGGGGGCGGGCCCGCTGTCGTATGCGTGCCGTATGCCAAACGTGACGTGTGTCATGTCCCTGCCGTGGGCAACGCTCGTGCATGAAACCACCACCCGGCTCAGACGAGGAACGCCTCGCCCAGCTCGGCTACACCCAGGTGCTCGCGCGCCGCATGTCCGCGTTCTCCAACTACGCGGTCTCGTTCACGATCATCTCGGTCCTCTCCGGCTGCCTCACGATGTACCTGTTCGGCATGAACACCGGCGGGCCCGCCCTGATCACCTGGGGATGGGTCGCGGTCGGCCTGATGACGCTGTTCGTCGGCCTCGCGATGGCGGAGATCTGCTCCGCCTACCCGACCTCCGCGGGGCTCTACTTCTGGGCGCACCGCCTGGCGCCGCCCCGCACGGCCGCCGCCTGGGCCTGGTTCACCGGCTGGTTCAACGTGCTCGGCCAGGTCGCCGTCACCGCGGGGATCGACTTCGGCGCCGCCTCGTTCCTGGGCGCGTACCTGAATCTGCAGTTCGACTTCCAGGTCACCGAGGAGCGCACGATCCTGCTCTTCGCCGCCATCCTCGTACTGCACGGCCTGCTCAACACCTTCGGTGTGCGCATCGTCGGGCTGCTCAACAGCGTGAGCGTGTGGTGGCACGTCATCGGGGTCGCCGTCATCGTCGGCGCGCTCGCCTTCTCCCCGGACTCGCACCAGTCGGCGTCCTTCGTCTTCACCGAGTTCGTGAACAACACCGGGTGGGGCAGCGGGCTCTACGTGGCGCTGATCGGGCTGCTCATGGCCCAGTACACCTTCACCGGCTACGACGCATCGGCGCACATGACCGAGGAGACGCACGACGCGTCGACCGCCGGGCCCAAGGGCATCGTCCGCTCCATCTGGACCTCCTGGATCGCGGGCTTCGTCCTGCTGCTCGGCTTCACGTTCGCCATCCAGTCGTACGACGGGGCCCGCGAGTCGGCGACCGGGGCGCCGCCCGCGCAGATCCTCCTGGACGCGCTCGGAGCCACCACGGGCAAGCTGCTCCTGCTCGTCGTCATCGGCGCGCAGCTCTTCTGCGGCATGGCGTCCGTGACCGCCAACTCCCGGATGATCTACGCCTTCTCGCGGGACGGAGCGCTGCCGTTCTCGCACATATGGCACTCCGTCAACCCGCGTACGCGCACACCCGTCGCCGCGGTCTGGCTCGCGGCCCTGGGCGCGCTCGCCCTCGGCCTGCCCTACCTGATCAACGTCACGGCGTACGCGGCGGTGACGTCCATCGCCGTCATCGGCCTCTACATCGCCTACGTCATCCCGACCCTGCTCAGGCTCCGCAAGGGCGAGGAATTCGAGCGCGGCCCGTGGCACTTGGGCCGCTGGTCGCGCCCGATCGGCATCGTGGCGGTGGCCTGGGTCGGCGTGATCACGGTCCTCTTCATGCTGCCGCAGGTCTCCCCGGTCACCTGGAAGACCTTCAACTACGCCCCGATCGCGGTCCTGGTCGTCCTCGGCTCCGCCGCGACCTGGTGGTTCGCGTCGGCGCGGCACTGGTTCCTCAACCCGGACCACGAACGGACGGCGACCCGCGAGGCCACCCGCAACGCAGGCCAGGACCCCTCCGCCCGCTGAGCGCCGAGCCGCCTCCCTGGCCCGTCACGGAGCGCGCGACGGGCCAAGGAGGCGATACCCGATCGGATGGCTGGGCCTGTCCGGCTATGCTCGGGGGGTGCGTCCGCACGGACCGTTAGCTCAATTGGCAGAGCAGTGGACTTTTAATCCATTGGTTGTGGGTTCGAGTCCCACACGGTCTACCGAATGATCAGCCCCTGACCTGCGGCGAAAGCCGGAGGGCAGGGGCTGATCACTTTCCCGCCCGTGGCAACGGGAGGATTTCTGCCTGCGGCCTGTCATGCGGGGCGGCTCTCGCTACGCTGGGATGTCGCGGCTGACGTCCGTCGCGCCGTACGAGGACCGACGAAAGCGGGGTCGGAGGGTATGGGTTCCACAGTCGGTGAACTCCTGGTCAGCTTGCCCGCGGCGGCGAACCAGGAACAGCGCCGGGAGTGGGCGGTTGCCTGCGCGCAGGCGCTGGGACTCGGGGGGATGTCCATCTCCCTGGGGCAGGAGCTGGTGTGGTTCAGCGACGGCATCAGTGAACGCCTGCAAGACCTGCAGTTCATCCTGGGGCAGGGGCCCAGCCAGCGCTTTCAGGGTGAGACAGAGGTACGTCAACTGCCCGACCTCGGCCGTCTCCTCGCCCGGCAGTGGCCGCAGTTCACCGCCGAGGCCGAAGAGCTGGGGATCGCGGCGCTGTTCATCTGGCCCGTCCACATCGGCGCCGTGCAGGCGGGGACGATGACCGGCTACCGGCGCGTGGCCGGACCGCTCAGCGCGCAGCAGTCCGCGCAGGGCCAGTTGGTCGCCGACGCGCTGGCCGAGCATGTGCTGAACCACTGGCCGAGCAGTACCGACACCAGCAACGGGCCCGGTCACGTGGGGACGGTGGACCTCCACCGGGCCGAGGTGCACCAGGCCACCGGAGTCCTCAGCGAGAAGCTGGGCGTTCCACTGGCCGAGGCCCTGGACCGGCTGCGCGCCCGGGCCTACGCCTCGGGCCAGCCCCTGGCGGCCACCGCCCACACCGTCATCCAGCAGGAACTTCCGCAATGACGACGGACAGCCCGGTCAATGACACGGGTCACCCTTCATGCGGGAGTCAAGGAGTACACCCATGAGCAGGGAACAACACCTCGCCCGTACCTTCGTGGAACTGGCCGACACCCTCGTGGAGGACTTCGACGTCATCGACTTCCTGCACCAGATGACCGTGCGCTGCCAGGAGCTCCTCGGCGTCACGGACGTCGCGGTCTTCCTGTCCCACCCCAGCCTTCATCTGCACAGCCCCGCGCCCTGCGACCCCAGTCCAGGCCTTCAGCGCGTACTGGACGCAGCCTGCAACCAGGGTCCGGCCGTGGACGCCCACACGACCGCCCGGTCGGTCACCGCGCCGAGCCCCGCCGACGCTGCCGCACGCTGGCCGGAGTTCACCGCGCACCTCCAGGACGCCGGGTACACCCGCGCCACGGCCCTGCCGATGCGGCTGCGCCAGGACAACATCGGCAGCCTCCTGCTGCTGCACACCGGGGACCGGCCGCTGAACGCCGACGACCTCGCCCTGGCCCAGGCGCTCGCCGACGCGGCCACCATCGGCCTGATCCAGGCCCGCACCATCCGCCAGCAGCACACCGTCAACGAACAGCTCCACAGCGCCCTGCAGAGCCGCATCATCATCGAGCAGGCCAAGGGCATCCTCGCGGCCCGCAGTAACGTCACCCTCAACCAGGCGTTCGAAGCCCTGCGCCGGCACGCCCGGCACCACCGGATCCTGCTCAGCAACGTCGCCCGGGAGGTCATCGAGTCCGGGCTCACCCCCGCGACCGCCCCCGCCCGGCCGCGGACCGACGCGGCGGAGACCGAGTAGCACCGCACGAACGACCCGTACGGCTCCCGACCGGTCGCCCGAACGGACCCGCATCGCCTGCGCCCCCGAGGCCCACGGGCGACGCTGGGCCTGCCAGGTGGCCGATCCGGAGGTAGAGCATGGGTTCCGTACGACGGGCTCTCGTGATGGTGCTCGTACCGCTGCTGGTCGGCGTCTCGGCCGCCTGCGGCGGTGGCTCCGGCGGCGGCACCGACCGGGCCACCGAGCGGGCCCGCCCCGCCGAGCTGGCCTTCGAGCACCCCGGAGTACTCGTCAGCAAGGCGCAGCTGGACCGCGTACGCGCCCACGTCAAGGCGCGCGAGCAGCCCTGGCTGACGGCGTTCGAGCAGATGCGGGACAGCAAGTACGGCGCGGACGACTACACGGCCAAGCCGTACGCGGTCGTCGAGTGCCCGCCCGACACCCGCCCGGGGCAGGGCTGCGTCGAAGAGCGCGAGGACGCCATCGCCGCGTACACCCAGGCACTCCTGTGGAACATCACCGGCAAGCGCGCGCACGCCGAGAAGGCCGTGCAGATCATGGACGCCTGGTCGCGGAAGATCACCGGGCACACGGAGGCCAACGCGGGCCTCCAGACGGCCTGGGCCGCCTCCTCGTGGGCCCGCGCGGCGGAAGCCGTGCGCTACACCTACGACGGCTGGGGCGACGGCGAACTCCTGCGCTTCGAGCGGATGCTGCGCAACGCCTATCTGCCCCAAGTGCGCGACGGCGCGGCCGACTTCAACGGCAACTGGGATCTCCTGATGGCCGACGCGACCATCAGCATGGCCGTCTTCCTCGACGACCACGATTCCTTCGAGAAGGCGGTGCGGCATTTCAGGACCCGCGTGCCCGCCTACTTCTATCTGAAGTCCGACGGCCCGCTGCCCGTATCGCCCGCGGGCAGCGACATCAACACCGCGGCGAAGCTCCAGAAGTACTGGTTCGGGCAGAAGACCTTCGCCGACGGGCTTTCCCAGGAGACCTGCCGGAACTTCAAGCACGCCAGCTACTCGCTGGCGGCCACCGCGCACATCGCGGAGACCGCCTGGCACCAGGACGTCGACCTGTACGGCGAGGTCAAGGAGCGGCTGCGGGCCGCGCTCGAGTTCCACTCCAAGTACCAGCTCGGCGCGGAGGCGCCCCGGTGGCTGTGCGGCGGCAAGGTGCAGCGCGACATGGGGCCCGACACCGAGGTCGGCCTCAACCACCTGCGGGACCGGCTGAAGCTCGAGCTGCCGGAGACGGAGCGGTTCACGCGGGAGCGGCGGCCCGAGGGGACGGACGATCTGTTCGTGGCCTGGGAGACGCTGACGCACGCCGAGAACACCTGACGCACGCGCCCCACCTCAATCGGTTCGCTTTCACTCCCCCTGATGGCGTAGAGTTGCATTCAACGGCGCGGGGTGGAGCAGCTCGGTAGCTCGCTGGGCTCATAACCCAGAGGTCGCAGGTTCAAATCCTGTCCCCGCTACTAAAGACCGAAGGCCCGGATCCAGAAATGGATCCGGGCCTTCGGTGTTTTCCTGCGTTATTCGGCGCTATTTGGCATCACCCGGTCGGCCCACACCGGTCGCCCCGTGCCGCCGCTCCGGGAACCCTGATTGAGCGTGGTCATGGATCTGGTCCTGGCCGCGGGATCCGGCAGGAGAAGAGCGGTGGGGCAGCGAGGAGGCAGCGGCGGGGGCAAGACTCCCGATGTCCGGCACGAGCGTGCGCTCGTGCGGGCCCTTCCGCTGCTGCTCATCGTCGTCGGGGCGGTGTACGACATGTCGACCCCGCCCGCTTTCACCGCGGCGCCCCTCTTCGCGGCGGCCCCGCTGATCGCGGCCCCCTTCTACTCGCTGATCAACACCACCCTCATCGGCGCCTTCTCCTGCGTCGCCGTGCTCGCGCTGCACTTCAAGACCGACTCGACCACCGACGTCGAAGCCGTCACCGAGCTGATCACCGTGCTGACCGTCGCCGTGCTCGCCGCCCTCATCAACCGCGTCGTACGCCGCAGCGACAAACAGCTCGCCTCCGCCCGCTCCATCGCCGAGGCCGCCCAGCGCGCCGTGCTGCCGCAGCCGGACCCCCGGATCGGCGGGCTCGACATCGCCGCGCGGTACGAGGCGGCGGAGGCCGACGCGTTCATCGGGGGCGATCTGTACGCCGTCCAGGACACCCCGCACGGCGTGCGCGTCATCGTCGGTGACGTACGGGGCAAGGGCATGGGCGCGGTGGCGGCCGTCGCCGTCGTCATCGGGGCGTTCCGGGAGGCCGCCGAGCAGGAGGCCACGCTGGAGGCGGTGGCCCAGCGTCTTGAGCGTGCCCTCGCGCGGGAGGGCACGCGGCGCGACGGGCTCGACGACTTCGAAGGGTTCACCACCGCGATCCTCGCGGAGATCGCGCACGGCGACCGATTCGTGCGGCTCATCAACCGCGGGCATCCGGCGCCGCTGCTCCTGCGCGGCGACGGACGGCTGTGCGTCCTGTCCGCGACCGAGCCCGCGCTGCCGCTCGGGATGGGCGACCTGGGCGCCTGGCCGGACCGTGCGGACGAGACGGAGTTCCCGCCCGGGGCGATGCTCCTCCTGTACACCGACGGGCTCTCCGAGGCGCGGGACGGCCGGGGCGAGTTCTACGACCCGGCGGCCCGGCTCGGGGGCCGCATCTTCCCCGGGCCGGGCGGCCCGGACGCGCTCCTCGCCACGCTCACCGAGGAAGTGCGGCGGCACACCGGCGGCGGGACGACCGACGACATGGCGCTGCTCGCGGTGCGGCGGCCGATGGCACCGGCCGATGTCACCGGCCGTGACTGAAGGACACCACTCCGCATAACAACTGACGCACTGTCAAGGAAGTGTGAAGCTCCGGTGTGTGAAGAAGTGGGGTCAACTCGCCCCGTTCCCCACCCCCGTGTCCTATTAAGTACACGCCAAAGTTGTTAAGGATCAGTCGGAACGGCTTGGAATACCGACCTGCTGTCTATTAACGTTCGATAACGCAGCGCGGTCGTCCCAGCCGTCACTCGAGTCGGCTCCGCGCGCACGCGCCTAATCCCGAAAGGGAGCCGGGGAACCACTAATTGGGGTGAATCGGGCATCCGTGCATCCGTGCCGGCTGTTCGTAGGAGACCTTCCTGCTCCGAACCCGTCAGCTAACCCGGTAGGCGAGAAGGAAGGAAAGGAGTGCGCCCCAGTGGCGTCCAACCGCCCTGCCCCCCAAGGCGCGTACGTACCGAATGACGACGACTTCGGTGGGTACGACGACAATTCCTGGGAGGAATGGAACCCCACGGAGGAGTCCATTCGTCCCGTCCGCGGCAGGCACCGCGTCCACAAGCGGGGCGGTGGCGGGCTCGCCCGCAGCTCCACGGTTCTCGGCGTAGGCGTCATCGCCGCCGTCGGCGCGGGCGGCATCGCCACCGCGCAGGGCGGCAAGCCCCCGGTCTCCATCGAGATGCCGGACCTCTCGGCCGTCAAGGACTCGCTGCCGGAGGCCAAGTCGCTTCCGGGCGTGGGGTCCCTGATATCCGACGACTCATCCGACGCGGGTTCCGCGGACAACGGCGTGACGGTCGCCGCAGCGCCCCTGAGCGCCGCCGGCATCAGCAGCGCCGACGCCGAGCAGGGCACCACGGACGCGGGCGAGGCACTGCGGGCCCGCATCATGGAGCAGGCCGAGAACCAGCAGGACCAGGCGGACGACGCGGTCCAGAAGGCGGCCGAAGAAGCCGCCGTCAAGCAGGCCGCAGAGCAGGCCGCCGCCAAGCAGACCGCGGCCGAGAAGAAGATCGCCGCCGAGAAGGCCGCCGCGAAGAAGAAGGCCGAGGCGGAGGCCAAGAAGAAGGCCGAGGCCGAGCGCCTGGCCAAGCTCGCGAAGAGCTACACCCTCCCCGTCGCCTCGTACACGCTCACCGGCACCTTCGGTCAGCCCGGCTCCATGTGGTCCTCCGGCTACCACACCGGCCTGGACTTCGCGGCGCCGACGGGCACGCCCATCAAAGCCATCCACTCCGGCACCGTCAAGGAAGCCGGCTGGGCGGGGGCGTACGGATACCGCACGGTCCTCGAACTCGACGACGGCACCGAGCTCTGGTTCTGCCACCAGTCCTCGATGAACGTCAGCGTCGGCCAGAAGGTCACCACCGGCGAGACCATCGGCCGCGTCGGCGCGACCGGCAACGTCACCGGCGCCCACCTCCACCTGGAGGTCCACCCGGGCGGCGACTCCACCGGCGTCGACCCGGCGGCCTGGCTGCGCGGCAAGGGCCAGTCGCTCTGAGGTAGCCCAGAAACCCCGGCGGTCCTGGCGACAACCCCCCGACGCCAGGGCTGCCGGTCCGGCATGTCCGCCGTACGGAATGCCGCGATCCGTATGGGCGTTGAGCCCCGTATGACTTCTCTCCGCAAGCTTGGCTCGTCCGACCTCGAGGTCTTCCCGCTCGCCCTGGGCGGCAACGTCTTCGGCTGGACGGCCGACGAGGCGCAGTCCTTCACCGTGCTCGACGCCTACACCGCGGCGGGCGGCAACTTCATCGACACCGCCGACGTCTACTCGGCCTGGGTGCCCGGCAACAAGGGCGGCGAGTCCGAGACCGTCATCGGCAACTGGCTGGCCGCGCGCGGCAACCGCTCCGACGTCGTGCTCGCCACCAAGGTCGGCGCCCACCCGGACTTCAAGGGCCTGTCCGCGAACACCATCAAGTCCGGTGCCGAGGAGTCGCTGCGCCGGCTGCGCACCGATTACATCGACCTCTACTACACGCACTACGACGACCCGACCGTCCCGGTCGAGGAGATCATCGGCGCGCTCGACGAGCTGGTCACCTCCGGCAAGGTGCGCGCGATCGCCGCCTCGAACGTGACCGCCGAGCGGCTCCAGGAGTTCCTCGACTTCTCCGACCGCGAGGGCCTCGCGCGCTACTCGGCGCTCCAGCCGCACTACAACCTCGTGTCGCGCGACACGTACGAAGGCTCCCTTGAGCAGGTCGCCTCGCGCTCCGGCCTGGCCGCCGTCCCGTACTACGCGCTCGCCTCCGGCTTCCTGACCGGCAAGTACCGCCCGGGTGCGAAGGTCGACAGCGCGCGGGCCGAGGGCGCGGGCAAGCACCTGGAGACCGACCGCGGGCTGCGCGTGCTCGCCGCCCTCGACGAGATCGCCCAGGCGCGCGGCGCCGAGATCGCCACCGTGGCCCTCGCGTGGCTCGCGGCTCAGCCGACGGTGGCGGCGCCGATCGCCTCCGCCCGTACGGTCGAGCAGCTGCCCGCGCTGCTCGCGGTGGGGGAGTTCGAGCTGACGGACACCGAGGTGTCGGCGCTCACGGTGGCTTCCGCCTAGCCGCGGTAGGGGTTGTACGCGGGGTAGGGCATCGCGGGCTGCGCGTACGGATATCCGTAGGGCTGCTGGTGTTGTTGCTGGTGCTGCTGTTGGTACTGGTATCGGTACTGGGGCTGCTGCTGCGGGTACCCGTAGGGCGGCGGCATCGGTACGAGCACCGGTGCCGTCGCGCGTGCCGCGTACGCGAGCGCGGGGCGGGCGGCCTCGCGGCGCTCCCACAGCGCGTGCAGCAACTCCCGCTCCCGTACGACGAAGTCGGCGCCCGCACGGCCCTTGCGCCCCCGGTGGCGTAGGAGCGCGAGGGACGTCGCGTACGCCTCGTACTGGGCGACCGTGCGCGCCGCGGCCTTGCCCTGGGTGTACGAGGCGTAGTCGCGGGCCAGGGTGCGGGCGCGCATCGTGCCGAGCGCGTACGGCTCGGGGGCCGTGAGCCAGCCCGCGATCGCGTACGCGGGCAGCTCGGCCCGCACGATGCGCAGGCCGCGCTGCCTGGTCCAGATCACCAGCCAGGTGAGCAGGCCGAAGGCGGGCAGCATGAAGATCGCGTACACGGCGAAGAAGCCGTAGTCCCCGAAGACCGCCGAGCCGTTCCACAGGGCGTGCAGGCCCATCGCCAGGAGGAGCCCGCCGAGCGGGAGCAGGACGCGGCGCCAGCTCTGCCGGTCGGCGCTGAGCGCGGCGATGCCGAAGCCGATGCCGGTGAGCACGGTGAAGAGGGGGTGCGCGAAGGGCGACATCACGACGCGTACGAAGAAGGTCGCCGCCGTCACGGAGGCGAGGCCCGTACCGCCGTTGATCTGGTCGGTGCCGAAGGCGCTGCCGAGATAGAGGATGTTCTCGGTGAACGCGAAGCCGGTCGCGGTCACTCCGGCGATCACCACGCCGTCGACGATGCCGGTGAACTCGCGTCTGCGGAAGAGGAAGACGAGCAGGACGGCCGCTGCTTTGGCGCTCTCCTCGACGATCGGCGCTATGACCGTCGCGCCGAGGGTGTCCGCGCTGGTGGGGTCGGCCGTGGCGGTGGTTATCCAGCGGGTCGCGAAGCTGTTCGCGACGATCGCTATGAGGGCCGCAGCGCAGGCGCCCCAGGCGAAGGCGAAGAGGAGGTTGCGCCAAGGGCCCGGCTGGACGCGTTGCAGCCAGCGGAAGGCGGCCACCAGGAGCGGCACCGGCAGTGTCGCGAGGCCGAGCCCGACCAGGAAGCCTTCGGTGCCGGTCTGCTCCCTGACCAGGGCCAGGATGACGAGGCCGGACAGGGCGAGCAGCGTGACCAGGGCAGCCGCGCGTATCGCCCGGCGCTGCCACCAGCGTGCGTGCCGCAGCCCGGCGGGCCCAGCGGGGGGCATCGGGTGCGGGTACGGAGAACGGATGGCCACCCGTTGACCCTAACGAGGGACAGGGGCGGCCCGCGACGGTGTCTCAGGTGTTCTGGCCGGAAGTGCGGCGGAACAACAGGTCGTGGACCACATGTCCCTTGTCCAGCCCTTGGCCCTCGAACCGGGTCAGAGGGCGGAAGGAGGGTCGGGGCGCGTACCCGCCGTCCGCCTGGGTGTTCTCGAAGGCGGGGTGCGCGGTGAGCACCTCCAGCATCTGCTCGGCGTACGGCTCCCAGTCGGTCGCGCAGTGCAGCACGGCGCCGGGCTTCAGGCGGGGCGCGGCGAGGTCGAGGAAGTCGGGCTGGATGATGCGGCGCTTGTGGTGGCGGGCCTTGGGCCAGGGGTCGGGGAAGTAGACGCGGAGGCCGTCGAGGGAGGCGGCCGGGAGCATTTCGCGGAGCAGGATGACGGCGTCGCCGTTCGCCACCCGGATGTTGCCGAGTTCGTTCCGCTCGGCGAGGCCGAGCAGGTTCCCCTGGCCCGGGGTGTGCACGTCGACCGCCAGGATGCCGGTGCCCGGGTCGTCGGCGGCCATCTGCGCGGTGGCCTCGCCCATGCCGAACCCGATTTCGAGTACGACGGGGCACTCGCCGCCGAACAGTTCGGCGAGGTCGAGGGTCCGCTGCCCGTCGATGTCCAGGCCCCACTTGGGCCACAGCCGCTGGAGCGCGTCCGCCTGGCCCGCGGTGACGCGGCTCCTGCGGGGCTGGAAGCTGCGGATCCGCCGCTCGAAGTGGGAGCCGGCGGGATCGGGGGCGGGGCCGTGCGGGAAGCGGGGTTCGCCCTTCGGGCGGGGGGCGTAGGGGTGCTTGGGGGTGGCGTTCGACTCAGACACAGTGGGTCGATTTTAGTCCCCCACCGGCTTTGCCGAGTTCTGATCAGTTCAGCCCGTCCGGCGTTTGAGGACATCTTGTACGGGGGGAGCCCCGCAGGGACCGCCCTACAGAGCCGCAAGCACCCGCCGGGCCACAGCCCGCCCGATCGGCAGCGAAGCCGTCGCCGCGGGCGAAGGCGCGTTCAGTACGTGGACGGCCCGCGCCCCCTCCCGGATGAGGAAGTCGTCGACCAGCGTCCCGTCCCGCAGGACGGCCTGCGCCCGCACACCCGCATCGGCGGGCACGAGGTCATCGGGAGTCACCGCGGGCAGCAGCCTCCGCACCGCCGTGGTGAACGCGCTCTTGGAGAGGGAGCGGCGAAACTCCCCCGCTCCGTACCGCCAGTGCCGCCCGGCCATCCGCCAGGCTCCCGGCCACCCCAGCGTGCCCGCGACCTCCAGCGGCCGCACCACACCCCATCCGTACCCCTCACGGGCCAGCGCCGGCACCGCGTTGGGCCCCACATGGACCCCGCCCCCGATGCCCCGCGTCAGATGCACCCCGAGGAAGGGGAAGGCCGGATCCGGCACCGGATACACCAGGCCGCGCACCAGCTCGGGCCGCGCAAGATCGAAGTACTCACCCCGGAAGGGCACGATCCGCATCCCGGGGTCGTCGCCGGTCAGCATCGCCACCCGGTCGCAGTGCAGCCCCGCGCAGTTGACCAGGACCTTGCCCCGCACCACCGAGCCGTCGGCCGTGCGGACGGCCACCCCGAGCGTCGGGCGGCGGTCGATGCGGACGACCTCCGCGCCGTACCGGACATCGGCCCCCGAGGCGTCCGCAAGGCGCTCCGCCACCGAGCCGTAGTCACAGATCCCCGTCGTGCCGACCTGGATCGCGGCGAGCCCCCGCACCTCCGGTTCGTACTCGGAGATCTGCGCGGGGCCCAGCTCCCGCACCGGAATGCCGTTCTCCCTGCCGCGCTGGACCAGTGCGTGCAGGCGGGGCAGCTCGGAGCGCTCGGTGGCGACGATCAGCTTGCCGGTGACCTCGTGCGCGATTCCGTACTCCGCGCAGAACTTGATCATCTCGGCGGCGCCGCGCACCGCGTACCGCGCCTTCAGGGAGTCGGGGCGGTAGTAGATCCCGCTGTGGATCACCCCGCTGTTGCGTCCCGTCTGGTGCCGGGCGGGGCCCGGCTCCTTCTCCAGGACCGTGACCCGCGTGCCCGGCGCCGCGCGCGTGACGGCATACGCCGTCGACAGACCGACGATCCCGCCACCGATCACCAGCACATCGCAGTCGTACGCCACGGCTCGGACCATCCCGCCTCACCTCCCACACCGATAGTGCACTGCGCCACTGACAACGCCCTCAAACCCGGCGAGGGCCGCAGGGTTACAGGGGGCGTAAATGCTGTTGCCGTTCCGGCGCTGCACGAAGGGTCGGCGCTGCATGAGGGGTCGGCTCTGCATGAGGGGCGGATTACGCGGGGGCCACGAGCAGCGGCCGCGCCCGCTCCCGCAGCTCCACCACGCGTGGCTCGTCACCGTACGGTTCCAGGCGGTGCAACAGGTCCTTCACGTACTCCGTGGTCCGCGCGGACGAGATGCGCCCCGCGACCTCCAAGGCGCGGGTGCCCTGCTCGCAGGCCGCGTCGAGGTTCCCCGACTCCAGTTCGGCGACCGCGGAGACCACGAGCCGTAAGCCGTGGGAGCGCACGAACTCCTCCGTCGGCCGCGAGAGCGCCTGCTCCGTGAAACGGCGCACCTGGCGGGGCGCCTTCAGGTCGCGGTAGCACTCGGCCGCGTCCGCCGCGAAGCGGTCGTATCCGTAGAAACCCAGCCAGGACGGGTCGTTGTCGCCGTCCCTGGCCCGCTCCAGCCAGCCCTCGGCCGCCCGCAGCGCGGCTCCCGCCGCCTGCGCGTCACTGGCGCGCGCGTGGGCGCGTGCCTCGACGAGGCGGAAGAAGCTCATCGTGCGTGCGGTGGCCAGGCCGCGGTTGCGCTCCAGGGCCGCCTGCGCGAGGTCGACGCCCTCGTCGCCGAAGCCGCGGTAGGTCGCCTGGAGGGACATGGAGGCCAGTACGTACCCCCCCAGGGGCACGTCGGCCGCCGCGCGGGCCAGGCGCAGGGCCTGGATGTAGTAGCGCTGGGCGGCCTCCTGCTGGCCGGTGTCGAAGGCCATCCACCCGGCCAGGCGCGTCAGTTCGGCCGACGCCCCGAAGAGCGAGCGGCCCACCTCGTCCGAGTACGAACCGAGCAGCAGGGGCGCCGCCTCGACCCGCAGGCACTCCGGGACCATCGACGAGCGCCAGTCACCGCCGCCGTACTTGGAGTCCCAGCGCCGGGCGTCCTCGGCGGCCTCCCGCAGCTTCAGGACGTCGCTGTGGCCGACCTTCATCGGCTGCCCGCCGTTGGCGCCGTCCCCGCCGCCGTCGGGGTGGCCCGTCTCGCGGGGCTCGTCCAGGGCGACGTCACGGGCGACCGAGCTGTCGGCCGGGGTTATCAGCCAGCGCGAGGCCGGCGTCGCGTACGCGCTCACCGCGAAGGAGCCGGCGAGGGACTGCCAGATGCCGCCGCTGCCCGCGCGCCTGCCCGCCAGATCGAGGCGGTAGAGCTCGGTCGCCGACTTCACCGCCGCGCCCACGTCGCGCGGGAAGGCGAGACCCACCTCAGGCGCGGGATCGGCGTCGGCGAGCCCGATCTCGTGCAGCGGAACGGGTCGGCCGAGCTTCTGCCCGATGGCCGCGGCGATGAGATGCGGGGCGGCGCCCTGCGGCACCATGCCCTTGGACACCCACCGGGCCACCGATGTCTTGTCGTATCGAAGCGTCAACCCGCGTTGAGCGCCGAGGTCGTTCACCCGGCGGGCGAGTCCCGCATTGCTGATTCCCGCGAGGGCGAGAACGGTGCCGAGTTTTTCGTTCGGCCCGCGTTGCTCCCTGGACATGCGCCACCCCTCGACACAGACGGCTGCCGTGCGGTGGCTTGACCGCGCGGCATTCGTGCTGCGTTCCCCCAGGGACAGCGACGTCCGCGACTACGACCGCCATGGCCCGGAACCTCGGCCGCAAGAGCATTTGGCCGAGCCCCCAGGTATATGCCTCCGCGAAAACATCAGCACACACAGCGTAGTTCGCCGAATCCCAAGCGTTAAGAGGCGCAGTTCCGTATGGCGAGATTGTTGCCGGTAGGGAAGTGGGGGAGTACCGGGGCGTGCTCCGGGTGTGTGGCCGTGCGCCTGCGTGTGCGCTCTTCACCGGCCATAAGAGGAGCGCTTCCATTGACGGTGCGTGGGTCGGCCCGCTGCGCTGGAGTCAGCGGGCTGGGGGACACCGCCGCCTTCATCCCCGCGGGCGGCGGGCCGGTCCGGGGGGCGGGCAACGCCTCCCGGACTGTGTGGTGCCGTTTGCGGTTCCGTCACGCGAGCGCCATCCGCTGATTTGGCCGAAAATCGCCGCCCCCGAGGTTTGGTGAATGCGCCCCCTCGCACACCGAAGGGCATGGTCGTGCCCTTCAAGTACCGCTCCCCCGGGGCAGATTAAGGGGAGCGCGAGCACCCCCGTAGCCCCTCCTGCGCGCCTCCTTCGTGGCAGCATGGGACCCCAGTTCTCGATGCACTGGTTGTCCACAGCCTGTGGAGGCAACGATGCGGTGGTTGGTGGGGTGGAGCAGCACTGCCGCGAAGCCTTCGGTGGTGGGCTCGGCCGGGGCCACCGGTGAGAACGGCGAGACCGTTCACCCCGTGGGCTCCCAACTCCTTTGGGGCGACCCGGATCCGCTGTGGGCGGTGGGCGACTGGCGCGCCGACGAGGTGCGCACGGTGAAGGCCGACGAACAGACGCGCATCGCGGTCCTGGGCACCTGCGGGGCGAGCGACGAGGAGCTCAGGGTCGGCCTCTTCGCGGCCCGCGGCGGCGCCCTGCGGCACCTGACCGCCTGGTCCGGCAGCTACACCGCGGTCGTCCAGGTCGGCCGCCGCGTGATGATCGCAGGTGACCTCGCGGGCGCGCGCCCCGTCTTCTACGCCCCCTGGGCCGACGGCACGGCCTTCGCCACGGCCGCGCTGCCCCTTGCCGACCTCATCGAGGCCCACCTGGACATCGGCCACCTCGCGGCGCTCCTCGCCGCGCCCGACGTGCCGGAGGCGCTCCAGGACTCGACGCCCTACCAGGGCGTGCGCCGCGTGCCACCGGGGCACGCGCTGATCCTGCGCGCGGGCGCACGGGAGATCGCCGGGTACGAACACGTGGCGTCCCTCGCGGTCGCCGCGCCCGCCGCCGACGCGTCCACCGCGGTGGACGGCGTCCGTGACGCCCTCGTGGAGGCGGTACGCGCCCGGCTCGGCGCCCCGCGGCACGTCCCCGGAGCGTCCGAGGTCGACCCGGGGCCCGTACCCGGCATGGGCCCGGCCGAGCGGCGCGCGGCCCGCGGGATGCCGGTGCCCGGCATCGGCGCCGACCTCTCCGGAGGGCCCGCTTCCGGCACGCTCGCGCTGCTCGCGGCCGGCCTCCCGGGGATGCCGGGCACGGTTCTGGGCCATGGCACGGGCGCGGGGGAGCGGCTCCTCGCCGTCACCTTCAACGACCTCGCGGTCAACGGCCGGGAGGCCGAGCTGGAGCGTGCGGGCGCCATCGCGGCCAACCCGCGCCTGCACCACGTGGTGGTCGCCGCGGGCGAAGAGGCCCTTCCGTACGCGGACTTGGACGGCCCGCTGACGGACGAGCCGAGCGGCTCCCTCATCATGGCCCAGCGCCACCGCGCACGACTGTCGTCGGGCAGCGCGGACCACTTCACGGGGTACGGCGCCCGGCAGGTCCTGGACGCGCATCCGGCCCGCCTCGCCGACCTCCTGATGGACCGCAGACGCCGCCATCTGGTGCGTCCCGTCGCCGCGTTGGCGAAGGCGGACGGCTCCACGGGATCGGTCATGGTCCCCGCGCGCGTGTACGGCGCCGCGCGCAAGCTCTCCCGGATGTCCTACCGCGCGGGCGTCGATTCGCTCGCCGACCGGCTCCTCCAGCGTCGCTTCGACGAGCCGGGCGGGGCGGTGGGGGCGTCGATGGCCGCCCTCGCGTGGGCGAGACCGGGGCCCGCCGCACGGTGGCTGACGGGCGAGGCCCTGGCCGAAGTATCGGTTCGCCTCCAGGACACCACCGGACGGCCCGGCGCCGGGCCCGGCCAGCGCCCCGGTGAGTTCCGCGCCCGCGCGGCCCTCGCCCGGCACGCGGCGGACCTGCGCGTCCTGGAGCAGGCCGCCGAGGTCCGCTTCCAGCGCCTGCACGCGCCCTTCCTGGACAACCAGGTGGTCCGGGCCTGCCGCGCGCTGCCCGTCGCCCTGCGCGTCCAGCCGGGGGCCCGCGCGGCGATCCTGCGTACGGTCCTGGAAGGCGCAGGAGTGGCCGAACTGCCGCCGGGCTGGGGCGCACCGTCCCACGCGTCGTCCGCGGCGGCGGCGCGGACGGGCCTCCGGGGGGCGGTGGACGACCTCCTGGCCCTCTTCGACACACCCCTGCTCGCGCAGGCGGGCCTGGTGGAGGCCCGCGTGGTCCGCAAGGCGCTGCGTGCGGCGGCGGAGGGCGAGCCACTGCCGCTGGACGGCCTGGCCGACCTGGTCTCCACGGAGCTGTGGCTGCGCCGGCTGCTGTCCCGCCGTGGCACCTGCTGGACGGGCACGCCCGCGCGCCAGAGGGCCGTCCCTACCGGGAGCGTGGTGCCGCAGAGGGGGGCTCTGGGGGCGGGGCGGTAACTGGCTCCGGAGCCTTGCGCGGCGTTGATCACCGGTTCAGCCCGTCCGGCGTTTGAGGACATCTTGTACGGGGTCTGGGGCGGAGCCCCAGGTAGGCCCAGGGCGCAGGCATGGTTTTCGGGAAGGGGCGGGGTTGGGGAAGGAAATCCCGCGCCCCGGTCCACCCCACCGGCGAGAATGACCCCGTGCGGTACAGAATCCTGGGCGCCACCGAGGCGTACGACGAACATGGAGAGCCCCTGCCCGTAGGGGGCCGACGGCTTCGCGCCCTCCTGGCGACCCTCGCGCTGCGCCCCGACCGCACCGTCCCCGCGGACACCCTCATCGCCGAGGTATGGGCGCAGGACGAGCCGCCCTCCGACGCTCCGGCTGCCCTCCAGGCCCTCGTCGGCCGCCTGCGCCGCGCCCTCGGCAAGAGCGCCATCGCCTCGGAGTTCGGCGGCTACCGCCTCGCCGCCGCCCCCGAGGACATCGACCTGTACCGCTTCGAGCGCCTCGTACGCGAGGGCAAGGCGGCCCTGGAGCACGACCCGGCGTCAGCCGCCCGCATCCTGCGCGAAGCGCTCTCCCTGTGGCGCGGCCCCGCCCTCGCCGACCTGCCCGACCGCAGCGCGGCGGCCCGCCCCGAAGCGCTGCTCGCCGACGCGACCCGCGCGCGGGCCGAGGCGGACCTGCTCCTGGGCCACGCCTCCGACGTCGTACCGGAACTGAGGGAGCTCACCGCCGCCCAGCCGTACGACGAGACGCTGCACGCCCTCCTGATCCGCGCCCTGCGCGACGCGGGCCGAGGCGCCGACGCCCTCGCCGCGTACGAGAACGCGCGCCGCACGCTCGCCGACGGCCTCGGAGCCGACCCGGGCCCGGAACTGCGGGCGCTGCACGCGGAGTTGCTCGACCCGCCCCTCGGGGCATCCCCGGGCCCCGACGGAGGGCCGGGGCGGCCGGAGCGGCAGGGACCGCCGGAGCGGGCCGGACGTCCGAAGCGGACCGGTAATCTGCGGCCCCGCCTGACCAGTTTTGTCGGCCGGGAACCCGAACTCGCCGCCATCCGTTCTGACATGCGACGAGCACGCCTGGTCACCCTCACCGGACCGGGCGGCTCCGGCAAGACCCGCCTCGCCGAGGAAGCCGCCGCCGGGCATCCGCAGGCATGGCTGGCCGAGCTCGCCCCGCTCGACCGGCCACAGGCGGTTCCCGGAGCCGTCGTCAGCGCGCTCGGCCTGCGCGAGACCGTGCTGATGACCAGCGAGTTGACGGTTCCGCAGAGCGACCCGGTCGCCCTGCTCGTCGAGTACTGCGCCCCGCGCAGCCTGCTCCTGCTCCTTGACAACTGCGAGCACGTCATCGGCGCCGCCGCCGAACTCGCCCAGACCCTCCTCACGCACTGCCCGGACCTCACCATCGTCGCCACCAGCCGCGAACCCCTGGGCGTGCCCGGCGAGTTCGTCCGCCCCGTGGAGCCCCTGCCGCCCGACCCGGCGCACCGCCTCTTCACCGAGCGCGCCATGGCCGTGCGACCGGACTTCGCGCAAGGCCTCGCGCAGGACTCCGTACGGGGGGAGGAGCAGGACTCCGTACGGGAGGAGGAGGCCGACGCGGTCGCCGAGATCTGCCGGCGCCTCGACGGCCTCCCGCTCGCCATCGAGCTGGCGGCGGCCCGCCTGCGCCTGCTCACGCCCCGGCAGATCGCCGACCGCCTCGACGACCGCTTCCGCCTCCTGACCAGCGGCAGCCGTACGGTCCTGCCGCGCCAGCAGACCCTGCGTGCCGTGGTCGACTGGTCCTGGGACCTGCTCGACGAACCCGAGCGGACGGTGCTGCGCGAGGTGTCCGTCTTCGCGGGCGGCTGGGACATCGAGGCGGCCGAAGCGGTCTGCACCGGTCCCGCGGCCGACCTCATCGGCGCCCTCGTGGACAAGTCCCTGCTCATCGCCGAGCCCACGGCAGGCGGCGACATGCGCTACCGCATGCTGGAGACCATCCACGAGTACGCCTCCGAGCGGGCCGCCGAGACCCCCCAGCTGCGCGCCGCGGCGGGCCACCGCCACACGGCGTACGTCCGCGCCCTGCTCGAACGGGCCGATCCGCTGCTCCGCTCGGCGGAGCAACTCCCGTGGATCCAGCGCCTGGAGATCGAGACGGACAACATCCGCGCGGCCCTCCAACGCGCCGTCGAGTCCAGGGACGCGGAAGACGCCCTGGCCATCGTTCTGGGCGCGGGCTGGTTCTGGTGGCTGCGGAACTACCGCGCGGAGGGCGTGGAGTGGGCGGCCCGCGTCCTGCGCCTGGCACCCCCGGTTCCGGCCGACGGCGCCCCCGAGGACACGGAGGATCCCCTCTACTGGTCCTGGATGAGCCTGCGGCTGCTGCACTTCTTCCTGGTGGCGGAGTCCACGTCGGCCGAGGTGCTGGCCGGGGACGGCGAGCGCGCGAACCTGGAGCGGGTGCGGGACGCCTTCGTGCGACCGGTGCCGGCGGCGGCACGCTTCCCCGGGCTGCTCTGGCCGTTCACCGTCTACTTCCTGGACGGCCCCGACGCGGCAAGGCCCGGCCTGGACATGGCGGTCGCCAACTGCCGTGAATTCGGCGGCGACTGGGAGATCGGCGTCAGCCTGATGTTCCGTACGCACCAGGCCGTCGACGCCCCGGGCAACCTGTCCGGTGTCGACGAGGACCTCGCGGAGCTGCGCGGCCTGAGCAGGCGCGCGGGCGACCGCTGGATGCGCGCCCAGGTCTCCAGCGCGGCGGGCGAGGCCGCGATGGCGCGCTGTCTGTACGAGGAAGCACGCGTCGAGTACGACGAAGCGCTGCGGCTCGCCTACGAAGTGGGCGCCTATGCCGAGACACCCTTCCTGATCGCCCGCCTCGCCGAGGTCGCGTACCGCGAGGGCGACCGCGCCCTGGCGGCCAAGGCACTCGACGAGGCAGGGACCGAGGCCGACCGGTACGGGGTGGCGGACGCACGCGCGTTCATGCGCATGCTGCAGTCGCAGATGGCGCTGGACGACGGCGACATCGTCAGGGCCCGCGCCCTCCTTGAGGAGTCCCGCGCCGACGCCGTGCGCGGCACGCCGCCACCGCAGTTCACCGCCGCGCTCCAAGGCCTCGACGCCAAGGTCGTGGCCGTCGAGTCGGGCCCGGAGCAGGCGCTGCCGCTGCTCGCCGACACCCTGCGGGTGGCCCTGGCGAGCCGGTGCGCGGAGTTGGTCATCGCGGCACTGGTGGAGTGCGGGTCCACCCTGGTGGGCAGGCTCGGCGACCACCCGCGCGCGGTCCGTCTGCTCGCTTTCGGCACCCGGCTGCGGAGCGGCAACCCGCGCCCGATGCCGGAGCTGGCCGAGGCCCATGACGTCGAGACCGCGGCGCTCGCCGTCCTCGGCCACCACCGGTACGAGGCCGAGCGCGCCGCGGGCACCGAACTCACCGCCGACGACGTGCTGGCGGAACTGAGCCGAGCGGTACTGAGCTGAGCGGTACTGAGCTGAGCCGAACCGTGGTCTACGTACAGCGGAAGCGCGACTGAGCCCAGTCCGCGAGCGCGACCGAGTCGAACGGCGAGTGCGGCTCGACGACCAGGCGGATCGTCTTGCGCCCGGTCAGGTTCACCTGCACCGGGACCGCCGCGTCCCCGCCCTCGATCAGCGGCGACTGCCACAGCCGCGTGCCGTCGCCGAAGATCGAGAACCGCACCTTGCCCAGGCCCATCGTCATGTCGTCGACGCCGACGACCGCTTCGTACGACGAGCACGAGCGGTTCAGGTCGATGGTGACGGAGGACTGGCCGTGGACGGTCACGCCGTGGCCGTAACTCCGGTCCGCGATGGACAGGCCGCCGCGCTGCCAGACCCAGCTGCTCTCGCCCAGGCGCATCTCGGGCTTGGTGCCGTCACCGACGACGCCGTACCGCAGCTCGCTCCACTGGTAGACCGTGGGGGCGGGCGGCGGCGGTGGCGGAGGGGGCGGCGGCTTCGGCTTCGGCTCGGACGGCGTGGGGGTCGGCTTCGGCTCGGGCGCCGGAGGCGTCGGCTTCTCGGGGGGCGCCGGGGTCGGCTTCGGCTTCGGCTCGGGATCAGCCTTCGAAGGCGGCTTCGGCTTCGCCTCCGAGGCCGGCTGCTCCGGATCGGGCTTGGGCTTGGGCTTCGGCTTCGGGGGAGGCGGCTCGTTCGGCTCGACCGGCTCGACGGCCGGCGGCTTCTCGGCGTTCGGCAGGTCCTTGGGCTTGTCCCCGCCGCCGGCGGTCAGGGCGATCGCGGCGGCCGCTGCCGCGACGACCACGGCCGCCGCGATACCGGCCTTCGCGGGCGCGCCGAGCCCCTCGGCGGCGGCGCCACCGCCCGCCGCGCCACCGGACGAGCCACCGCTCGCCGCCGCGGCGCCCGCGGCTCCGGCGCCTGCCGCACCCGCCGCGCCACCGCCGACGAGCGCGGCCACCTTCGCGTAACCGGCGGCACCGAACCAGCCGATGACCGCGATCGGCACGACCCCTGGGATACCGCTGGCTACTTCCTTGATCTGGCCCGCGGCCAGGCGGCACTTGGCGCACTCCTCCAAGTGCTTGCGCAGGCCGCGCTCGGCCCGGGTGCGCAGACTGCCGCGCGCGTAGGCGCCGAGCCGGTCGGCGTAGCGTGCGCACTCTTCGTTCTCGGTGAGCGTGGTGCTCACATGGGCCTGGAGATACGCCTCCTTGAGGCCCTCGCGGGCCCGCTTGGCGAGCACCCGGGTGCCGTTGGCGTCCAGCCCGAAGAGCGTGGCGACATCGCTGGGGGACTCGTCCTCGATCTCCGTGTGCCACAGCACGGCCTGCCAGCGCTCGGGAAGGCTCCGGAACGCCTGCATGGCCATGGACTGCTCGGCCTCGTGCATCGCGCGCACGTCCGCGCCCAGGTCCAGGGTGTCGTCGTCGGAGACCTCGGAGCCGCGCGAGGCCTGCGCGGCGAACACCGCGAAGTCCTCCACGAGTTGCTCCCGCTTGGCGGACTTCGTCCACCCCGCGGCGACGCGGCGCACCGTGGTGAGCAGATAGGCGCGCACCGCGTGCTCGGGCCCGCTGCCGCCACGGACCGCCTGCAGCATCCGCGCGAAGACCTCGGCCGTGAGGTCGTCGGCGGTGTGCGCGTCCCGGCAGCACGTGCGGGCGTACCGACGAACCGCTTCGGCGTGCCTTCGGTACAGCTCCTCGTACGCGGTGTCGTCGCCCGCCCGCATCCGGGCGATCAGGTCGCCGTCGGCAGGGGCGCCTTCGCGCTGCGCCGGAACACTGGGATCCAGACCGCCGGCGGCACCAACTGATCCGGTGCCGCCACTGGCTGCGGAGCCACCGCCGGACCCGTGTCCGCCCTGGCTCGGCACCTGCCGATGAGGCAGCTCCGCGGCCCCGTCGCCCAGGGCGGAGGACGGCTCGTCGCGCCCGTCACCACTCATCGCGGAAGCCCCCGCTTGCACACTCAGACCCGGCCATCCGGGAAAGAGTGCCATACGGCCGTGCTACGACGGACGGCGATGACGGTCAACCACCCTTCCGAGGTGACTTCCCGTATCCGAGCACTACCGTTCACCCATTCGGGGAAGGCTCAACCGCCGTGTTTTGACCGGCAGTTGAGCCCTCCACGTGACGAACTTGTGCGGATTTCGCGCGCGTCACCGCGTCACACCGAGGGACGCGACCGCAGCCCTTCGAGCAGGATGTCGAGCAGCCGCGACGAGGCCGCCGCCTGCTGCGCCGCGTCCGGCAGCGAGGGCGCCGCCGTGGCTATCACCAGAAGCACGTCCGACACCGTCACGTCCGGGCGCAGCTCGCCCGCTCCACGCGCCCGCTCCACGAGGCGTCCGACGACCTCCAGGAGCGCGACCGCCCCCGGGTCGTCCGCCGCCGACTCCTCGGCCGGAGCCGGGCGCTGCTCGACGAGCCGCAGCTCGGGACCGCCCGGAGCCGCCTGCCGCTGCTGCGGCACGCGCGCCTCGTTGTCCCCTGCGCCCGCGACCTCGTCCGCGACGCCCACCCGCAGGACCTGCGGCGGCAGGAGCCGCCCCGCGCCCGATGCCACGGACGTCCGCAGGAAGCGCGAGAGCGCCGACCACGGCTCGTCCTCCTGACCGAGCGCCGAACGCGCCTGGTCGGTCAGCCGGGAGGTCTCCTCCTCGGCTATGCGCCGCACCAGCACGTCCTTGCTGGGGAAGCGGCGGTAGACCGTGCCCACCCCGACCCGTGCGCGCCGGGCGACGTCCTCCATCGGCGCGCCGTAACCCAGCTCGCCGAACACCTCGCGCGCCGCGCGAAGAACGTGCTCGAGATTGCGCTGTGCGTCCACCCGCAGCGGCGTCGAACGCGGTCCGTCCCCCATGTCGCGTCCGTTCCCGCTGGTGGCGACGGCCGTTGCCGACGCCATGCTCGAAGACCAGTGAGATTCCTGAATATGCATACGCGTTCCCCCGGTAATGACGTCTCCCCCCGGAGACACTCCCCGCCATTGACTACCGAAGTGTGAGGAGCAAGCCCGAATCCGGGCCCCGTAGCTGGACCCGACGAGCGCATCCCCCGACACCCCGACGACACACGAACATAGTTGAGCCGGAGTCAATTCAGAAGAGGCGGGTTCCGCACAGAGCGCCCCCCGATCGGAGTACGCACCGATTCCGACCCGATTGCACCCCCTTACATTTCCGATCTCACCCCTGCTGACCTGCACACCTTTGACGTATGCGGCCAAGGCCGAGGCGGCGTGCAACATGCCGCGACAGGTCACACAAATTGCCGAGGCTGTGGACAAACTCAAGAGCTGGGTGCGTCATGGGATGGTGAAGGAACCTGTGCGCATTCTCGTTGTGGGCGGCGGCTACGTCGGCATGTACACCGCGCTGCGCCTCCAGCGGAAGCTGAAGCCGGAGCTGAAGCGGGGCGAAGTGGAGATCGTGGTGGTGACGCCCGATCCCTATATGACCTACCAGCCGTTCTTGCCCGAAGCCGCGGCCGGCTCCATCTCGCCGCGCCATGTCGTGGTCCCGCTCCGCCGCGTCCTGGACAGATGCCGGATCGTCATCGGCGAGGTCACGGCGGTCGACCACGCCAAGCGCACGGCGTCCTTCACCACCCTCGCCACCGCGGACGAGGGCTCGGGCGCCGTCGAGATCACGTACGACGAGATCGTCCTCGCCCCCGGCTCCATCTCGCGCACCCTGCCTGTCCCCGGCCTGGCCGAGCACGGCGTCGGCTTCAAGACCGTCGAAGAGGCCATCGGCCTGCGCAACCACGTCATCGAGCAGATGGACATCGCCTCCTCCACGCGCGACCCCGCGGTCCGCGACGCGGCCCTCACCTTCGTCTTCGTGGGCGGCGGCTACGCGGGCGTCGAGGCGCTCGGCGAGCTGGAGGACATGGCCCGCTACGCGTCGCGGTACTACCACAACGTCAAGGCCGAGGACATGAAGTGGATCCTCGTCGAGGCCTCCGGGCGGATCCTCCCCGAGGTCGGCGAGGAGATGGGCAAGTACACCGTCCGTGAGCTGCGGCGCCGCAACATCGACGTACGCCTGGAGACGCGCCTGGACTCCTGCGAGGACCGGGTCGCCGTCCTCAGCGACGGCTCGCGCTTCCCCACCCGTACGGTCGTGTGGACCGCGGGCGTCAAACCGCACCCCGTGCTCGCCGCGACCGACCTGCCGCTGAACGAACGCGGTCGTCTGAACTGCACCGCCCAGCTGTCCGTCGACGGCGCCACGCACGCGTGGGGCGCGGGAGACGCGGCGGCCGTCCCGGACGTCACCGCGGACGAGCCGGGCAAGGAGTGCGCCCCCAACGCCCAGCACGCGGTACGCCAGGCAAGGACGCTGGGCGACAACATCGCCGCGTCCCTGCGCGAACAGCCCCTCAAGGAGTACACGCACACCTACGTGGGCTCGGTGGCGTCTCTGGGGCTGCACAAAGGTGTCGCACATGTCTACGGACGCAAGCTGAAGGGCTACCCTGCCTGGTTCATGCACCGCGTCTACCACCTCAGCCGCGTGCCCACCCTCAACCGCAAGTCCCGGGTGCTCTCCGAATGGGTCCTGTCCGGCCTGTTCAAACGCGAGATCGTCTCCCTGGGGTCGCTCGAGCACCCGCGTGCGGAGTTCGAACTCGCGGCCGGGGGCAGAAGCCCGAAGGAGTCCTCCTGACCGGAGGCAGGAACTCCCCGCGTGACACCGGCGTCTGACGGATGTCAGTCCGGTCGGCCAGACTGTTCGTGTGACCATGGGCGGGCCAGGACCGCCGGAAATCCCCGCCCGATCCAGAAGCGACATCACGAGGCCTACCGCAGTGAACTTCACGCGCTGGAGCGCCCGGCTCCCCGGAACGCAGCGCCGCGCCGCGGCGCGCACCGACCTGGGGATCTCCCCGCCACAGCGAGCCGAAAGCTCCGTCCCCGCGGCCCGCGCCGAGGGACGCCAGGAGGGCACGACCCTCACCCCCGCCGCCGGCGTCGACGAACTGCCGACCCGCGAGGTGCTCGACCGCATCCCGGCCCTCGTCGCCCTGGTGCACGGCCCCGAGCACCGCATCGCGTACGTCAACGACGCGTACGCCACCGCGTTCGGCGACCGTCCCGTGGGCGAACCCGCCCGCGCGGCGCTGCCGGAGCTGGACGAGCTGGGCCTGCTGCCCCTCCTGGACCAGGTCCTGCGCAGCTCCAAGCCGCGCACGGTCAAGTCCCGCAAGGCGGCCAGCGGCCGGTCGTACACGTTCACCTGCACCCCCGTCACGCTCCCGGTGAGCGGCTCCGACACGGGGCTCATGGACGACGGCATCCTCGTCTTCGCCGCCGACGTCACCGACCACGCGGAGGCCGCCGAGCGGCTGCGGGCCAGCGAGCGCACGCAGCGCGAGACGGCGGTCACCCTGCAACGCTCGCTCCTTCCGCAGGAGTTGGAGCAGCCGGACGACCTGCGGATCGCCGCCACGTACCAACCGGGCGGCACGGAGGCGGCGGTCGGCGGCGACTGGTACGACGTGATCACCCTCGGCGGCGGCCGCACCGCCCTGGTCATCGGCGACGTCATGGGCCGCGGCGTCCGCGCGGCGGCCGTCATGGGCCAGCTCCGCACGGCCGTGCGCGCCTACGCCCGCCTGGACCTGCCCCCGCACGAGGTCCTCCAGCTCCTGGACGGCCTCGCCACCGAGATCGACGCCATGCAGATCGCCACCATGGTCTACGCGGTGCACGACCCGAACGAAGGCAGCCTCGTGTACGCCTCCGCGGGGCACCTGCCGATCCTCGTGCGGGACGAGGGCGGCACGATCCACCGCGCGGAGGAGCCCACGGGCCCGCCGCTCGGCACCGGCGGCTGGCTGCACACCTCGGGCTCGGTCCCGCTCGGCCCCGGCTCGACCGCCGTCCTGTACACGGACGGCCTGGTCGAGCGGCGCAGCGAGGACATCGACGAAGGGGTCGCCGCACTGGAGCGCGCGCTGTCGGGCGCCACCGGCACACCCCAGGTGGTGTGCGACCGGCTGATCCGCGCCCTGGGGGTGACGGCCGACCACGACGACGACGTGGCGGTGCTCGTCATCCAGCACCCCGCACGCACCGGCCTGGACGCCGAGCTGTTCCGCAACGCGGCCCTGGAGCTGCTCGGCGGGGTGGAAGCGGCGCCACGCGCGCGTGCCTTCGCCACCGGTGTCCTCGCCAGCTGGCGCTTCCCGCCCGAGCTGCACGACCTGGGAGTCCTCGCGGCCAGCGAACTGGTCGCCAACTCCCTCCAGCACGGCACACCACCGATGCGCCTGCGCCTGCGCCGCACCGACCGCCGACTGATCATCGAGGTGACGGACGGCGACGACCACCTGCCCAGGCGCCGCAGCGCCCAGCCCGCCGACGAGGCGGGCCGGGGCATCGCCATCGTCGCCACGATCGCGTCGAGCTGGGGCGCACGGCGCACACCGGGCGGCGGCAAAGCCGTCTGGTGCGAATTCGCGCTCCCGCGCGCGTAGTGCCTACAGACGCCTACGGATGACTACGGGTAACGCCTAGGAGTTCGCCGGTACGGACTCCGGGGTGCTCTGAGCCACCACCCGGCTCTTCGCCACGTACGGCTGATTCTGCAGCGGGGTGAGCTGCCGTCCGAGCCGCACCGCGAGCACCGTGATGCCCAGCGAGAACAGCAGGAACGTCACGATGTACGGCCCGTGCAGCGCGGCCCCCATCGGACCACCGACCGCGGGGCCGACGGCGAGCGCGAGCTGCTTGACCAGGGCGAAGGCCGAGTTGTACTGACCGACCATCCCGGCCGGAGCCAGATCGGCGACCAGCGGCGCGACGGTCGGCGACAGCATCGCCTCACCGAGCCCGAAGAGCGCGTACGTGGAGATGAACGCGGCGGTCGCCATGGCCTGGCTGCCGTGCCCGAGCCCGGCGTAACCGGCCGCGATCCACGCGACGGCCCAGATGAGACCGACGGCCGCGATCACCCGGGAGCGCTTGCGCCGCTCGACGAACTTCAGGACGGCGAACTGCGCGACGACGATCACCGCCGTGTTGGCGGCGAGCGCGATGCCCAGCGTCGACGGCGAGATCCCGGCCGCCTCCACGCCGTACGCGGAGAGACCCGACTCGAACTGCCCGTAGCAGGCGAAGAACAGCACGAAGCCGAGCACGCACAGCTGCACCATCGCCTTGTGGCGCAGGAGCGCCCGCAGACCGCTCTGCGGCGCGGACCCGTCCTTGGGCACGGCGTCCTGGATGGAGGGCGCGTGCGGAAGCCGCACGGTGACGACGATCGCGGCGAGCACCAGGAACATCACGGCCTCGATGGAGAACAGCGTGATGAAGCTGCCCGGGTCGTGCTCGTCGACGATCTGACCGCCGAAGAGACCACCGATGCCCAGGCCCAGGTTCTGCAGGAAGAACTGCATCGCGAAGGCACGCGTGCGCGTGGTGGGCGTCGAGCACCAGACGATCATCGTCGCGAGCGCGGGCTGCATCACCGCGGTACCGGCGCCGAGCAGGGCGGCCGAGACGATCGCGGTCGGCTCGCTGTTCGCGAAGCCCAGGGCGAGGGCACCCACCGAGGCGGTCAGCGCGGCTCCCATGAGTACGGGGAGCGGGCCGCGGCGGTCGATGATGCGCCCGGTGACGGGCAGGACGATCAGCGCGGCCATGGCAAAGGCGGCGAGCACGATGCCCGCCGTACCGGCCCCCAGCTCCCGCACCTGCGCCACATAGACGTAGAGGAACGGAACCGTGAACCCGACACCAAACGCACTCAGTGCGCTGCCTACCTGAATACGACGCATCGCTGCGCCCATCGCCCTGGTCACTTTCACCTGCCTTAGGAGTTAGACGTGAAGACTTCGAAGCTAAAGTTAGAGTCTAAACAATACACACAGAAGAACTTCAACGCCAAGTAAGGGCGTGCCATACTGCGGCCCATGGGTGACACTCCCGGCCCCAGTGAGCCGACTCTCGAAGAGCAGATCGCCGCCTACCAGCGGGAGTTTCAAGACCTCGACCCCCAGGTCGAGGAGATCGTCTCGGCCCTCGGCCGCCTCAACCGGCGGATGAGCGTCGCCTACGGGCGGCAGACCGCGACCCTCGGCATCAGCAACGCCGAGTGGGAGGTCCTCAAGGCCCTCGTCCTCTCCGGCGCCCCGTACCAAATGGGCCCCGGCGAGCTCGCCAAAGGCCTCGGCCTCACGCCGGCGGCCATGACCCACCGCATCGACCGCATGGTGGCGGAGGGTCTGGTGACCCGGGACCGCGACGAGACCAACCGCGTACGAGTGATCGTCGAGCTCACCGCGGAGGGCCGCGAGAAGTGGCTGGAGGCGATGCGCCTGGCCACGGTCTTCGAGGAGGACCTCCTCCAGGACCTCTCACAGGAGGAGCGCGGCGCCCTCGGGGAAGTACTGACGCGCCTTCTGCGCCGGGTCGAGCACGCCCAGCCGGACGCGGGCGGACGCCTCACCGACCTGGACTGAACGCTGCCTGAGCGCTGCCTGAGCGCCCGACCTCGGGCGTTTGACAGTCACCCACTGGATCCGTAAGGTTCTTCGGGTTGCCACGGAGCCGTAACGGTTCTGCGACAGCACCTCCCGCCGCTGAGACGCGGCAAAACAAACTCTGCACGACATCCCCCGGGAACGACTTCGGCATGTCCGAATTCAATTCCAGGACTCGATTATGAGTAACCGGGAAGAACCGCTAGAGTTTGAGACGTCGGAACGGCCCAACAGCCGGGAAGACAAGCCCCGCTGACTGGGAATCAGGCCCGAAAGGATCTGGTAGAGTCGGACTCGCCGGAAAGGGAAA
>NZ_JBHUZJ010000065.1:0-57275 GCF_042667685.1 Streptomyces sp. NPDC057302 | reverse complement strand
CGCGGGGCCCGGCCTCTCCGCGCCGCCCTGGCGGGGGCCCCCCGGCGCGGGCCCCCCCCCCCCCCCCGCCCCGGGGGGGGGGGGGCCCCCCCCCGCCTCGGTCATGGCGGCGAGATTGTGCCGGACGCCGTACGCGGTGGCCTCCAGGGCGGCCCGGTAGAGGTGCCCGCGGCCGTGCCGCAGCGTCAGGCCGTGGACCAGGCCCCGGGCGTCGGGGTCGAAGAGCGGGGTGCGCTCCCCCGCGAAGTACGGCAGCATCAGCAGCCCCTCGGCGCCGGGCGGCAACTCCCCTGCCTCCACCGTCAGTTGCTCGTACGATGCTCCGGTGAGGTCACGCAGCCAGCCGGTGACCGCGCCCGACGTCGCCATCCCGGCGGCCAGGCAGTACGTGCCGGGGAACGCGCCTGCCGTGCCCCACAGCTGCGGGCTGGTCAGCGGCTCGGGAAGGATGCCGACCAGGAACATCGTCGTCCCGTACATGAGCATCAGGTCACCGGGAGCGGCCACACCGACACCGGCCGCCTCGGCCCAGGCGTCGACCGTCCCCGCGACGACGGGGGTACCCGCGGGGAGGCCGGTCAGCGCCTCGGCTTCGGGCGTCACCGCCCCGACGACGTCAAAGGGCCAGACCAGTTCGGGCCATTGGAGGCCCGGGGCGATCTCCTCGCAGCGGTCGTCGAGCCAGGCCCGCGCGGCCAGGTCGTACAGCGGAGTGCACTGGCTCGCGGAGTGGTGGTCGAGGACGTACCGGCCGGTGAGTCGGTGCACGAGGTACGAACTGGCCATGTACCAGCGGCGGGTGGAGCCGTAGGCCGCCGGTTCGTGGCGGCGCAGCCATGCCAGCTTCGGGCCGATCGCCTGGCTGGTCAGGGGCGATCCGCAGCGGCGGATGATCTCGTCGGGGCCGTAGCGCTCGTTCTGTTCGGCGATCTCGGCCCCCGCCCGGGTGTCGACGCCGTACAGGATGGCCGGGCGGACCGGCGTGTCCTTCTCGTCGACGGGGAGCAGGCAGGGGCCGATGCCGCTGACGCCGACCGCGGCGAGGGCCTCGCCCGCGGGCATCCCGGCGACCAGCTCCCGCGCCAGCGACCGGAAATCGGCCCACCACACGGTCTGCGCGTCGTGCTCGAACCAGCCGGGACGCGGCGTGGACGTCGGGTGCTCGCGCTGCGCCTGGGCGACGAGCGTGCCGTCGGGGCGGACGAGGACGCCCTTGGAGGAGGACGTCCCGATGTCGACGCCGAGCAGGAGACCGGTGCGGGGCGCGGTGCGGGGCGCGGTGGCGGAGGTCATGGCTAGGGGATGCTACGGGACGATCGAGTCCACGTAACCGCCGTCGACCCGGATCGCGCCGCCCGTCGTGGCGGAGGCCAGCGGTGAGCTGAGGTAGACCACCATGTGCGCGATCTCCTCGGGCTCGATGAGCCGCTGGATCAGGGACTGCGGGCGGTGCTTGACCATGAACTCCCGCTGCGCCTCGTCCCAGGGCAGCGCGGAGTCGACCAGCTCGTACACGAAGTCCTCCACGCCGCCGGTGTGCGTGGGGCCCGCGATCACGGAGTTGACGGTCACGCCCGACCCGGCGGCCTCCTTCGCGAAGCCTCGGGAGACGGCGAGGAGCGCGGTCTTCGACATGCCGTAGTGGATCATCTCGGCGGGGACGACGATCGCCGAGTCGCTGGCGATGTTCTGGATCCGCCCCCAGGAGCGGTCCTTCATCCCGGGCAGATAGTGCCGGATCATGCGGACGGCGGTCAGTACGTTGACCTCGAAGTAGCGGCGCCATTCGTCGTCGCTGATGCCGAGGGCGGGCTCCGCGCCGAAGATGCCGAGGTTGTTGATGAGGATGTCCACCTGGGGGACGGCCTCGAAGACCTGCGCGGCGCCTTCGTCGGTGGAGATGTCACCGGGGGCCCGGAGGAATTCGGCTGCGCCGTGCTCCCCCTTCAGCCGGTCGACGGCCTTGTCGACGGAGGCCGCGGACCGTCCGTTGACGGCCACCCGGGCACCCGCCTTGGCCAGGCCGACCGCGATGGCCGACCCGATTCCCTGGGTCGATCCGGTGACGAGGGCGGTCTTGCCGGAGAGATCGACGAGCATGCTGCGTACCTCCTGCTGTGGTGCGACTGGATGGGCCCGTGCGTGTGCGTGGGCCCCGCCTTGTCCCCCGGTGTCCAGTAGATCATTCCGAGGGGATCGGCGGGTTCGGCCGGCCTAGCCGGGTCGGTCGGCTCGGCCGGCTCGGCCGCTCAGGCGGCGAGCGTCTGCTTCAGGGCGGCGAGGCCGTCGCTGAAGATGCCGTGGAACAGGGCGACGACCTCGTCGTCGCCGACGCCCACCGGCGTGAAGACGCCCGACCACTCCACGCGGGAGGCGTCCTGTCCGGGCACCTCGTGGACCGAGAGCGTGGCCACGTAGTCGGTGGCGGGGAAGGGAGCCTTGAGGATCGAGTAGCTGTAGGTGCGCGCCCTGTCGTCGAACGTCAGGAGGCGCTCGACGATGACGCCGCCGTCCTCACTCGTCAGGCTGCGCACGCGGCCGCCCTCGCTGGATTCGCTGGAGGGGATGTACGGAAGCCAGTCGGGCAGCGAGTCGAAGCCGCCGATGAGCTGCCAGACGCGGTCGGCCGGTACGGGGATCTCGATGGACGCGGAGGTGGAGGCCACGGTTTCTCCTTGAGGGGTACGGGTGAGGGGCGGGGGCGGTCGGCGGTCAGGCGGTGGGCACCGGCGCGTCGGCGGCGATGAGCCGCTCCGCGCGCAGGTCGCTCCAGAATGCGGCCGGGACCTTCTCGCCGAGCGCGGCGACGTCCTCGGCGATGCGGCTCGGCTTGGTGGCTCCGGGGATCGCCGCCACCGTCGCCGGGTGGGCGAGGGAGAACTGCAGGGCGGCGGCCTTGATGCCGACTCCGTGCCGCTCGGCGAGCGCCTTGATGCGCTCGACCTTGGCGATGATCTCCGCGGGCGCCTTCTGGTACTCGAAGTGCTGGCCGCCCGCGAGGATGCCGGAGCTGTAGGGACCGCCCACGACGATGTCGACGCCCTGGGCCTCGGCGGCGGGCAGCAGGCGCTGGAGGGCGCGGTCGTGGTCGAGGAGGGTGTAGCGGCCCGCGAGGAGGAACGCGTCGGGCTTCGGCTCGTCCAGGTCGAGGGTGAGTTCGAGCGGCTCCACACGGTTGACGCCCAGGCCCCAGGCCTTGATGACACCCTCGTCGCGCAGCCGGTCCAGGGTGCGGAAGGCGCCCGTACGGGCCGTCTCATAGGCGGCAAGCCATTCGTCGCCGTAGAAGTCCTGCGCGACATCGTGCACCCACACGACGTCGAGCCGGTCCGTCCTGAGCCTCTTCAGGCTGTCCTCGATGGAGCGCAGGGTGGCGTCGGCCGTGTAGTCGTTGACCATCTTGTTCGGGCGGCCGTGCTCGAAGAGGCCGCCCTTCTCGCCGAGGTCGCGTGCGGCGGGGTCCTCGACCTCGTCGAGGATGACGCGGCCGACCTTCGTGCTCAGGACGTAGTCGTCGCGGGGGTGGCCCGCCAGGACGTCGCCGAGCCGGATCTCGGAGAGGCCCGCCCCGTAGAAGGGGGCGGTGTCGAAGTAGCGGATGCCCTGGTCCCAGGCGGCCTCGACGGTGGCCGCGGCCTCCTCGTCGGGGATGGCACGGAACATGTTGCCGAGCGGGGCGGTGCCGAAGCCGAGCGCTCCGGGGAGTAGGGACTTGATGCTCATGGGGTCCTCGCGATGGTGGATTTCCAGCGGTTCTGGCGTTTCTGGCGTTTCTGGCAGTTCGCGTGGTGATCGGGTGATCCGTCGGACTGACGAGTTCGAGGTTAGGATCGATGCTTGAGACTGTCCAAGACTCGCTTGGACACACTTGAGTCCTTCGAGGTCTTACATGCTTGACCTGCGACAACTCCGCTATTTCGTGGCCGTCGCCGAGACGGAACACGTCGGCAGGGCCGCGGAGGCGCTGCACATCTCCCAGTCGCCGCTCAGCCGCCAGATCGCCCAGCTGGAGAAACAGCTCGGCCTGGTCATGTTCGAGCGCAGCCAGCAGCGCATCCGCCTCACCCCCGACGGCAAGGTCTTCCTGAGCGAGGCCCGCGCCCTGCTGCGGCACGCGGACCGGCTGGAGAACCTCGGGCGCAGGCTCGGCCGCGGCGAGGAGGGCGGCCTGTGCATCGGGTACGTGGGCGACGCCATGCACACCGGCGTCCTGCCGGGCGCGCTGCGCACCCTCCAGGAGGAGCGCCCCGGGATCCACGTCGCCCTCTACAGCCTCTCCACGGCGGAGCAGTTCGAGGGCCTGCGCCAGCGCAGCCTCGACATCGCGCTCGTCCAGGAACCGCCGGCGAAGGACGATCCGGATCTTCTGGCGGCGCCCCTTCTGGAGGACCCGCTGCTGCTTGCGCTCCCGGCGGCCCATCCGCTCGCCGCCCAGGCCGAGTTGACGCCGGGCGACCTGGACGGCCAGGCGTGGATCGCGGTGGAGAACTCCCAGGACCCGGCCTGGCGTGACACCTTCCTCGCCTCGTGCGTCGCGTCCGGCTTCACCCCGGACATCCGCCTGGACGCGGCGGAACCGCTCACCGCGCTCGGGCTCGTCGCCTCGGGCCTGGGCCTCGCGCTCATCCAGAAGAGCATGGTGCGGGGCACCACGGACGGAGTCGCCGTACGCGAACTGCCCTGGCACAAGGCCTCCGTTCACCTGTGGGCGGCCTGGCACGGCATCGATCTGCGGCCCGTGGTGGCGTCCTTCCGCGAGACGGTCCTGGCGGGCGGCGAGATCGACTGACGAGCGCCGTCCGGCACCGGCCCGCTCACCGCCAGTACGACCTGCGCAGCGAGGACTTGGCCAGCTTTCCGGTGGGTGTGCGGGGCAGTGAATCCGCGAAGTCCACGGAGCGCGGCGCCTTGTAGTGGGCGATGCGCCGTCGCACGAACTCGACCAGCTCACGCTCCAGTTCGGGCCCGGCGGCCACCCCGTCGGCCGGCTGCACCACCGCCTTGACCGCCTCGCCCATCTCCGCGTCCGGCACCCCGATCACCGCGACGTCCGCGACCGCCGGATGCAGCACGAGGCAGTCCTCGGCCTCCTGCGGGTAGACGTTCACACCACCCGAGATGATCATGAATGCCTTGCGGTCGGTGAGGAAGAGATAGCCGTCGTCGTCCACGTGCCCGATGTCCCCGGTGGTGGTCCAGTTCGGGTGCTCGGGGTGCCGGCCCTCGCGGGTGCGGGTGTCGTCGTTGTGGTAGCGGAAGGAGACCTCCTCGCGCTCGAAGTAGACGGTGCCGGTCTCGCCGCTCGGCAGCAGCCCGCCCGCCTCGTCGCAGATCCGCAGCTCCCCGAGGAACCCGTCCTTGCCCACGGAGCCGGGCTTGCGCAGCCATTCCTCGGGCGAGATGAACGTGATGCCGTTGCCCTCGGTCGAGGAGTAGTACTCGTAGAGGATGGGCCCCCACCACTCCAGCATCCGCTGCTTGACCTCGACGGCGCAGGGCGCCGCCGCGTGAATGGCGGTCGTCATCGAGGACAGGTCGTAGCGTTCGCGCACCTCGGCGGGCAGCTTCAGCATCCGTACGAACATGGTCGGCACCCACTGGCTGTGCGTGACGCGGTGGCGTTCGACGGCCGCGAGGGCGCCTTCCGCGTCGAAGGCGTCCATGAGGACGACCGTGCCGCCGAGCGCCGTGACGACTCCGCAGAAGCGCAGGGGCGCCGCGTGGTAGATCGGAGCGGGCGAGAGGTAGACGGTGTCCTCACCGAAGCCGTACATGGCCTGGAAGATCAGTACGTAGGCGCTCGGCTCCTCGCGCACGTCACCCTCGGGCAGCGCGGGCTTGATGCCCTTGGGACGGCCCGTGGTGCCCGAGGAGTAGAGCATGTCGATGCCGCGCGGCTGGTGGGCGGGTGGCGCGGGCGACGCGGCCTCCAGGGCCTTCTCGTACGTTCCGTCGTCGAGGCCGAGTCGGATAGGCGGGCCGCCCGCCAACTCCATGACCGCGGCGCCCAGTTCGGTGAGCGAGCCGGAGACGATGAGCGCCTTCGCCCCGCAGTCACGGACGATGTAGGCGGCCTCGTCCGGCGAGAGATGGTGATTGACGGCCGTGAGATAGAGACCGGAACGCAGCGCCGCCCAGTAGACCTCCAGGGCGCGCGGGTCGTTGTCGCCGAGCAGGGCGAAGTGGTCGCCCCGACGCAAGCCCGCGGCCCGCAGATGATCCGCGAGCCGCAGGGAGCGTTCTTCGAGCTGTCCGTAGGTGAGGGTCTTGGTGCCGTCGGCGGTGACGACGGCCGTCCTGGCGGGGTCGTACGCTCCCGGATGCATGCGGGCGACGGTAGTGCCCCGAAGGGGCGCGGGGAACGGCGCGATCAGCCACGAACGGCCCGCGGATCACGACGCCCCCGCCCGGCGCCTAGCGGCTCACCTTCCTCGTGGCCCGCAACCACTCCTTGTTCATCGCCGAGATGGAAGGCAGCGGGATGCCCTTGGGACAGGCAGTGGCGCAGGCGCCGGTGAGCGTGCAGCCGCCGAAGCCTTCCTCGTCCATCTGCGCGACCATGTCGAGCACTCGCGTCTCGCGCTCGGGTGCGCCCTGCGGCAGCACGCCCAGGTGGTTGACCTTGGCCGAGGTGAACAGCATCGCCGAGCCGTTGGGACAGGCCGCCACGCATGCCCCGCAGCCGATGCACTCCGCGTGCTCGAAGGCGAAGTCCGCGTCCGGCTTGGGCACCGGGGCCGCGTGCGCCTCGGGGGCCGCGCCGGTGGGGGCGCTGATGTAGCCGCCGGACTGGATGATCCGGTCGAAGGACGAGCGGTCCACGACCAGGTCCTTGACGACCGGGAAGGCGGCGGCGCGCCACGGCTCGACGTCGATCGTGTCGCCGTCCTGGAAGGACCGCATGTGCAGCTGGCAGGTGGTGGTGCGCTCGGGGCCGTGTGCGTCGCCGTTGATGACCAGCGAGCAGGCGCCGCAGATGCCCTCGCGGCAGTCGTGGTCGAAGGCGACGGGGTCCTCTCCCTTGAGGATGAGCTCCTCGTTGAGGGTGTCCAGCATCTCCAGGAAGGACATGTCCTGGGAGATCTTGTCGACCTCGTAGGTGGACATGGCGCCGGGGGCGTCGGTGTTCTGCTGGCGCCAGACGCGCAGGGTGAGCTTCATGCGTAGCTCCGCTGAGTGGGGTGGACGTACTCGAAGACGAGGTCTTCCTTGTGCAGGACGGGGGCGTCGCCGGTGGCGGTGAACTCCCAGGCGGCCGCGTAGGAGAACTCCTCGTCGCGGCGGGCCGCCTCGCCCTCGGGGGTCTGGGACTCCTCGCGGAAGTGCCCGCCGCAGGACTCGGCGCGGTGCAGGGCGTCGAGGCACATCAGCTCGGCCAGCTCCAGGTAGTCGACGATGCGGTTCGCCTTCTCCAGGGACTGGTTGAACTCCTCCCCCGTGCCGGGCACCTTGATCCGGCGCCAGAACTCCTCGCGGATCTGCGGGATGCGCTCCAGGGCCTTGCGCAGACCGGTCTCGGTGCGGGCCATGCCGCAGAACTCCCACATCACCTCGCCCAGTTCGCGGTGGAAGGAGTCCGGGGTCCGGTCGCCGTCCACCGCGAGCAGCTTGGTGATCCGCTCCGCTGTCTCGTCCAACACCTCCCGTACGACGGGGTGTTCGTCGGAGACCTCGTCGTGGTGCGGATGGCGCGCGAGGTAGTCGTTGATCGTGGAGGGCAGCACGAAGTAGCCGTCCGCCAGGCCCTGCATCAGGGCGGAGGCGCCGAGCCGGTTCGCACCGTGGTCGGAGAAGTTGGCCTCGCCGATCGCGAACAGGCCGGGGACGGTGGTCTGGAGGTCGTAGTCGACCCAGAGACCGCCCATCGTGTAGTGCACGGCGGGGTAGATCCGCATCGGGGTGCGATAGGGATCCTCGTCGGTGATCCGCGCGTACATGTCGAAGAGGTTGCCGTACTTGGCCTCCACCGCCTTCTGGCCCATCCGCGCGATCGCGTCGGCGAAGTCCAGGTAGACACCCTGCCCGCCGGGGCCCACCCCACGGCCCTCGTCGCATACGTTCTTGGCCGCGCGCGAGGCGATGTCGCGGGGCACCAGGTTGCCGAAGGCGGGGTAGATGCGCTCCAGGTAGTAGTCGCGCTCCTCCTCGGGGATCTCGTTCGCGGGCCGGTCGTCGCCGTGCGCCTTGGGGACCCAGATCCGGCCGTCGTTGCGCAGCGACTCACTCATCAGCGTCAGCTTGGACTGGTGGTCGCCGGTACGCGGAATGCACGTCGGGTGGATCTGCGTGAAGCAGGGGTTGGCGAAGTAGGCGCCGCGCCGGTGGGCCCGCCACACCGCCGTGGCATTGGAGTTCATGGCGTTCGTCGACAGGTAGAAGACGTTGCCGTAGCCGCCGGAGGCCAGGACCACCGCGTCGGCGAAGTACGTCTCGATCTTGCCGGTGATCAGATCGCGGGCCACGATGCCGCGGGCCCGCCCGTCCACCACGATGACGTCCAGCATCTCGGTGCGCGGGTGCATCTCCACGTTGCCCGCGGCGATCTGCCGCGAGAGCGCCTGATAGGCGCCGAGCAGCAGCTGCTGGCCCGTCTGGCCGCGGGCGTAGAACGTCCGCGAGACCTGCACCCCGCCGAAGGAGCGGGTGTCGAGCAGGCCGCCGTACTCGCGCGCGAAGGGCACGCCCTGGGCGACACACTGGTCGATGATCTCCACCGAGATCTGCGCGAGGCGGTGGACGTTGGACTCGCGGGCCCGGAAGTCGCCGCCCTTGACCGTGTCGTAGAAGAGGCGGTGCACGGAGTCGCCGTCGTTGCGGTAGTTCTTCGCGGCGTTGATGCCACCCTGCGCGGCGATCGAGTGCGCACGGCGCGGCGAGTCCTGATAGCAGAACTGCACGACGTGGTAGCCCTGTTCGGCCAGTGTGGCGCCCGCGGAACCGCCCGCGAGGCCGGTGCCGACGACGATCACGGTGTGCTTGCGGCGGTTGGCGGGGTTGACCAGCTTGGCCTCGAAGCGGCGGGTGTCCCAGCGCTCGGTGACGGGACCGGCCGGGGCCTTGCCGTCCACGACGGGCTCGCCGACCTCGTACTCGGCATAGGAGTTCATCTAGCTCACCACTCCAGTCATGACGGCGATGGGTACGACGACGAAGCCCGCCGTCAGGACCAGCGCGAGGCCGTTGGCGATGGTCTTGAGGGCGCGGTCACGGGTCGCCTTGCCCGCGCCGAGCGTCTGCGCGGCGCTCCAGAGCCCGTGGCGGACGTGGAAGCCGAGGGCGACGACGGCGACGATGTAGATGACGTTGCCGTACCACGTGGAGAACGTGTCGATGATGTTCTGGTACGGGTGCAGGTGCTCGTAGCCGCCCGGGTGCACGGTGCCGGTCGTCAGGTCGAGGATGTGCCAGACGATGAACAGGGCGAGGATGATCCCGCCCCAGCGCATCGTGCGCGTGGCGAAGCTCGACCCCGCCTTCTTGTGCACGTACTTGGTGGGGCGTGCCTTGATGTCGCGGCGGCTCAGCTGGTAGGCGGAGGTGGCGTGCGCGATCACGGCGGCCACGAGGACGACACGGATCAGCCAGAGCGTCCACTCGTAGTGCATGAAGGGCTCGCCGACCGTGCGCAGCCAGTGGGCGTAGTGATTGAGCTCCTCCGGCCCGAAGAAGATCTTCAGGTTTCCGATCATGTGGGCGATCAGGTAGAGCAGCATGATCAGGCCGCTCACGGCCATCACTGTCTTCTTGCCGACGGACGAGTCCCAGATCGTGCGCGCCATCGACGACCGTTTTCGGTCCGTCCGCGTTGCCAGAGCCATGGGACCGACGCTAAGGCCGAAGGTCCCGATCGGTCCAAGAGATGGATCAGCTCATCTCGATAGCGTATGGCTATCATCGGCCGTACCCTGCCCTGTATGCAGTTCCAGCAGCTCCTCTACTTCGTCGCCGTGGCCGAGACCAGGCATTTCACCCGGGCCGCCGAGCAGGTGCACGTCTCGCAGCCCTCACTCTCCCAGCAGGTCCGCGCCCTGGAGAAGGAGCTGGGCGCCGAACTGTTCAGCAGGGCCCGGGGCAACATCGCGCTGACCGACGCGGGCGAGGCACTGCTCCCGCTCGCCCGGCGGATCCTCGCGGACGCCGACACCGCCCGCATCGAGGTCCAGGAGCTGGCCCAGCTGCGGCGCGGCCGGATCCGCCTGGGAGCGACGCCCAGCGTCTGCACCGGCCTGCTGCCCGATGTGCTCCGCGCCTTCCACGACCGGCACCCCGGCATCCAGCTGCTCCTCGAAGAAGGCGGCTCCCACGACCTCGTACGGGAGCTGGCGCGCGGCGCCCTGGATCTGGCCATCGTCGTGCTGCCGCTGCCCAGCCCGTCGCCCGCGCTGACCACCGTCGAGCTGCTCCGTGAGGACCTGGTCGTGGTGTCGGCGCCGGACGCCCGGAAGTTCGGCGGCAAGGCGGTACGGGTGGCCGACCTCGAGCGCGAGCGCCTTGTGATGTTCCGGCACGGCTATGACCTGCGGGAACTGACGGTGGCCGCCTGCCGGGCCGAGGGGTTCGAGCCGGAGTTCGCGGTCGAGGGCGGCGAGATGGACGCGGTGCTCGGCTTCGTGCGGGCCGGGCTGGGGGTCGCGGTCGTGCCGCGCATGGTGGCCGAGCGGGCGGGGCGCGGCCTGCGGATGACGCCCCTCGCCCGGCCTTCCCTGCACCGCACGATCGCCCTCGCCCACCGGAGCGACGTGGCTCCGCCACGGGCCGCGCGGGAGCTTCAGCGGATGCTGCTGGAGCGGTGAGGGTCATGTGGCGCCCGCGGGCCGGTGGGGGCTGAGCGCATAGTTCCCCGCGCCGGTGGGGGCTGAGCGCGCAGTTCCGCGAGCCGGTGAGGGCTGAGCGCGCAGTTCCGCGAGCCGGTGAGGGCTGAGCGCGCAGTTCCGCGCGCCCCTTACGGGGCCGCGGGCAAGCCCCCGGTTTCAGGGTCCCTGATCGTCAGGCAGTACGTGCCGCCCGCAGGATCCCGCATCACGATCCAGTGCGGCCCCCGCCACACCGTCTCGGCGCCGAAACCTCCATGCCGGATGCGGTCCGCTTCGAGGTCGGAGCAGGAGAAGTCCAGATGGGCCCCGGCGGGCCCGGCCGTGTCGAGGCGCTGGAGCAGGATCCGGACCGGCAGCCGGTCGGCCGGCTCGACGAGGTGGAACTCCGGCCGTGAACCCGGGCGGTCGGACCACCCCGTGAACGCCGGCCAGAACGCCTTCTCCGCGTCGAACACCGCAGGCGGCACGTCCAGGCACACCTGGTCGAGGCGGCTGGTGGTCCCGTCCGGAGCGACGAGCGGCCCGGGACGGAGCTTCTCGCCCTCCCACGCCACCACGCAGAACAGCTGCCCGCCCGGAGAGCGCAGGACCTCCAGGCCCTCCTCCGCGAAGACCGGGGTGGCCCCGAGCGCGCGGGCCTCGCGCGCCTTGGCGACGACGTCGGCCACGGCGAAGTCGAGGTGCGCGCCGCCGGGTCCATCGACCGCCTGCGCCTTCACGAAGGCGTCGGAGCCGTCCGGCAGCAGCGTCACGAACTGGTCGTCCTCGCCACGGAACGCGGAGAGCCGCGTCCCGGTGACCGCCGCCCAGAAGGCGTGGGCCTGCGCGAACCGGTCCTTGGGCCGGTCCACGAAGGCGTACACCCACTGGATCTCTCCGGAGGACATCCGTGCTCCTCAGCTCGTCGCGTCGGCGAGCGCCAGCTCGTGCAGCTGGTCCGGCGGGCCCGGCCGTGCGTAGTACCAGCCCTGCGCCGTGTCGCAGCCCAACTCTCGCAGCTGATCCGCCTGCGCGCCCGTCTCGACGCCCTCGACGGTGACCGCGAGGTCCAGGCTGTGGGCGAGCGCGACGATCCCCTCGACGATCTTCAGGTCGACGGGGTCGGCCGGGAAGTGCTGCATGCCCTGCGTGAAGGAGCGGTCCAGCTTGAGGATGCTCACCGGCAGGCGGCGCAGGTTGGCGAGGTTCGAGTAGCCCGTGCCGAAGTCGTCGAGCGCTATGTCCACGCCCATCTCGGCGAGCCGCCGCAGCGGCTTCAGCAGGTCGTCGTCCGCGCCGATCAGCGCGGACTCGGTCACCTCCAGGCACAGGGCGCCCGGTTCCAGCCCGGCGCGCTCCAGGATCTCCACCGTGTCCGAGACCAGGCCGGGGTGGGTCAGCTGCATGGGCGAGAGGTTCACGTTCACGCGCAGCGGCCCGGCGTCCTTGTGCCGCGCCTCCCAGGTACGGGCCTGGCGGACCGATTCCTCGAGGACCCAGCGGCCGAGCGGCACGATCAGACCGGTGTGCTCGGCGAGCGGGATGAACCGGTCCGGGCCGATGATGCCGTGCTGCGGGTGCAGCCACCGCACCAGCGCCTCCGCACCGCGCACACTGCCGTCGCCGAGGTGCACCAGCGGCTGGTACTCGATGAAGAACTCGCCGCGCTCCAGGGCGGCGGGCAGCGCGGTGGTCAGGCCGTGCCGGGTGATGGCGCGGGCGTCGGCCTCGGGGTCGGCGAGCTCGAAGCGGTTGCCGCCCGCGGACTTCGCGCGGTACATCGTGATGTCCGCGCTGCGCAGCACCTCCGCCGCGTTGCGCTCCCCCGCCGGGCCCTCGACGATGCCGATGCTGCCGCGCACGGTCAGTTCACGGCCCTCGACGCGGATCGGCGTGGAGAGCGCGTGCATGATGCGTCCGGCGAGGTCGTCCACCTCGGCCTCGGTCTCGCGGCCGGTGGTCAGCGCCACGAACTCGTCGCCGCCGAGCCGCGCGACCATCTCGCCGGGCGCGGTGGCGCAGGACTGGAGCCGGTCGGCGACCTCGACGAGGAGCCGGTCGCCCGCCGCGTGCCCGAGGCTGTCGTTGACGGTCTTGAAGCCGTCGAGGTCGAGGTAGCAGAGCCCGAACCGCGCCCCGTCGCCCGCCGCGAGGGCCTTCTCCAGGCGCTCGAAGAACAGCGTGCGGTTCGGCAGGCCGGTGAGGGCGTCGTGCGTGGCCTCGTAGCGAAGGCGCAGATTGAGCAGCCGGCGCTCGGTGGTGTCCTCCATCAACGCCAGTTGGTACTGCGGCACCCCGTCCGCGTCACGCAGCAGCGAGACGGTCAGATTGGTCCACAGGACGGTGCCGTCGGGCCGGTAGAAGGCCTTCTCCACGCGGTAGTGCTCGCGCTCCCCGCGCACCAACTCCTGGTAGAGCTTCCACACATGGGGTGAGTCGTCGGGGTGCGTCCACTCCGCGACGTTGCGTCCGCGCAACTGGTTGTCCAGGCCGCCGAACATGCGGATCAGCGCCTCGTTCACCTCCAGGACCGTGCCCGTGAGGTCGGCGATGCCGATGCCGATCGCCGCGCCGTGGAAGACGGCACGGAAGCGCGCCTCGCTCGCGTGCAGGGCTTCGGCGACGGCGCTGCGGGCGTCCAGGGCGGCGTGGGATATCGCCTCCTGCTCGGCGCGGGTCCGCTCCCGCAGGGCGGCCGCGAAGCCCGCGGCCACGGCGTGCTGCAGGCGCGCGGACCGGGCCCGCAGCTCCTCCTGGGGGCCGTCGTCGCCGCAGTACAGGACCAGGTAGGCGTCCACGCAGTCGAGCGTGCGGCTCAACGCCTCGGGGTCGGTGCAGTGCGTGCCCACGAGCGCGGCGCCGATCGCCTGCCCCTCGGCCGCCTCGAGCATCCGCTCGTGCAGCGCGGCACGCAACCTCCGGGCCAGCGGCACCAGTTGCAGCTCGAACTCGGGACGGGTCAGCGACGTCGCCGTCACCGGGAAGATGGCGCGGCTCCAGATGGTGGCGAACCTGCGCACTCTGCCCTCGGGCCCGTCCGGTTCCCCGCTCATGCCCTGCGCCCCACGCCGGCGAACCCGGAGAAGGTATACGGATCCTCCTCCTCGGGCGCGGTGTCGGGCCGCCAGCGCGGCATCGGCACGAGGCCGGGTTCCACCATGTCGTATCCCTCGAAGAACCGCGCGATCTCTTCGCGCGAGCGCATGATCAGTGGATTGCGGATGTCCTTGTAGACGCCGACGACCTGACCGGCCTGCTCGGCGGGGATCGGCATCCCTTCGTACGAGGCGTGCGTGAGGGCGATCACGCTGCCGGGCGCCAGGGCGTCCCGCAGTTCGGCGACCGCTGTGTAGGGATCGTACGCGTCCTCCACGAAATGCAGGACGGCCACGAGAAGAAGAGCCACCGGGCGGTCCAGGTCGAGCAGTCCGTTGACCTCCGAACTGCCCAGAATGTCCCGTGGTTTGCGCAGATCCCCCGCGACGGCCGTCGCCCTCTCGTCACCTTCGAGCACGGCCCGCCCGTGCGCGACGGCCACCGCGTCGTGGTCGACGTACACCACGCGGGCATCCGGGTGTTCCTGCTGTGCGATCTCGTGGACGTTGCCGAAGGTGGGGATGCCCGAACCGATGTCGAGGAACTGGGTGATGCCCTCCTCCACGGCGAATCGCACCGCTCGGCGCATGAAGGCACGATTCGCCTGCATGATCTTGGGCAGCCCCGGCATGAACTCCATGGCCCGGCGGGCTGCGTCCCGGTCGACCTCGAAGTTGTGCGAACCGCCCAGGTAGTAGTCGTAGATGCGGGACACACTGGGCATCGTGATGTCGATGCCCTGCGGGGCCCAGGCGGGACGCTCCATCAGGACTCCAAGTCGTAGGCGAGGCGGGCCGGTGTTCGAAGTGAGGCTACTGATCGTCCGCCAAGGGAGCGAGTCAAAACGGAAATTGGCCGTCCGTTCTCGGTCACTGCCTGTGGCAAGTGCCGAATATCAACCCAAAAAACCGGTCCGTTCCTTTCCCCCGGAGGGGAAGGAACGGACCGGTGGACCGTACGCGCGGTACTTCCGACGGGGCCCGCTTTCTACTTCGGTACGCCGACGGGCTTTCCGTCCGGCCCGGCTGCGTACCAAGTGCCGCCCACGCCCTGACCGTTGGTGTCACCGGCCTTCTTGTCGCCGGAGAACGTATACATCGGCCAGCAGTCGATCGTCTGCTGCTGCTGTCCGTCGGGGCGGTCGAAGACGACGAAGCCCTTCTTGAGAATTCCCTTGGTGTCGTTCTTCTGGACGGGCGGAACGACCGGCCACTTCTCCAGGCAGGCGCCGGTGCACGCGGACTTCATCGGCCAGGCGGAGTCCTTCGTGAAGCGGTAGACGGTCATGCCGTTCTTGTCGACGACGATCTCCCCGAGCTTGGGGTCCTTGCGGGTGGAGAGCCCTGCCGGGTCGACGGGGGCCGTCTCGGCGGGGGGCTCGGCCTCGGCGGCGGGCGCGGCCTTCTTGCCGTCGGGGGCCGCTGCGTACCAAGTGCCGCCCACGCCCTGGCCCTTGGCGTCACCGGCCTTGGCGTCCTTGGCGTACCGGTACATCGGCCAGCCGTCGATGGTCAGCTGCTTGCTGCCGTCGGTCCTGGTGACCTCGCCGAGCAGGGACTTGTCGACGCCGGGAGGGGCGGCGGCGCCCTCGGGCGAGGCGACGGGCCAGGTGGTGGCGCAGGCGCCGTCACAGTTCGACTTGGGGGGCTCGGCCGTGTCCTTGTCGAAGCGGTAGAGCGTGTGGCCCTCGCTGTCGGTGACGACCTTGCCGAGCTTCTTGCTGTCCCAGACGGCGAGCTGACCGGCGGCCTTCGCCTTCCCGGCGCCTTCCTTCGCGTCGCCCGTGTCGGCGCCGTACCCGTCGCTCCCCGCTCCGTAGCCGTCGTCCTTGGCCGGGGCCTGGTTGCCCACGTTCTGTCCGTTCGGCGACTGGTCCCCCTTTTCCTGACCGCACGCCGTCGTCAACGCCAGCATGGCCGCGGCTGTCGCTACGAGCGAGGCGCTCCGCCAGGCCCGGGAGGAATTCCCTGATGGATGCCGCATTGGTAACTCCCGCTGTCCCTTGGGTGTCGCGCCGCTGAGTGCGTCACGCATGGCCCTAGGTACGGGTGGGAACGGCTGGTGCGTTCAACCCGCGTCCAAATTCTTTTGTTCGTCAAGTTCGCGCCCGGCGTCTCCCCCCTTCGGGTCACAGGAGGGCGCCAACGGCGTGGCAGGGCGACAGGTTGCCGATGCTCCTTGTCGTGCAAGGATCATCGAGGGTCTCATCCGGCCTGGTCACACGATTACTGGCGCTTCTGGTGCTGGCCTGGCTGCTCGGTTCGCCGACGGCCGCCGCGGCATGGTTCACCGCGCCCGCGGACAACTGCGCCTACGCCTCGATCGGTGACGCTCCCGGCGGCGACACGGTGGCCGTCTCGGGCGACGGGGTGGTCTGCAGGGCGGGTCCCACACACCGCCCGAAGCCTCCGCCGCCTCCCCCGCCACCGCCGCCCCCACCGCCCGCTCCGGCTCCACCGCCACGCCCCGAGCCGCGGGCGCCGGAGCCGCCTCCCCCGCCGCCACCGCCGCCGCCCGCGCGCCCGGCTCCCGTCGAGCCCACGCCGGCCCCGCCACCGCCGCCACCGCCGCCGCCTCCTCCCAAGGCGAAGCCGAAGCCGACCCCCGCTCCCGCTCCCGCCCCCAAGATCGAGCCGAAACCGGTGAGTTACCCCTCGTACCGCGTCGCCCCGCGCAAAGCGCAGCCCCGCAGCGGCCCGTCCCTGGTCTCGCTCACCCTGCTCGTCACCGCGCCCGCGGTGCTCGCCGTCGCCGCGCTGCGGCCGCGCTGACCGTTGGAGATCCCATGTCGGAATGGCTTGTTCTCACCCTCGCGATGGCGGCCGCGTGCGGCGTCGTCCTTGTCGTCACCGTCCTTCGGCACCGCAGGACGACACCGGATTACGACCCTTCGGAGACTCCGGACGTCATCGAGTACATGACGATGATGATCGGCGTGGTGTACGCCATCGTCCTCGGCCTGGCCATCGCCGGCGTCTGGGAGGCGCGCAGCGTCGCCCAGGACCATGTGCACGCCGAGGCGCAGGCGTTGCACGAGGTGTCCGAGCGGGCGCGGGTCTATCCGACCGACGTCCGTGAGCGCATCCGCACGGACGTGCACACCTATGTCAGCCATGTCGTGACCACCGAGTGGGACGCGATGGCCGACCACGGCGAACTCACCGACCGCGGTACGCAACTGCTCACCCGCGTACGCCACGACGTCACCGACTACGAGCCCAAGTCCGACTTCGAGGCGCAGGCCTATCAGCCGCTCGTCGACGCGGTCGCGGCCGCGTCGGACGCGCGCAACTCCCGTGGCGACAGCGCCGGGGCCACCATGCCGGGTGTCGTCTGGTTCGGTCTGATCACCGGCGGCCTGGTCACCGTCGGCATGATCTTCGCCCTGCAGATCCGCCGCACCCCGCGCGAACTCATCCTCGCGGGTCTCTTCTCGGCCTTGATCGCCTTCCTGCTCTTCCTCATCTGGGACTTCGACGCCCCCTACAGCCGCGGCGTCGCGGCCACCCCTGAGCCGTTCCGCGCGCTCTTCGACAAGCTGGGCGGATGAGGCGGGAGGGGCGGTCGCACCCTGTTGCCGAGGGTGGGGCCGCCCCTCCCGCGTTCACTCGGCGATGACCGAGGCGACCTGGGTGAGGGAGTCGATGCGCCAGTCCGCGGCCTCGACGACGGCCGGGTCGTCGGCCCACCAGTGCCCCCAGGGCCCGCGCCGGATGTGCGCCGTCCGCAGCCCTGCCGCCTTCGCCGGGTAGATGTCGTTGGCGGGATGGTCGCCGACGTACAGCGTCCGGTCCGGATCGGCCTGGGCCGCCTCGATCACCTTGGCGAAGAACGACGGATCCGGCTTCGCCACGCCCCACTCGCCCGAGGTGACGACGAGGTCGGCGGGCAGGTCGAGGCGACGCAGCAGCTCGCCGACGCGGGACGTCTGGTTCCCCGCGATGACGACGCGCAGCCCCTGTTTGCGCAGCCCCCCGAGAGCGGGCCGCACATCGGGGTAGAGGTCGGTCTCGGCCAGGTGCTCACCGCGTCCCGCGACCTCGCGGGCGCTGTAGGCGGCGGCGACATCTATGTCCGGGCTCAGCAGCCGCAGCGCCTCGTCGTTGTCGCGGCCCCGCGTGACGACACCTCCCACGAGCGCGGAGACGGTGTGACGGGGCACGCCGAGCCAATCGGCCCAGGAAGCCCAGTAGCGGTCATCTTTGGTGAGGGTCTCCCCCACGGCGAACACGACGGTCTCAATCATCGGGCTCAGCCTATGGGGCCGTCGTCACGGGGAGCGGGCGGCGCCGCCGGTGACGCGGAGGGATTCGCGGTCGACGTGGGCGGCGTCATCGTCCGATCGGACCTCCGGTCGTGGTCCACTGCGGCACAGTCGGGTCATGGAGAAGACGGAACCCACCCGAACGGCGAGGGAGTTGGTCGCGGCGTGGCACCCCGACGCGCTGGCGGCGTTTCTCGGCGGAAGCGCGGCGACCAAGTGGCGCACACCGAAGTCCGACCTGGACGTCGTGGTGGTGCTCGCCGGTGAGCGCGAGCCTTCCAGGACCAGCCTGCGGTTCGGGGCGTGGCCGGTCGAGGTGTTCGTGCACACCGAGGCGAGTTGGCGGTGGTTCGTGCTGCGGGAGATTCCGCGACGGCGGTCGTCGCTGCTCTCGATGTGCGGCGACGGCGCCCTGATCCTGGACCGGGACGGGACCGGCGCCCGACTGCGCGACGCGGCGCGCGCGTTGCTGGCGGCCGGGCCGCCCGAGGCGACTGCGGGCGAGCTGGAGGATCATCGCTACGCGCTCACCGACCTCCTCGACGACCTCGCCGGGTGCGTGCGGTCCGGCGAGCGGTTGTTCGTCGTCACCGAGATCGCCCGGCGTACCGCCGAGTTCGTCCTCCTGCGTATGGGAGCGTGGCGGGGCGGCGGGAAGTGGCTCGCGCGGCGCGTGGACGAGGTGTGGCCGGGGTTCTCCGCGGAGCTGGCGGACGCGGTGAGCGAGGCTTTGGAGGGCAGGGCCGCAGGGCTTGTCGCGCTGGTGGACGAGGCGCTCGCGCCGTCCGGCGGGCGCCTCTGGGAGGGCTACCGGCGCAGCGGATACCCCGGCACCGCCGCACCGGCTTCGCACACGGGTCCGTAAACCGTGCTGCGCGGCGGCCCCGCGCGGCGCACTCTGGTGGCATGACCTGGCAGACACCCATCATCGTCCACCCGCCCGCCCCCGACGGCGGACGGCGGATCACCGTGCGCGGACAGGCCGTCGGCGTCGCGCGGGACGACCGCGACCTGGTGGAGTTCCTGCGCCGCGCCGGCCTCGGCGACGCCGACATGGCCCTGGACGACCCGCACCTCGTGGAGTGGCGCGGCAGTGGGGCGCACGTGTGGGCACCGGGGGCCTGAAGCTGCCCCGAGCCACATGCCCGGCGACACGCCGTCGCCGCCACCGGACCGGATCCGCGAGCGGAAGCACGAGTTGGGCGCGTCCTGTCACGGACACGGAGTCCAGCCGTACGAGGCCCGTCCGGACGGCTACGAGGGCATCCGAAAGGAAGCGACCTGCGCCGCATCCGGGTGGGACGGCGCGCCCGACCCGCGCCGATGCCGATGCCGATGCCGATGGACCTCGTCAGCGGAGACGAAGGCGGGGGCGGGCGGGGGCGGAGGTAAAGGCGGGGCAGGAGCGAAGGCGGACGCGGAGGCGGAGACGAGGACGCGGACGCAGAGCAGCGGAGGCGCGGAGGCGGACGCGGAGGCCCGGAGGCGGACGCGGACGCGGAGGCCCGGACGCGGACGCGGACGCGGAGGCCCGGAGACGCGGACGCCGAGACGCGGACGCCGAGGCGCGGCGCCGAGGCAGAGGCGCGGAGACGCGGAGTCGGACGCGGAGACGCGGACGCAGAGGCGCGGACGCAGACGAGGAGGCGGACGCGGAGGCCCGGACGTGGACGCCGAGGCGGAGGCGCGGACGCAGGCGCAGACGCAGAGGCGGAGGCGCGGACGCAGGCGCAGACGCAGAGGCGGAGGCGCGGACGCGGACGCAGAGGCCCGGACGCGGACGCAGAGGTACGGACGCAGACCCGGAGACGCAGCGGCGGAGGCGCCGAGGCAGCGCCGGAAGCGGAGGCGCGGACGCGGACGCCGAGGCAGCGCCGGAAGCGGAGGCGTCGTTGGCGGCAGGGCCGTCACGCGTCGTGTCGGGGGCCGGCCAGCCCCCACTACACGCCCCGCCGCCTGAACTCCCGTCACCGCACCCGCGACACCCCGCCCCGTTCCCCTGTCCGGCCCACACCGTTGCCCCGTTCGCGCGACTGCGATCGCGGTCGCACCGCTCCCTACTTAGCGTTTCCGGCATCGAGGTGCATATCAGGTGAAAGCGGAAGAAGGTCCGCGGCTGCTCCTCGGAGACCCGGAGGAATGATCATGCGCGCGATACGCGTCGCCTCGGCCACTCTGCTAGCCGCCACCGCCCTGTCCCTCACCGCGCCCACCGCCTCCGCGGCCGTCGCGGACGACAACGACACGAACAACAACATCACCTCGTTCGGCTTCCGCGTCACCCCGTCGACGATCGCCGCGGGCGGCCAGGTCACCCTCAGCGTGGACGGCTGCGAGGGGAACACGACGGTCACCTCCGGTGTCTTCGACGACGCCAGCATCTCCAAGGGCCAGCAGTCGACCACCGCGACGGTCTTCGAGGACGCCAAACCAGGCGCCATGTACGAGGTGACCTTCGACTGCAAGGGCGAGAAGGGGACCACGGACCTCACCATCGCCACGGGCCGCCCCACCCATCACCCGACCCACCACCCCACCGCCCCGGTCCACCACGGAGTGCGGGCGGGTGTCGGCGGCAGCCTCGGCGGGCTCGACCTGCACGAGATCGCCCTCGGCAGCGCCCTGATCGTGGGCACGCTCGGCACCGCGTACTACTGGACGCGCCGCCGCACCGGGGACGGCAACTCCTGACCCACCCCCACCGGACGGCACGTGAGTACGCACGGAACGCCCCGTGGCCGGCGCGGAAGGGGGGACGCGCCGGCCAGCAGGGCGAAACGTTCACACACGGCGCAGCGGGGCCCGACGTGCGAGTGACGGGCGTACCGGCGCCGGACCTACGGTCAGAATCCGCGCCCGGCGTTCTCCGAGCGGCGGCGCATCCAGAACACCCCGCCGCCGACCACGGCGGCCGCCACCAGCACACCGCCGATCGCCATGTCGGTGCTGGTCGCGCCCGTGTTGCTGCTGCCGCCCAGACCACCACGGACACCGCCGTGGATGACGGTGAACGCGTCGGGCTTGTTGAGGGTCTTGCCGTTGCAGTGGACCGTGATGCTGTGGGCCCCCGGCGTGGCGTGGTGGTAGACCGTCGGGTTCGCGCTGGCCGTGCCGCCGCCCATGGACTTCAGGTGCGTGTCCGGGAAGGCGTCCGACGTGACCTTGCTGCCGACGGACTTGCAGGACTCGCCGTCGACCGTGACCGTCAGCTGTCCCCCTCGGGGGATCACGCTCGGCATGGCGACGATGTTGGACGGGTCGGCCCAGGCCGATGCCGCCGGGGCGGCGAGGCCGACGACGGCACCCGCGGTGACTGCGACCGCGAGGGCACGAGTGGTGCGCATACGAGATGTACGCATGTGAATCCTCCGCGGAAGACGCCCCGGGGTAACCGTCCCCGGTCGATGGGCGAGAGCGCCTCCCAGACTGACCCTCAGATGCCGTGCGCGGACCCGCATTTCGGCGATCGGCCGTCCTGGTGAGGCGACACGCCGAAGCGCGAACGTACAAGCCGATATTGCCGCAGGTCACGGACCGTCAGAAAATTCCTGCGGACCTCGACTCGGATGGCTCATGCCCGGTATGGCTGCCACCCGTTCGCTCCCGCTCTGTCGCCCGTCGCGTGCACCGCGTTTAGCGTTCTTGTACGCGCAACGGACGCGGTTCGAATGCCGCGTTGAGAGGGGATCAGAGAATGCCTTCGTCCCAGCCGGCCGATGACGAGGAACAGCCGAAGAAGCGCGCGCCGTGGGGCGTGATGGCACTTGTTCTGCTGACCGGCCTCGCGCTGATCCGGAATGGCTCAGGGGAATTCGATGTGGGTCCGCCCCAGCCCGCGTCGGCCGCGGCGGCGGACCAGGCGCCCGACGGGGCGGGGCAGGGTGTCACGCCGCTGACGTTCTCCCCCGCCGCGCGTGTGGGGATCAAGGGGATCCGGGTGGACGCGCCGGTCATGCCCGTCGGGCTCGACGCGGACGGCTGGGTGGACGCCCCGCCGCCGCAGGACCCGAACCTCGCCGGCTGGTTCACCGGAGCCGTCTCGCCGGGCCAGAAGGGCACCTCCGTGATCGTCGGCCATGTGGACAATCAGCAGGGGCCCGCCGTCTTCTACGGCCTGGGCTCGCTGAAGAAGGGAAATCGCATCGAGGTCCTGCGCAGGGACCGCAGCACCGCGGTGTTCGAGGTCTACGGGATCGAAGTGTTCGAGAAGGACAATTTCCCGGGAAGCCGCGTCTACAGCGACAAGGGAACTCCGGAGCTCCGCGTCATCACCTGTGGCGGCGGATTCTCCAAGCAGGCCGGATACGACGGGAACGTCGTGGTGTTCGCCCGCCTGGTGGACGTGCGCTGACGGCGAATGCACCGGCGGAACACGGCACCGGGCGGGCGCTGAATCCCTCCCGGATTCAATTCCCCCCCCAGAATTCCGGCTACATTTCGTGGCGGCTCGGCACGGTGATGTGGTAGCCCGAATCGATGAGCTCCGGGAGATACGTCCGCAGGGCTTCGACGCTCTGGGTACGGTCGCCGCCCGCGTCGTGCGAGAGCACGACGACTCCCGGGCCCGCACCGGCCCGTACGCGCCGGATGATCGTGCCCGCGCCCGGCTCGGTCCAGTCCAGGGTGTCCACGGTCCAGGCGAGCGGCTCCATGCCCAGCTCGGCGCCCAGCTGGAAGGCGTCGCGGTTCCAGGCCCCGTAGGGGGCGCGGAACCAGGCGGGAGGTTCGCCCACGGCGTCCTCGACGACCTCGCAGGTGCGCTCGATCTCCTCGCGCATCGCGCTCCGGGTCATCTTCGGAAGCAGCGGGTGCGTCCAGGTGTGGTTGCCGATCAGATGCCCGTCGTCGGCCATCTCGCGCAGCAGATGCTTGTTGTCGACCGCCATCTCGCCGCAGACGAAGAACATCGCGCGGACGTCGTAGCGGCGCAGGGTGCGCAGGATGCCCGGCGTGTAGCGGGGGTCGGGGCCGTCGTCGAAGGTCAGCACCATCGTGCGGCCCTGCCCGTCCATGCGCAGGATCGGCGCCTTGCGGACGCGGGGCCGGGCGCGCGCGGCATGCGGCGGGCCGTTGCCCGTCATGGGCTGGAGGCGGTACGCGGAGGGCTTGAGGGCCCGTGCGGCGGGCGGGCCACCGGCCGCGGCGCCGCCGGAAGCCGTGGGCCCCGGCGTCCCGGACCGCTCCGTACCGGCGCAGCCCGCGGTCGCGACCAGACCGAAGACAGCGGCGCCGCGCAGGAGTGCGCGACGCCCTGGAGTCATTTGATCCTTTTTCATGACTAATCCGTCGCATGGCGGATGGCCGACGCGGCACACCAACACCACGGCGGGGCCCGAAAGCACCCGATGGGACCAGCGGAACCGTGGGGTGTCAGCGACGGCGTACGAGCGGGAAGGGCAGCGTCTCGCGGATCGTCAGACCGGTGAGGAACATGACGAGCCGGTCCACGCCGATGCCCAGGCCACCGGTGGGCGGCATGGCGTACTCCAGGGCGTCGAGGAAGTCCTCGTCCAGTTCCATGGCTTCCGGGTCTCCCCCGGCGGCCAGCAGCGACTGGGCGGTGAGGCGGCGGCGCTGCTCGACGGGGTCGGTCAACTCCGAGTAGGCGGTGCCCAGTTCGGTGCCGAAGGCGACCAGGTCCCAGCGCTCGGCGAGGCGCGGATCGGTGCGGTGCTGCCGGGTCAGCGGGGAGACGTCGGTCGGGAAGTCCTTGTAGAAGGTGGGCAGCTTCGTCTTCTCCTCGACGAGCCGCTCGTACATCTCGAGTACGACGTCACCGCGGGCGTCGTCCGCCGTGTACGGCACGTGCACGCGGTCGCAGAGCCGGTGCAGCCGCGGCAGCGGGGTGTCCGCGTCGACCTCGTCGCCGAGCGCTTCGGAGAGGGCGCCGTAGACCGTCTTGACCGGCCAGGGTCCGGAGATGTCGTGCTCGGTGAGCTTCCCGTCCTCGTCAGCCTTGCGGGCGACGGGTGCGCCGAAGGCGGCGGTGGCGGCGCCCTGGATGAGTTCGCGGGTGAGGTCGAGCATCACGTCGTAGTCGGCGAAGGCCTGGTAGGCCTCCAGCATCGTGAACTCGGGGTTGTGCTTGTAGCTCACGCCCTCGTTGCGGAAGGTGCGGCCCATCTCGAAGACCTTCTCCATGCCGCCGACGCAGAGCCGCTTCAGATACAGCTCGGGCGCGATGCGCAGATACAGGTCGAGGTCGTAGGCGTTGATGTGGGTGGTGAAGGGACGGGCGTTGGCGCCGCCGTGGATCTGCTGGAGCATCGGTGTCTCGACCTCCAGATAGCCGCGGTCCAACAGCCCCTGGCGCAGGGCCTGTACGGCGGTGGAGCGGGCCCGGACGACGTCGCGGGCGCCGGGGCCGGCGACGAGGTCGAGGTAGCGGCGGCGGACCTTGGCCTCTGGGTCGGCGAGCCCGCGGCGCTTGTCGGGCAGCGGGCGCAGGCACTTGCCGGTGAGCTGCCAGCCGGTGACGAAGACGGTGAGCTCGCCCTGGTCGCTGGCGCCGACCGTGCCGGTGGCGGTGATGTGGTCGCCGATGTCGGTGGCGGAGGTGAAGCGCTCCAGGACGTCGGCGCCCGACCGGTCCCGGGTCAGGGCCAGTTGACGGTCGCCGGACCAGTCGCGCAGGACGGCGAAGACGACCCCGCCGAAGTCGCGTACGAGCATGACGCGGCCCGCGACCGTGACCTGCTCCCCCGTCAGGGCGGGCGTCACCTCGGCCAGGGTGTGGGTGCGCGGCGGGAGCCCCACGGGGTAGGGGTCGATGCCGTCGGCGCGCAGCCGGTCGAGCTTGCGGTGGCGGACGCGGACCTGGTCGGGCAGTGCCGCCAGGGGGTCGGCGTCGGCCGCGTCCCCCTGACCCGCGAGGCCGAGGGCGGAGATCGGCGGGAGGCTCTCCGTGCTGGTGGGCTTGGTGACGCCCCTGAATCCTCGGCCCTTGCCCCGGAGCTTGCGCAGCGAGGGCACGGAGACGAAGCCCTCCGCGATGCCCGACGCGAGGCTGATCCGGGCGAGGGCTCCGGCGTCGCCGTAACAGATGAAGCGGGGGTACCACTGAGGGTGGTACTTGGCGTTGGAGCGGTAGAGCGCTTCGAGCTGCCACCACTTGGAGAAGAAGAGGAGCAGCTTGCGCCACAGGCGCAGGACGGGTCCCGCTCCGATGCGGGCGCCCTCCTCGAAGACCGAGCGGAAGACGGCGAAGTTCAGGGAGATGCGGCGCACCCCGAACCTGCCCGCGCCCGCACAGAGCTCGGCGACCATGAACTCCATGACTCCGTTGGGCGCGGTCGCCCGGTCGCGGCGCATCAGGTCGAGCGAGATGCCGTCCTTGCCCCAGGGGACGAGGGAGAGCAGGGCGATGAGCCGTCCTTCGGCGTCCAGGGCCTCCACGAGCAGGCAGTCGCCGTCCTCGGGGTCGCCGAGCCGGTCGAGGGCCATCGAGAAGCCGCGCTCGGTCTCGGTGTCCCGCCAGGCGTCCGCCTTGTCGATGGTCTCCTCCATCTCCTCCTCGGTCAGGGTGGAGTGGCGGCGGATGCGGGTGGTGGCGCCGGTGCGGCGGACACGGTTCACGGCCTGCCGCGTGACGCGCATGTCGCGGCCGTCCAGGTCGAAGTCGGCGACGGGCAGGATCGCCTCGTCGCCGAGCTGGAGCGCGCCGAGCCCGGAGCGTGCGTAGGCGGTGGCGCCCTCCTCGGAGGCGCCCATCACGGCGGGGGCCCAGGCGTACCGCCGGGCCACGTCCAGCCAGGCGCCGATCGCGTGCGGCCAGGCCTCGCGGTCGCCGACGGGGTCGCCGCTGGCCAGGCAGACGCCCGCCTCGACGCGGTAGGTGACGGCGGCCTTGCCGCTGGGCGAGAAGACGACGGCCTTGTCGCGCCGGGTGGCGAAGTAGCCGAGGGAGTCCTGGGAGCCGTAGGTGCCCAGGAGCGCGCGGATGCGGGGTTCCTCGTCGCCGTGCAGGGCGGCTTCCATGCGCTGGGAGCGGAAGAGGGCCGCGGCGGCGTTCAGGAGGGCGAGGGCGCCGAAGAGGCCGAGCCAGAAGTGCAGGGCGCGCGGGGGCCGGCCGTCGAAGTAGTCGTGCCCGGTGAAGAGCCCGCCGCAGACCCGGTTCGCCGCCCACGGCAGGGCCTCGCCGCGAGGCAACGTACCCGGGAAGAGCGCGACGAGACCCCAGCCGACCAGGATCGCCACGGCGAGGCCCGCGACGAGCACGAGGACGGCCCGCCGGACGGCGCCGCGGCGGGAGTCGGCGGAGAACTCCTTGCGGGCGAGGACCAGCAGGACGAAGGCGACGCCGCAGACGATCAGGGAGGGGAGCGAGTCCGCCCAGTAGCCGAGGGCGATGCCGAGCACGTCGAAGGCGAGCAGGAGCCCCAGGTAGCTGATGACCAGCCACCACGCGACCTTCTTGCGGGCTGCCGTCGCCGCCGCGAGGAGGAAGAGGAACACGGCGTACGCGAGGTTGGGGCTCACCGGGACCGTGAGGAGGTCGAGGAGGCGGACGACCGGGCGCAGGAGGTGGCGCAGCGGGGCGATGACCGCGAGGATCGCGCAGAAGAGGCCCAGGACGCCGAAGAAGGTGGCGAACCCTTCCGGCACGCGTCTCAGGAAGCGGGCTCGTGCGCTCGGCGGCTCGGTGCCTGGCCTTTCCACGCTGGTGCTCATGGATCGACCCTAGGAAGGGTCTGCGCGGGTCGCCCGTCGAGAGCGGGACCGGGCCGCCCGTCGAGAGCGGGACCGGGCCGCCGGTCGAGAGCCGGGCCGGATCGTTGTATGGGACACCTGCCCACGGCGAGGGCGGCGGACCGGCTCCGATAACCTCTCGGCTGTGACTGCAGACCACTCCCACCAGTTCGAACGCGGTACCGACGGCCCGAAGGTGATCGTCGTCGGTGTCGACGGCTCGGACTCCTCGCTCCGGGCCGCGGCATATGCCGGAGGCCTGGCCCGTCGGCAGCACGCGCTGCTCGCCGTCGTCTATGTCCAGCCCGTGATGGCCGCGGGCGCCGCGCTCGGGGCCCCGGTGGCCGATACGACCGACGAGATCGCCGAGTCCCTCATCACCGAGATCAGAGACGCGGCCGAGCGGGTGAAGGACATATTCGACGTGCGCTGGGAGTTCCACACCTTCCGCGGCGATCCCTTCAGCGGTCTGGTCACCGCGGCGGACGACCTCAAGGCCGACGCCGTGGTCGTCGGCGCCTCCGAGCAGGCGGGCCACCGGATCGTCGGCTCGGTCGCGGTACGACTGGTCAAGGCGGGCCGCTGGCCCGTCACCGTGGTGCCGTAACCCGCACCCCCCAGAGTGCTGAACCCTCACCCGTGCGAGGGGTGTGGCGTCTTCCGTCATGCGCATGCCTGGGCCATCATGATCCGCCATCAGCCGACTGCCGTCTGCGAAAAGGTGGAGCTCATGGCGGGACTCCGGATGGGGCACGGCGTTCTGCGCCGCAAGCCCATCGAAAGCATCGAAGAAACCGAAGGCGCGGAGGGCGGCGGGCTCTCCCGCTCCCTCGGTCTCTGGCAGCTCACCGCGATCGGCGTCGGCGGCATCATCGGTGCCGGCATCTTCACCCTCGCCGGGACGGTGGCCAACGGCACGGCCGGGCCCGCCGTCCTCATCTCCTTCCTCATCGCCGGTGTCGCGAGCGCGGCGGCGGCCTTCTCGTACGCCGAGTTCGCGGGCCTGATCCCGAAGGCGGGATCGGCGTACACCTACGGCTATGTCGTCCTCGGCGAACTGACCGGCTGGTTCATCGGCTGGGACCTGCTCCTGGAGTACACGGCGATCGTGGCGGTGGTCGCGATCGGCATCTCGGGCTACTTCAACTTCCTGATCAACGACATGGGCGCCCAGCTGCCCCAGTGGATGCTGGGAGCGCCCGGCACGGGCGACGGGCACAAGGTCGACCTGTTCGCCGCGGTGCTGTGCCTGCTCATCGCCTATCTGCTGACGCTCGGTATCAAGAACGCGGCACGCTTCGAGATGATCGTCGTCGTGCTGAAGGTCATCGTCGTGATCGTGGTGATCGCGGTCGGGTTCTTCCACATCAACACCGGCAACTACAAGCCGTTCTTCCCGTTCGGCGTCAGCGGGGCGTTCACGGGTGCGGCCACGGTCTTCTTCGCCGTGTTCGGGTACGACGCCATGAGTACGGCGGCCGAGGAGTCCAAGGACGCGCAGCGCCACATGCCGAAGGCGATCCTCTACTCGCTCGCGATCTCGATGGTCCTGTACGTGCTTGCCTGCCTCGTCCTCACGGGCATGCAGAGCTACAAGGACATCGACCCGGAGAGCGGATTCTCCACCGCCTTCAAGTCCGTGGGCCTGGGCGGTCTCGCCGACGTCATCGCGGTCGGCGCGATCATCGGCATCCTCACCGTGATGTTCACCTTCATGCTCGGTGTCACCCGCGTGTGGTTCAGCATGTCGCGCGACGGGCTGCTCCCGAAGTGGTTCGCCAAGACCCACAAGACCCGGCACGTGCCGACGCGCGTGACGTGGATCGTCGGGTTCGCCTCGGCCGCCATCGCCGGGTTCCTGCCGATCGGCGAGGCGGCCGAACTGACCAACATCGGCATCCTGCTGGCCTTCGTCGTGGTGTGCGTCGCGGTGATCGTGCTGCGCTACAAGCAGCCCGATCTGCCGCGTACGTTCCGCTGCCCCGGGATGCCGGTCGTGCCCGCCATCGGGGTCGTGTTCTCCATCTGGCTGATCACGTTCCTGCAGTGGCAGACGTGGGTGCGGTTCGCGGTGTGGTTCGCGGTCGGCCTCGTCGTGTACTTCACGTACTCCTACCGGAAGTCGGAACTGGCGAAGGCCGACCGCGTTTCCTAGCGGGGCGCTCAGGTGGTCTGCTCGATGGACTTCTGGAACTCGCGGGCCATCTGCTCCAGTCCCTTGCCCTTCCACTCCGACCAGAACGGCTTCCATTCGCTGAGCTTCTTGCGGCCGCTGACGATGTCGTTGACGAGGTCCCTCGCCTCGGTGTCCATGCGGCCGTAGTGCTGGGTGTAGGCGTCCGAGTAGTGGCCGACCGTCGGGTTGCGCACGGCGGTCTCGATGAGCTTCTGCTCGGCGGCGTACACGTCCTTGACGTCCTGCGCCCGCTCGTTCCCGGGGAAGCTCGAGGCGATGAGGGCGAAGGGCGCGGTCGTCGACGTCTGCAGTCCGCTGTACAGGCCCTCGACCTCCTGCTTGCCCTTCTTGGTGCGCTCCGGGAAGCCGCTCTTGTCGTACGTGAAGTCCTCGCCCTCGGTCCCGTACTCGAGGAACTCGCGCTCCTTGGTGCCGAACGGCGCCGCCAGGTAGTTGAGCACCCCCAGCAGCATGCGGACCCGCTTCTCGTCGCCCTTCTTGATGGCGGTGTAACCGATGGTGCCGAGGTGGTAGTGGTGGTTGGGCCGGTTGCCTCCCGCGGCGAACGGGATCATGATCTCCGCAGCCACTGCGGGGTCCTGGACACGGATCTCCTGGCGGGCGTTGAAGGGGGTGGCGTGCACGGTGGCGCCGATCGAGCCCTGCGCCATCTTGATGTACGCGTCGGCCATCTTGGGGTTCCCGGGATAGAAGACGCCCGCCTTCTTCAGCTTGAGCACGAAGTTGAGCGCTTCCGCGTACTCGTCGGTGTCCTGGTACCAGGTGAGCGAACCGTCCTTGTTCTGCCGCCACTTGTTGGGAGCACCGAAGCACTGGCTCATCACACTGGCCGCGTTGACGTAGATGGGCTCAAGTGCCCAGGTCTTCCCGCCGGTAACCTCCTTGCACTTGGCGAGGAATTCCTCCGGGCTGCTCGCCTGGAAACCGCCCGCCTTCGCCCAGACCTTGGGGTTGCCCGCGTAGACCTGGCCGAACGCGGGGTACGGGACCGGCGCGCCCCAGATCTTGCCGTTGACCACGGCGGTCTTCCAGTGCGCGGGCGTCATCGCGGCGAGGTTCGGGTAAGCCTTCACGGCGTCGCCCGACAGATACTCGGTGATGTCCGCGCACTTGGCTTCGAGGAGTTCGGCTATGTGCTGGATGCCTTGGTTGGGCGGAATCCACAGGAGGTCGGGCAACTCGCCGCCGGCGATCGTGGAGGAGAACTTCTCCTCGTAGCCGGGGTCGGTGCCCAGGATCGCGGTGAGGTCGACGCCGAGCTCCTTGTCGACCTTCTTCCAGTAGGCGTTGGACCCCTTGGGCAGCGGCGGCTGCGTCCATATCTCCGTCAGCATCGTGACCTTCGACCCGTCGCCCGGGGTCTTCGGAACGCTGCGCACCAGGTCCTTGGGGTACGAGAGGAACCCGGCCGAGAGCCCCTTCGCGTTCGGCGGCAGATCGGGCTTGACCTTGCCGAAGGGCACGTACGAAGGCAGCTTCACCTTCGACGATGCCGCCTCGCCGGTCTTCTTCGCACCCGAGCCGCAGCCCGTCAGCGAGGTGGCGGCCGCGCCCGCGGCGACGGCGGTGGAGAGGCTCAGGAACGTGCGTCGGGACATGCCTGTCATGGGAATCTCCGCAAAGGGTTCAGGGGAAGGAAGCTTCAGCCCTTGATGGCGCCGGTGAGCACGCCCTTGGTGAAGTACTTCTGCAGGAAGGGGAAGAGCAGCAGGATCGGGATGAGGGCGATCATGACGACGGCCATGGAGATCGACTGCTGGGGCGGCATGTGGCTGACGCCGAGCTGGTCGCCCGAGATGGACTTGCCCTGGACCACGTAGGTCCGCAGGACCAGCTGGATGGGCCACTTGCCCGAGTCGTTGAGGTAGAGCATCGCGTTGAAGAAGGCGTTCCAGTACGTGACCGCGTAGAAGAGGCCTACGACGGCGACGACTCCCTTGGAGAGCGGGAGGACGATGCGCGTCAGGATCCGCCAGTCGCCCGCGCCGTCGATCCGCGCCGCCTGGTACAGCTCCTCGGGGATGTTCATGAAGAACGCCCGCAGGACGACGAGATTGAAGGCGTTGATCATGACGGGAAGGATCAACGACCAGTAGGAGTCGAGGAGTCCGAGCTCCTTGACCACCACGTACATCGGCACCATGCCCGGCACGAAGAGCAGCGTGAAAAGCACCATCAGGAGGATCGGCTTGCTGCCGGGGACGCCGCGCTTGCTGAGGCCGTACGCGAGCGCGATCGTCGTCAGGAGCGAGAGGGCCGTGCCGACGAGCGTGATCAGGACGCTGACGACGACGGCGCGGGAGACGATGCCTCCGGAGAGGATCGTGCGGTACGCCTCCAGGGTCGGCTCCGTGGGGAAGAGGACGAAGCCGCCCGCCTCGGTGATCTCCTTGCGGGAGGCGAGGCTGGTGGAGAGGACCGTGAGGAAGGGCACGATCATCACGGCGCAGATGACCGTGATGACGACGGCCTTGGCGGCCGAGCCGATCTTCGACGGCGGCTCTTCCCAGGCAGGGCGCTCCTCACGGACCCGCGGCGAGCGCAGGGGGAATCCGAAGCTGCTCATTTGCTGTACACCCCGTGCTCTCCGAAGGCGTGGGCGACCTTGTTGGCGCCGTAGATCATCAAGGCCCCGATGACGCCCTTGACCAGGCCCGCGGCGGCGCCGACGCCCCAGTCGCCGTAGACGACGCCGTGGTAGTAGATGTAGGTGTCGAGGACTTCGGACGCGCGGGCGCCGACCGCGTCGCGCTGGAGCAGGAACTGCTCGAAGCCGACCGAGAGGACATCGCCGAGGCGCAGTACGAGCAGCATGATCGTGACGCCGCGCACTGCGGGCAGGGTGACGTGCCACATGCGGCGCCAGCGTCCCGCGCCGTCCACGGCCGCCGACTCGTAGAGGCTCTGGTCGACGCTCGCGAGCGCCGCCAGGTAAATGATCATGCCCCAGCCGATGTCCTTCCAGATCACCTGTCCGGTGATGAGGAGGGAGAAGGTATCGGGGTCGGTCATCACGTCCAGGGCGGACATGCCGTGGTCGCGCAGGTAGTTGCTGAAGAGGCCCGCGCCGCCGAGGACCTGCTGGAAGAGCGCGACGACCAGGACCCAGGAGATGAAGTGCGGCAGATAGACGACGCTCTGCACGAACTTCTTGATGCGTGGGCTGACCAGGCTGTTGATGAGCAGCGCGAGGGCCAGCGGCGCCGGGAAGAAGAAGATCAGCTGGAGCGCGGCGAACGCCAGGGTGTTGCGGACCGCCTCCCAGAACGCCGGGTCGGCGAAGAGTTCCTGGAAGTTGGCGAGGCCCACCAGCGGGCTGTCCTTGAAGCCGATGAAGGGCTGGTAGTCCTGGAAGGCGATGACGTTGCCGAGCATCGGCACGTAGAAGAAGAACAGGAAGAAGAGCAGGCCCGGGGCCATCAGGGCGAGCATCACCCAGTTGTTCCGCAGTCGGACGCGGAGCGGCACGCGGCGGTGGCGCGGCGGGCCCGGGGACTTGGGATCAACTGTCGGATCCGACCCGGGTGGTGGCGGCGACGCGGCTCGTGGCCTGCGTTGGGTTGCTGGGGATGTCACACGTACTCCCTGGCCTGGCGGCACGACGGAACAGAAAAGTGGCAGCCGACAGCCGGGACGGCCGTCGAGAGCCGGCCAATTAAGAAGCCAACTTGCCGAAAGAGAGCCACATCATCGAAGCGTGGCTCCCGCCCGTCAACCACCTTCCGGTCCTAGAGAGTTGGATTTTTCTGCGCCGCGTGGTCGATGTGTTCCAGTGCGAGGCGAGCTGCCCCGATTGCGGTGGATTCCTCGCCGAGTAGGGAGGTTTGGACCGTCGGCCGGTAGGGGCAGAGCGCGCCGAGCCGCGCCGCGAACGGCTCGCTGAGCAGGGCGCCCGCCCGGGAGATGCCGCCGCCCAGGACGACGGACTGCGGGTCGAGTACGGCGACGTGGCGGGCCAGGCTGTCGGCGAGCGCCTCGGCGAAGGCCCGCAGGGTGTACCTGGCCCCGCCGTCGCCCGCCGCCGCGGCGGTCACCACCGCGCGGGCGGCGTTCTCGCGGGTGGGCCGGTCCGCGCCCTCGTGGCCCGCGAACCAGTCGAGAAGCCGCTGGTAGCACCGCTCCCAGCCGTCCCCGGCGACCATCTCGCCCGCCGCGCCGCGGTGTCCGCGGTACAGCTCGCCGCGGAGCCACAGGCCGATGCCGAGCCGGTTGCCGACGTACAGGTACACGCAGTCGCCCGTGCCCACCGACACTCCCCCGGTGCACTCGGCGAGGGTCGCGAGCTGGATGTCGTTGCCCACGACGACGGGGCCGTGGCCCGGGTCGGCGAGCTCGCGGGTGAGGTCGAGGCCCGTCCACTGGGGCAGCGAGTCGCTCTCCACCACGCGGCCGGCGGCGTCCACCATGCCGCTGGTGCCGACCCCGGTCGCCAGCGGGCGCACGCCCGCCGCCGCGGGCTGGGCCAGGCAGCCCGCGATCGCCTCGCGGACGGCGTCCAGGCGCTGACCGGCCGGGAGTTCGGGCGTGACGGCGACGCGCCGGGTGGCCACGGTGCGGCCGAGCAGGTCGGCCGCGTGCACCAGGATCTTGTGCGCGCCGATGTCCACGCCGAGCACGTGCGCCGCCTCGGCCCGGAAGCGGAAGCGGCGGGCGGGCCTGCCCACGCTGCCGCTGCCCGGCGTCAGCTCCACCAGGCGGCCTTCGCGAAGGAGCTGGGCCGTGAGGTCCTGGGCCGTGGGCCGTGACACGCCGATGAGGCCCGCCAGTTCGGGCACGGTGATCTCGTCCCGCTCGCGCAGCACACGCAGGGCGGCGGCCGCGTTCAGGCGGCGCAGCAGCGACGGGTCCCCACTCGAGGCACTCGTGGGCCGATTCAAGGCGTCCCCCTTGACAGCGTGATCGGTTGATCTCCAGGGTGACCCGGAGCGATTGAGAAACTTACCTAATAAATAGCGCCCTTGGGGGAGCACAGATGGGTGAGACTGGTCATCCGGAGCTGGCATGCGGGATCGGCTCCTGGGACAGCGACGTCTACGGTAACCACCGGATTCTCGTACGTGCCGCCACGACCGACGGTTCGGCCCCGGCCTTCGCGGCCGAACTGCCGTGGCGGCGCCAGGATCCAGATCCCGGGGCGGTGGACGTGATCGTGGTCGGACCGTCCGGGGAGCGCGTACGCAACACCCTGGCCGTGGAGGTGACGGGCGAGGCGGGGCGCATCGCCTTCGAGCCGGTGGACGGCCCCGGCACGTACGCCGTGCACTACCTCCCGTACGCACACACGGGCAAGCCCTACTATCCGCAGGCCGCCTACCGGCCTCCCACTCAAACCGCCGACCCCGGCTGGGTGCACCGCTGCGGCCTGCACAGCGGCGCCGGGTGGGAGAAGCTGCCGCGCGCCGAAGCCTTCGCATACGAAGCGGCGAGCGCGGTCGACTCCTTCGCGCCGCTGGGCTTCGCGGCCACGCAGGACGAGCGCACCCGGCTCCAACAGGCTTACGGCGAGGAGCATTTCCTCCTCTTCGGCGAGGACCGCGCCCATCCGCTGGGACGCTACGAGCGGTTGCCCGCACGCTGGGCGCTTGCCACCCCCTTCGCCCCGCTCGACGTCACAGCGGACCGCGGCGAGTTCTACGCGGTGCAGGTCGGCGTGTACGCCCTCCAGGAGCTCACCGACGTGCGCGCAGAGGTCCGCGGGCTCCCCTTCCCCGTACGGTGCCTCAGCACGGGCGGCATCGACGCGCGCGGCCACTCCTTCGAGCGGCGCGTGACGGTCGGCGCCGGGCGGGCGGGAGCCCTGTGGTTCGGCGTCGAGGTTCCCGCTGACGCTCGACCCGGCCGCCACGAAGGGGAGATCGCCGTCGGAGCGTCGGGCGCCCCCGAGCGCGTACTGCCCCTGCGCCTCACCGTCGGCCAGGACGTCGTCGCCGACGGAGGCGCCGGTGAGCCGTGGCGGCTCGCTCGGCTGGGATGGCTGGACTCGGCGCTCGCGCAGGACGACGAGCCGGTGACTCCGTACACCCCGATCGAGGCGGTGGCCGTGCCCGGCGGGCAGCGCCTGTCGCTGCTGGGCCGCACGGTCGAGCTCGGCCCACAAGGACTCCCCCAGCGGCTGATCTCCACCTTCGCGCCGACCGTCACGCGCGCCGACGGACCGCCCCGCGACCTGCTCGCCGCCCCCGTCACGCTCGACATCGGCCGCCCCTTGGAGCATGGGCCGCTCAGCCTGGACCGCCTCGGCCCGGCGCGGGTGGGCTGGTCGGCTCGGGCCGCGGGGCAGGACGTACTCCTGCGCACGGAGGGCGAGTTGGAGGCCGACGGCTTCCTCGTCGTGCGGGCCACGGTCGAGGCCACCGCCGACACTCAGCTCGACGTGACGCTGGACGTGCCCTTGCGCAAGGACATCGCGCGGTACGCGATGGGGCTCGGCCTGACGGGCCGGGTGTGCCCGGAGACGTTCGACTGGAGCTGGGACACGCCCACCCGCAACCAGGACGCGTTCTGGCTCGGCGACCCGGCGGCGGGGCTCCAGCTCAGCCTGCGTGACGAGCACTACGCGCGACCGCTCAACACCAACTACTACCGGGAGAAGCCCCTGCGCACACCGCGCTCCTGGGCGGGCGACGGGGCGGGCGGGGTGCGGCTGCGCACGAGCGAGGGGGTGCGCTCTCTCAGCGCCTTCAGCGGGCCGCTCGCGCTGCGGGCGGGCGAGAGCCGGTGCTTCGAGTTCCGGCTGCTCCTGACCCCGTTCAAGCCGCTCGAACCGGCGCGGCAGCTCTCCGAGCGCTACTTCCACGCGTACGCCTCGCCCCCGGAGATCGCCGAGTACGGCGCGAACGTCGCCAATCTGCACCATGCGACGCCGCCCAACCCGTACATCAACGACCCGCTCCTCGGCGCGGACGCCCTGCACTCCTACACCGAGGAGGCGCACCGGCTCGGCATCCAGGTCAAGGTGTACGACACGGTGCGCGAACTGACGCGCCACACATCGGAGTTGCCGGTGCTCGCGTCGCTGGGCGACGAGATCTTCGCGCCGGGGCCCGGGGGCGGGCACGCGTGGCTCCGGGAGCATCTGTGCGGGGACTACGTGCCCGGGTGGGTGGCGCCCGACGTGGGGGACGTCGCGGTCGTCACCTCCGGTGACTCGCGCTGGCACAACTCCTATGTGAGCGGGATCGAGCGGCTGCGCCGGGTCGTCGGGGTCGACGGGCTCTACCTCGACGACGTGGCGTACGACCGGACGACCATGAAGCGGGTCCGCAAGGTCCTTTCGGCCACCGGGGACGAGCCGCCGCTGGTCGACCTGCACTCCTGCAACCAGTTCCGCGAGCCGGACGGGTTCGCCTCCAGCGCCAATCTGTACGCGGAGCTGCTGCCGTACGTCGACCGGCTCTGGCTCGGCGAGCTCTTCGACTACGACGGCGCGGACGGCTCGGCGGGGGGCGATCCCGCGTACTGGCTCGTCGAGATCTCGGGCATTCCCTTCGGTGTGATGGGCGAGATGCTGGAGGGCGGCGGCAATCCCTGGCGCGGGCTCGTCTTCGGGATGACGGCGCGGGCACCCATGACGGACGTACGGCCTTTGTGGCGGGCCTTCGACCAACTCCGGCTCCCGGAGGCGGAGATGACGGGCTGGTGGGCCACCGGCACCCCTCCGGTGCGGACCGGGCACGACGATGTCCTCGCCACCACGTGGGAGGGGCCGGGAGGGACCGTGACGGCGCTCGCCTCCTGGGCCGGGGAGCCGGTGGACGTCGTCCTCACCACGGCCTCGGGGCCCGTCGCCGCCTACGCTCCCGCGATCGAGGGGTTCCAGGAGGAGCGGAGGTTCGCCGCGGGTGAGGCGCTGCGGGTGGAGCCGGGGCGTGGCCGGCTGGTGCGGCTCGGGGAGTGAACGGCCGCCCGGGGTCCCTGCCGGGCCGAGGGTTCAGCCCGGCAGGGACCCCGGGGCGGCGGCCATCCGCGCCCGCGGTCAGCTCTTCGGGTCGGTCCTTCGTGGCCTGCGGGCCGCGTTGGCCTCGCGATGGAGCGCCCAGGCGTCCGCCACCGGACCCACATGGCCGAGCTTGTCGGGATTGAGCACCGAGCGGATCGTCTGGATCTGGCCGTCGAGGACTTCGAGCACCATCGTGCTGACGACCCTGCCGTCCTGATCGCGGAAGATCCCACCCGGCTGGCCGTTGATCCGACGCGGCTCCACCACCACGCCGATCCGCGTGAACTGCGGGATGAGCGCGGCGAACACACGGGCCACGTTCGCGGGCCCCACGATCTGCCTGGCGAACTGCGGGGCCTTGCCGCCGCCGTCGCCCACCATCGCGACATCGGCGGCCAGGAGCACTTGCAGCCCGTCGACGTCCCCCTCGCGGAAGGCGTCGAAGAACCGCTCGGCGAGTTGGTCACGCTCCTTGCGGTCGGCCTCGAAGCGGGGGCGGCCCTCGTCCATGTGGCGCCGCGCCCGTACGGCGAGCTGGCGGCACGCCGCCTCCGAGCGCTCCACGGACGCCGCGATCTCCGGGAAGCCGAAGCCGAACACCTCCCGCAGCACGAAGACCGCACGCTCCAGCGGGGTCAGCCGCTCCAGCAGCACCAGCGCGGCCATCGACAGCGAGTCGGCCAGCTCCGCCGAGCGCTCGGGGTCCTCGTAGGGGTCGGCGAGGAGCGGCTCGGGGAACCACGGCCCCACGTACGCCTCACGCCGGACGCGGGCCGAGCGCAGCACGTCGATCGAGATCCGGGTGACCACGGCCGACAGGAAGGCCTTGGTCGAGCGGGGCTCGGCCGGGGAGGCCTCCCAGCGCAGCCAGCTCTCCTGGACCGCGTCCTCGGCCTCGCTGACGCTGCCGAGGATCCGGTAGGCGATCGCGAACAACAGGGGCCGCAGCTCCTGGAATTCCTCGGCCCGGTTCATCTCGTCCATCCGGTTCATCTCGTCCGTCCGGTTCGTCCGATGCTCCGCCGGATTCATCCGATGCCCTCCCGGAAGCCCTGCCGCCACGACGGGTAGCGAGGCTCCCAGCCGAGCTCCCGCTTGGCCTTGGCGTTCGAGAAGCCGCGGCCCTCGGTCATCATCGTCACCGCCACGTCCCCGGCGATCATGCGGGCCAGCCACTTGGGGACCCGCATCGGCGGCTTCGCGCCCGCGCACGAGGCCAGATACGGCAGCCACTGGGCGGCCGGAGCCGGTTCGTCGTCGACGATGTTGAACACCCCCCTCGCCTTTTGCTCCACGGCCAGGACGGTAGCGCTCGCCGCGTCGTCGAGGTGCACCCAGGAGCTGTGGCCCGCGCCACCCCCGACGAGCGGGAACTGCCGCTTGCGCACGAGCTCGACCTGGTCGTCGGTGGCGCCGGGGCCGTAGAGCCCGCCGTACCGCAGGGCCGCGCCACCGGCCCTGAGCACCGCGTCCTCGACGTGGCGCAGCGCGTCCGCCCCCGCGCGTGCGAGCGTCCCCGTCTCCGGGTCCAGGGGGTCCTCCTCGGTCTTGACCCAGCCGCCCTCGCGTATGCCGTTCCAGCCGGCGTAGCTCTGGGCGACGACGTGGGAGACGCCGGCCGCCTCGGCGGCGGCCAGCAGGTGGTCGGTCCCCTCGGTGCGCAGCCGGACGGTCGTGGCGAACCAGCGGTCGATGTGCTTCAGGTCGGGCTTGCCCGCGTGCGCCACGGAGATCGCGGTCATCTGGTGCACGATCGTGTCCGGCCGGGCCGCGGCCACCGCCTCGCCCACCGACATCGCGTCGAGGCCGTCCATCACGACCGCGTCGGCGCCCAGTTGCTTCAGCAGGCGCGACGTGGCCCCGCTCGTCGTCGTAGCCGTCACCTGGTGGCCCCTGGCCACGAGCTGGGGCACCAGGCGCCGCCCGACGACCCCGCTCCCGCCCGCCACGAACACGCGCATGCCCATCACCTTCCGATGTACGGAACCGCCTCTCGCACCAGAGACGAGGCAGCCCCGGACATCTGTGACATGCGGAGGTGGCGGGCGAGGATCTCGCGGGCGGCGGCCCGGCTACTGGCCCATCACCAGGCCGTCCTTCCCCGCGCCCCGGCTCAGGACGATCCGGCGGATCCGGTCGCGGACGACGGCGACGTCGGCGCCGCGGGCAAGCGCCGCGTTCAGGTTGGTCACGCGCCCCGTGCCCGTGTTGAACCACTGGGGGATGAACTCGGCCTTCTTGACCTCCCAGCGTCCGCCGGGGGCCGTCGGCGGGGCGAACGTGAAGCGGCCGAGCGTGCCCTGGTTGCCCCGCGGGTCGTTCTCGCCGTCGTGGTTGATCATGTCGCCGGCGATCTGGTCGCCCATGCCGTAGATGACCCAGGTCTTGTTGACCTTCTCGTACGCCTGGGGGACGTGCGCGTGGGTGCCCAGGATCAGGTCGATGTCGGGGCGGCCCTGGGTGCGGGACGCGGTGAGCTGCTTGCCGAGGCTCAGCTGGCGGCGGTCCGGGGCGTCCTGCCACTCCGTGCCCCAGTGCACCGACACGACGACCACGTCCGCGCCCGCCTTCCGCGCGGCGCGCGCGTCCGCGACGATCCGCTCGCGCTGCATGAGGTTGACCGTCCAGGGCTTGCCCTGGGGCATCGGGTATCCGTTCGTGCCGTACGTGTACGCGAGCTGGGCCACCTTCGCGCCGCCCGCGCGCAGCCAGGCGGGGGCCTTGCCCTCGGCGGCCGTGCGGCCCGAACCCGCGTGCTTGACGCCTGCCTTGTCGAGCGCGCCGAGCGTGCGGCGCACCCCCGCGGCGCCGTCGTCGAGCGTGTGGTTGGAGGCCGTGGAGCAGGCGTCGTAGCCGGTGGCCTTCAGCGCGTGGGCGATCTGGGGCGGGGACTTGAAGCTGGGGTAGCCGGTGTAGTCGCCGTTCTCGCCGTAGACCGTCTCCATGTGACAGATCGCCAGATCGGCCTTGGACACGACGGGCTTGACGCCCTTGAGCATCGGCACGAAGTCGTAGCCGTCACCGCCCGCGTCGGCGCTGGCCCTGTCGATGATCGAGGAGTGCGGGAGCACGTCCCCGGAGGCGACGAGCGTGAAGGGGCGCGGTGCGTCCTGGCCGCCGCCGGCCGCCGAAGGAGCGGGGGGCGGATTGTCGCGATTTCCGTCCCGGGCGCCGCCGGGGTGCTTTTCGCCGTGCTGCTTCGGATTCCGCTCCTGCGCGGGCTCTTCATTTGCCGTACAGGCGGCGGTCGCGGCGAGAGTGGCTCCGATCATTACCGCTGCCAGAACGGCTGTTCCCTGCGGTGTGCGCTGCGTCATCGACCAGGCTCCGTGAATGGGGGATATTCGGCGAAACGAATCCACATTCGGACACAAGGTCGAGTCAAGCAGCAATGCCGTCATAGTCCCCGAAACGGACTTAAATCATCCGGCCATGTGACACGAAGAACACAGGGCCTTTGACCTGCGACGAAACCGGGGCCTGAGTCAAGGATCCGTAAAGCGCCTTGCTCAGGGCCCCCTTCGGGTAATCGGCTGTCCTCATCCGTGTTCCGGATTGGGGGCCAGAGGCCGGCGACGCGCACGGATCGGAGGAAGGCGAGACGGGATGCTGCACGAGAGCCGAGGAAACACGGAGGGCCCGAGTGACGGCGAACTGGCCGTGCCGATGGCGTGGTTGTACGCCGAGTACATCGCGGACGAATTGCTGCGTACCGGTGATTTGATGCCGCCGACATCTTTCGAATACCGCGCGGGGCGTGATGCTCTGGCCCTGACTATTTTCCTCTCCGACACGAAAGGCGAACTGTCGGGCATCCGCGTGGTCTCCCAGCTGGAGACCTGGCTGTCCCTCACGGCCTACGACCAGCCGTGGCAGGACTGGGTGGGTGAACGGATGGCGGTGCTCGCCGCCGACGCGATCACTTCCGGTGAACCGACGCCCGACCTGGAGCTCGCCGACCTGGCATGGCGCTGGCTGGAGGAGACGGAGCTGCTCGCGCCCGATCTGGACGCGGTACCGGGAGGCGGATCGCCGGTCGGCGAGGACGACGGGCCCAAGGTGTGGACGGCGGCCTGGCGCCTGGGGCTGCCCCTCGGTCACCTGGCGATCCATCTGTTCTGACACCACGGCAGACACGTCTCCTCCGGCCGCGGCAGGGAGATCCCCCACGCCTCGCGCGGGTGTTCCCGTCCCGGGTCTTGAGTGATTCGGCGGTCCGCTGCGTACGGGAGGGCAGCACGCACCCCCTGCCCGACTCGTCACGCAAGGAACGCCATGAGGTCCCTGGAGCGGCATCGCGACGCCGGCGCCTACGCGCTCGGCGTCCTCGACGCGGCGGACACCTTCCGCTTTGACGACCACCTCATGGACTGCCCCGCATGCCGGGCCCTGGTGGAGGAACTGGGCCCGACCGCACAGCAGTTGGCCGCCTACGACCGCCTCACCCCGCCCCAGGTCGAACCGCTGGCCGTGCCGGGTCCCGGTCTCGCCGAACGGCTGCTCACCGAGGCCGGCCGGCTGCGCAGGGCCGGGCGCAGACGGTGGCTGTGCGCGGTCGCCGCGAGCGTCGTACTGGCCCTCGCCGCCCCCGCGACGGCCGTCCTCAGGGCGGACGGCCCCGGCCCGGAGCAGATCACGGCCCGCGACGGCCGCACCGGCGTCTCGGCGACCCTGACCGCGCGCGGCCGGGACTGGGGCACGGACATCGGGCTGCGCATCCGCGATCCGCACGGCGGCGCCCGCGTCTGCGAACTCGTCGCCGTCGGCACCGACGGCTCGGAGCAGACGGTGACGACATGGAAGGTGCCCGCCGCCGGGCCCGCTGACGATCCATCGGCCGCTCTCTCCACACGAGGCGGCGCGGCCATGCCCCGCGAGGACATCGCCCGCTACGAAGTGCGCACGACGGACGGGCGGCGCGTACTGACCCTGTGGCGCCGCTGAACTCCGCTTCGCAGGCGGCTACTTCAGCAGCCGCGACATCCGCCGGTCCGCCAGCAGCTTCCCGCCCGTCTGGCACGTGGGGCAGTACTGGAGCGAGGAGTCGCTGAAGGAGACCTCGCGGATGGTGTCGCCGCACACGGGGCACGGCTCACCGGTACGGCCGTGCACGCGCAGGCCGCTCTTCTTCTCGGCCTTGAGACGGCCCGCCGCGACTCCGCGCGAGCGCTCCACCGCCTCGGTCAGCGTGGTCCGCAGCGCCACATACAGCCCATGGACTTCCTCCTCGGTGAGGCTCGACGTGAGCTTGAACGGAGACATGCGGGCCACGTGCAGGATCTCGTCGCTGTACGCGTTCCCGACGCCCGCGATCAGGGTCTGGTCCCGCAACGCGCCCTTGATCTGGCGGCGTTCGCCCACCAGGAGACCGGCGAAGCGCTCCTCGTCGAAGTCCGGGGCCAGCGGGTCGGGACCGAGGCGGGCGATGCCCGCAATCCCTGACGGATCGTCGCTCACGTACACCGTGAGGCGTTTCTGCGTGCCCGCCTCCGTCAGGTCGAAGCCCGCGCCCGTCTCCAGCGCGACGCGCAGCGCGAGGGGGCCCTTGCCGGGGCGCGGCGGGCCGTCGGGGAGTCGGTCCTTCCAGTGCAGCCAGCCCGCGCGGGCGAGGTGGGTGACCAGGTGCAGGCCGTCCGCGTCGAGGTCGAGGAACTTGCCGTGGCGTGCCACGGCCGTGACGGTGCGGCCTTCGAGGGCGGTGAGCGGCGGGTCGTACGTCTTGAGGACGCTGATCGCCACGGGCAGTACCCGGACGATCTCGTGGCCGACGAGGTGCTCGGCGAGAAAGGCGCGCAGCGCCTCGACCTCGGGGAGTTCCGGCATGCGCTTACTCCTGACCCTGTTCCGGCAGCGCCGCCCGCTCGCCCTGCACCTGGTTCTCCCTGCCCGGAACGATGAATTCGCACCAGACGCACTTGCCGCTGCCGCGCGATTCGACGCCCCACTCGTCCGCGAGCATGTCCACAAGCAGCAACCCCCGCCCCGACACGCCCGATTCCCCTGCCTCACGGCGGCGCGGCAGCGCGCTCGACGAGTCCTCGACCTCGACGCGCAGCCTGCGCTCGCTGCCGCTGATGACGCGCAGGGTCACGATCGCCGCGCCGTCGGTGTGCATCAGGGCGTTGGTGATCACTTCGTCGGCCACCAGCTCGACCTCGTCGGCGCGGTCCCGGGCGCCCCAGGCCCGCACCGCGGCGCGGATCATGTGCCTGGCCTCGGCCAGTGCCTCCGGATCGCCGGGGCCGACATGCTGCTGGAGACGGCCGCCGGACAGCGGGGCGTCGACCAGTCGGCGGCGCAGGAGCAGCAGCGCCGCGTCGTCCTCGCCGCCCCGGTCGTCCACGATCCCGCAGAGCCGGTCGGCGAGGGGCTGGAGGTCGCGCGGGCCCGAGCGGGCGAGCTCGCCCAGGGCGCGCAGTCCGTCGTCGAGGTCGGCGCCCGGCTCCTCGATGAGCCCGTCGGTGAAGAGCAACAGGGTCTGGCCCGCGTCGAGTTCGAACGTGGTCACCGGATATTCGAGGCCGCCGAACTCGGCCGAGAGCCCCAGCGGCAGCCCGCCCTCGACCGGCACCCGGCGACAGCTCCCGTCGGTCTGCTGGACGAGCGGGTCGATGTGACCGGCCCGCACCAGCTGGACGACCCCCGTCGAGAGGTCGGCCTCCGCGTACAGACAGGTGGCGAAGCGCTCGGTGTCCAGTTCGTGCAGGAAGCCCGAGGCGCGGGCCATCACGGTGGCGGGCGGGTGCCCCTCGGCCGCGTAGGCGCGCAGCACGATGCGCAGCTGGCCCATGACGGCCGCCGCGTGCGTGTCGTGGCCCTGCACGTCGCCGATGACCGCCCCGACACGGCCGCCGGGCAGCGGGATCACGTCGTACCAGTCGCCGCCGATGTCCCGGCCGAGCGCCGCCGAGCGGTAGCGGACCGCGACGTCGGCGCCGGGCACGCCGGGGATGGTGCGCGGCAGCATGGCCTGCTGGAGGCCCTGGGCGAGGTCCTTCTCCTGCTCGTAGAACATGGCGCGCTGGAGGCTCTGCGCGATGCCGCTGCTCAGCGCGACCAGGACGTTGCGCTCCTCCTCGGTGAAGCCGGTCTTGTCCTGGTAGAGCAGTCCGAGCACACCGATCGGCTTGGCCTGCGCGATCAGCGGCAGATACGCGGCCGATGTGATGCCCAGCTTGTCGATGTGCGGCCACAGCTCCGGGTACGAGGCCGCGAACTCGGCGGCCGTCTCGATGAAGCGCGGCGAGAGCGTGCGCACGGCGTCGCTCATCGGATACCGCTCGTCGATCCGCGTGAACTTGGTGCCCGGCACGAAGCTGCCCTCGGGCCCCTCCGCGACCAGGCGGATCCGCCCGGCCTCGACCAGGGCCATGACCAGGTTCGACGCACCCAGGTGCGCGAGGCCGTTGGTGTCCTTGAGTACGTCGATGACGTCCCGGACGGTACGGGCGTGCGCGAGGGCCGCCGTGGTGCCCTGCACGATGCTCGTGCGGCGGCGCCGGTCCTCCTCCTCGTCGGCGCGCCGGTGGCGGGCGGTGCTGTCGCCCAGCTCCTGCGTGGCGTCACGGACGATGCCCACGATGCGGCGCGGGCGGCCCGTCCCGTCGCGGTGGATGTAGCCCTGGGTGTGGGTCCAGCGCAGACCGCCGCCGCGCAGCCGGATGCGGAAGTAGATGCCGTAGGTACGGCTGCCGTCCTTGAGCGCGTGCGAGACGTAGGCGTCCAGGCGGTGCGCCTCGGCAGGCGGCACCCGTACGCCGAGGCTCGTCGGGTTGCCGTCGTACTCGTCGGCCCGCACGTCGAAGACCTCGTGTCCTGCGGCGTCCAGATGCATCAGGCCGCTGTCGAGGTCCCAGTCGAAGCAGCCTGTGCGGTTGAGCGCCAGGATCGACCGTGGATCCGCTGGGCGGTCGTCCGGCAGGGGCGTGGGCTTCATGACAGTTCATGATTCTTCGCTGTCGGGCCGGAGCGCGCACGCTCAGCTCTGGAAAGTGCCGGGATCGCTGGTCAGCGGGTCGTCGGTCGGAGAGGGGTCGTCCGGGACGCTCTCGGGGCCCGTCTCGTCGCCTGGGTCCTCCTGGGACGGGGGCCGCACCGTGTCGCCGTCCGGCGTGCTGGGCTCGTCAGGGGGCGAGGTGGGCGGGCTCGACGGGGGTGTGGGCGTGGGGCAGCCCGGGGGGATCGGGGACGGGGTGCCGGTGGGTGACTCCGTGCCGGTGGCGGGGGCGGGCGTCGGGCAGTCCGTGGAGGTGGTGCCCGACTCGCTGGGGGTGCCGCTGCCCTCGTCCGATTCGCTCGGGCTCGGGCTCGTCGGCGTGGGCGTCGGTGTGGGCGTGGGGGGCGTGGGCGTCGGGGGTGTGGGGGTCGGGGACGGCGGGGGCACCACACGGTCCTTGTCGCCGTCGTGGTCGCCCGTCTTCCGCTCGATCCACGTGTTGTTGACGATGTTCACGATGGTGATGTTCACGATGACCTTCGGCGCCGGTGTCACGACGACCACCTGCGCCGGGCGGTAGCCGGACCACGGCTTGCCCTGGTGGCTCGGGGTGCCCTTGAACGCGACCGGCGGCTTCAGGGGGTTTCCGCAGGCGCACCGCACGCGCGGCAGTCCACGGTTGTCGACGAGGACCGCGGTGCCGGTCTGCAGCACGGACTGGAAGCTGGTGGCACGGTCGTCGCGGTAGCCGTGGTTGGTGACGCGCGTGTCGGCCCGCAGCACGACCGGCGTCAGGCCGCGCAGGAAGCCCGGTATACCGGCCTGGGAGATGCCCGACGCCTGGGCGAAGGCGCGGCCCTTGCCCTGGTCGGCGGTGAGGAAGCGGACCTGGGCGTCGACGTCGCAGCTGCCCACGGACTCCGTGCCGCCGTACAGACCCGGTGTACCGCCCGACAGGGAGCGCACGCCCTGGGCCGTGGGCGAGGAAGTTCCGGTGGGCGACGGCTGCGGCGAACGGGTGACGGGCGAGGGGCTCGCGGTGGAGGTCGCGGTGGAGTCGGTGAACGGATCGGGGCCCTGGGCGGCGACCGGCTGCATGAAGAGCTCGGGGCCGCCGTCCGCGGAGTTCTTGTCGCCTCCGCCGGAGCATCCCGCGACGGCGAGGGCCGCGGATATCGCGAAGACCGCCGCGTAGGTCCTGGTGGGCCTTGTGCGTCCGGTGAACCTGGTGGGTCCTGTGGACCTGGTGGGCCTTGTGGGCACGCGCACCGTGCTCTCCCGCCTGTTATCGGGCACTTTGCACCCATTCTCCGGGGCAGTCGGAGCCCGTGCGCAAGCCGACGGGTGAGCCGGGCCGCTTTGGGCGCAAGATGGCCGTGTGGAGTGGTTCACCGCAGATCAGTACTGGCTCAGCCGCCTCGTCTTCCAGCGGGCGCTCGCCGCGGTCTATCTCGTCGCGTTCCTCGGCGCGGCGCTGCAGTTCCGGGCGCTCATCGGGGAGCGCGGCATGCTGCCGGTGCCTCGCTACGTCGAGCGCGTGCCGTTCCGCAAGGCACCGAGCCTCTTCCAGCTGCACTACTCCGACCGCTTCTTCGCTCTCGTCGCGTGGACGGGCTGCGCCTGCGCCCTCGCGCTGCTCGCGGGCGCGGGCGATCTCCTCCCCCTGTGGGGCGGCATGCTGCTGTGGGCCGTGCCGTGGATCCTCTACCTCTCGATCGTGAACGTGGGGCAGACCTGGTACGGCTTCGGCTGGGAGTCACTGCTCCTGGAGGTGGGCTTCCTCGCCGTCTTCCTCGGCAACGACGAGACGGCGCCGCCCGTCCTCGTGCTCCTCCTGCTGCGCTGGGTGCTGTTCCGCGTCGAGTTCGGGGCCGGACTGATCAAGATGCGCGGCGACGCGTGCTGGCGCGAGCTCACCTGCCTGTACTTCCACCACGAGACCCAGCCGATGCCGGGACCGCTGAGCCGGTTCTTCCACCACCTGCCGAGGCCCGTCCACCGGATGGAGGTCGCGGCGAACCACTTCACCCAACTCGTCGTGCCCGTCCTGCTGTTCACACCGCAGCCGATCGCGACGGCCGCGGCCTGTCTGATGATCGCCACCCAGCTGTGGCTGGTCCTTTCGGGGAACTTCGCCTGGCTCAACTGGATGACCATCGTGCTCGCCGTGTCCGTCGTGGACTTCGGGGGCGCGGGAGCGCCGTCGCAGCCGGTGGCGGGTCCCCCGCTCTGGTACGAGGTGGTGGTCATCGCGGTGGCGGCGCTGCTCCTGGGCTTGAGCTACCGGCCCGCGCGCAATCTGTTCTCGCGGCGGCAGATCATGAACTTCTCCTTCGACCCGCTCCATCTCGTCAACACCTATGGCGCGTTCGGCAGCGTCAACCGCGTCCGCCAGGAGGTGGTCATCGAGGGCACGGCGGATACGAGACCCCGTCAGGACTCCGAGTGGCGGGAGTACGAGTTCAAGGGCAAGCCAGGTGATGTGCGGCGCAGGCCACGGCAGTTCGCGCCCTACCACCTGCGGCTCGACTGGATGATGTGGTTCGCGGGGCTCTCCCCCGCGTACGCGAGGCCGTGGTTCGGCCCGCTGGTGGAGCGGCTCCTGGACGGCGACCGGGACACGCTGCGGCTGCTGCGCCACGTGCCGTTCCCGCCGGACGCACCGCCCGCGTACATCCGCGCCCGCCTCTACCGCTACCGCTACACGACCCGGCGTGAGCGGCGCGAGACGGGCGCCTTCTGGGAGCGGACGTACGTACGGGAGTTCCTGCCGCCGACGCGGGTCGACGCGCCTCGCTGAGCCGGATGCGCCTCGCTGAGTTCAGAGGCGGTAGACGCGGGTCGCGGTCCCGGTGAAGAGGGCGGCGCGTTCGGTTTCGCTCAGGGTGTCGGTCAACTGCCGTGCAGTGTCGCTGACTTCGCCGTACGTGGCGGCCAGGGTGCAGACGGGCCAGTCCGACCCGAACATCAGCCGGTCGGGGCCGAAGGCGTCCAGGACGGTGTCCGCGTACGGGCGCAGGTCGTCGCCCGTCCAGGTCTTCGGATCCGCCTCGGTCACCAGGCCGGAGAGCTTGCAGACGGTGTTGGGCAGCGCGGCGAGCGCCCGGACGGCCGTCGCCCAGGGTTCGACGGCGCCGGAGGCGATGGGCGGCTTGCCCAAGTGGTCGAGGACGAACGTGAGTTCCGGATGTTCCTGGGCGGCCTTGACGCAGGCGGGGAGCTGGTGGGGCAGGACGACGAGGTCGTAGGCAAGGCCCGCCGCGCCGACCGCTGCCAGGCCTCGGCGCACGTCGGGCCGCAGCAGCCACTGGGGGTCGGGCTCACCCTGGACCTGGTGGCGGATGCCCACCAGGTATGTTCCGCCCGGGAGTTGGCACGACTCGGCGAGCACGTCGACGACATCGGGGCGGGTGAGGTCGGCCCACCCGACGACGCCCGCCACCAGGTCGCTGTCCGCCGCCAGGGCGAGCAGCTCGGGGGTCTCGTCGGCGACGGTGACCGTCTGGACGAGGACGGTCGCGGCGACACCGGCGGCGCGGGCCTCGGGCAGCAGGTCGGCCAGGGAGAAGTTCCTGCGGATCGGGGCGAGCGCGTCGCCGGTGATCCATTCCTGGTCGCGTACGGAGAGGTCCCACACATGGTGGTGGGAGTCGACCCTCCACGGCACGTCACTCATCACAGCTCCCATACGACGGGCATCCCCGCGTCCGCGCCGTCGGCCGAGTAGTCGTGGACGACGTCCAGGAGCTCGGCCATGCGCGCCTGCCAGGCGATGTTGACCGGCAGCTTGTCCAGCTCGGCGAGCATACGGGCGTAGTCCTCGCACTCCAGGACGTGGAAGAGGTCGGTGCCGCTGCGCCAGATCGTCCAGGAGGTGGCGCCCGCCGAGCGGATCGCGGTGACCAGCTCGGCGGGGACCTCGCGGTGCGCGGCGTCGTACGCGGCGATCCGGTCGGCGCGGACCTTGGTGTGCAGGGCGATTCTCACGCGGGGTCCTCTCCGGGGACGGGTACAGAGGCGGGCAGCAGCCCTTCGGCGCGGGCTTCCTTCCAGAAACCGGCAGGGACGGCTGAAGCGAACTGGGCAGCTGCGTCCCGGACTTCGTGGGGCGAGCGGGCGCCGACGAGGACGGTGGCCACCGCCGGATGGGCCAGCGGGAAGGCGAGGGCCGCCGCACGCAGCGTGGTGCCGTGCCGTTCCGCCATGGCCTGCAGCCGGCGGGCGCGGTCCACGAGGGCGCGGGGCGCGGTCGTGTAGTCGTAGGTCGCACCGGGTCTGGGGTCGGCGAGGAGGCCCGAGTTGAAGACGCCGCCGATGACCACGGCCTTGCCGTGTTCCTGAGCTGCCGGGAGCAGCTCGGCCAGGGCGCTCTGGTCCAGGAGCGTGTAGCGGCCCGCGCACAGCACGGCATCGACGTCCGTGTCACGGACGAAGCGGGTGAGCATCTGTGTCTGGTTCATGCCCGCGCCGATCGCGCCGACGACGCCTTCGGAGCGCAGCCGCTCCAGGGCCGGATACGCCTCCCGGAAGGCCTGTTCCGCGTGGTCGTCCGGGTCGTGCAGGTAGACGATGTCGACGCGGTCGAGGCCCAGGCGCGTCAGGCTCGCCTCCAGGGAGCGGCGGACGCCGTCCGCGCTGAAGTCCCAGACCCGGCGGTGTGTCGCGGGCACGGCGAAACCGTGGCCGAGGTCGTCGCCCACGGGCTCGTCCAGCGCTTCGAGGAGGCGTCCCGCCTTGGTGGAGAGTGTGTACGTCTCCCTGGGGCGGGCCCGCAGCGCCTCGCCCACCCTGCGCTCGGACAGGCCGATGCCGTAGTGCGGTGCCGTGTCGAAGTAGCGGATGCCCGCGTCCCATGCGGTGTCGATCGCCGCGGCCGCCTCCTCGTCGCCGATCGGCGTGTAGAGGTTGCCGAGGCCGGCGGCGCCGAAGGACAGCTCGCTCACCTCGACGCCGCCGGGTCCCAGGGTGCGCCGGGCTATGCCGCTCACTGGCCGGCCGGCCGGAGCCGCAGGCCCTGCATTCCGCCGTCGACGGCGAGCGCGGTGCCGGTGGTGGCGCCGGAGAGCGGGCTCGCCAAGTAGGCGACGGCGCCCGCGACTTCGTCCGCCGTGACGAGGCGCCCCGTGGGCTGGCGGGCCGCGAGGGCGGCCCGCTCGGCGGCCGGGTCCGGCGCGGCGTCCAGGAGGCGGCCGACCCACGGGGTGTCGACGGTTCCGGGGTTGACGCAGTTGACGCGCACCCCTTCGCGTACGTGGTCGGCGGCCATGGCGAGCGTCAGGGAGAGCACGGCGCCCTTGGACGCCGAGTACAGGGCGCGCTGCGGCAGGCCGGCGGTGGCGGCGATGGAGCAGGTGTTGACGATCGCCGCATGGGTGGAGACGCGCAGGTGGGGCAGGGCGGCGCGGGTGGTGCGCACGATGCCGAGGACGTTCACGTCGAGCACCTTGTGCCATTGGTCGTCGTCGTTGTCCTCGACGGTGCCCTGCGCGCCGATCCCCGCGTTGTTGATCAGTACGTCGAGTCCGCCGAGGTCGGCCACGGCGGCGGCGACGGCTTCGCGCACCGAGGCGTCGTCGGAGACGTCGGCGCGGTAGCCGGTGAGCGGCTTGCGCACGGCGTCGGGGTCCAGGTCGAGCACGGCGACCTGGGCGCCGCGCGCGGCGAGCAGTTCGGCCGTGGCCCGCCCGATGCCGGAGGCTCCGCCGGTGACCAGGGCCTTGAGGCCATCGAAGTCCTGGGCGTCAGTCATGCGGCTGCTCCTTTGCCGGGTGCGAGGTCGGCGGCCCAGAAGGCGCCGTCCGGGTAGGTGAATTCGGCGAGCGACTCGGCCCGCATGGTGGCGGAGAAGCCCGGTGCGCAGGGCGCCATGTAGTGGCCCTCGCGCACCACGACCGGGTCGATGAAGTGGTCGTGGAGGTGGTCGACGTACTCGATGACGCGGTTCTCGGTGGTCCCCGACAGCGCCACGTAGTCGAACATCGACAGATGCTGGACGAGTTCGCACAGGCCTACGCCACCGGCGTGCGGGCAGACCGGGACGCCGAACTTGGCGGCGAGCAGCAGGATCGCGAGGTTCTCGTTGACGCCGCCGACGCGGGCCGCGTCGATCTGGAGCACGTCGATCGCGCCCGCCTGGAGAAGCTGCTTGAAGACGATGCGGTTCTGCACGTGCTCGCCGGTGGCGACCTTGACCGGGGCGACCGCCTTGCGGATCGCCGCGTGGCCGAGGACGTCGTCGGGGCTGGTGGGCTCCTCCACCCAGTACGGGTCGAACTGCGCCAGGGCGCGGGTCCACTCGACGGCCTCGCCGACGTTCCAGCGCTGGTTGGCGTCGATCGCCATCCGGATGTCGGGCCCGATCGCCTCACGGGCGGTACGGCAGCGGCGTACGTCGTCCGCCAGGTCCGCGCCGACCTTGAGCTTGATCTGGGTGAAGCCGTCCGCCACGGCCTGTCGCGCCAGGCGGGTCAGCTTCTCGTCGCTGTAGCCGAGCCAGCCCGGCGATGTCGTGTAGCCGGGGAAGCCGCGCTCTTGCAGCAGGGCTTCCCGTTCCGCTGCTCCGTGACGACCCAACTGGAGCATTTCCAGGGCCTCTTGCGGGGTGAGGGCGTCCGCGATGTATCGGAAGTCGATCTGGGAGACCAGCCACTGGGGCTCGGCGTCGGCCAGAAACCGCCACAGCGGCTTGTGCGCGCGCTTGGCCGCCAGATCCCACAGCGCGTTGACGACGGCGCCGATGGCCATGTGCATCACGCCCTTCTCGGGCCCGAGCCACCGCAGTTGACTGTCCCCGATGAGGTCGCGGTTCAACGTCCCCGGATCGGCGCAGAGTTCCTCGACGGACCGGCCGAGCACGTGATGGCGCAGCGACTGGATCGCGGCGACCTGGACGTCGTTGCCGCGCCCGATGGTGAAGGTGAAGCCGTGCCCCTCCAGGCCGTCGTCCGCGTCGGTGCGCAGGACCACATAGGCGGCCGAGTAGTCGGGGTCCGGGTTCATCGCGTCGGATCCGTCCAGTTCCCGCGAGGTCGGGAACCGTACGTCGAAGGTGTCGACCGCGGTGATGCGGGCTGAGGTCGGGGACACAGGAGGCCTTTCCGGAAAGGGGCAAGGAGACGGGGAACCCGGAGCGGGGTCAGTCCTGTGCGCGGCCGGTGGTGACGCGCGCGATCATCAGGGCGACCAGGATGATTCCGCCGTAGATGGCCTGGATCCAGAAGGAAGGCACCTGGGCGAGAGTGAGCAGGTTCTGTACGACGCCGAGCAGGAGTACGCCGGTGAGGGCGCCGAACATGGTGCCCTTGCCGCCATCGAGACTGATGCCGCCGATGACCGCCGCCGCGAACACGGTGAAGATCATGTTCTGGCCCTGGTTGGCGTTGATCGCGCCCACGTAACCGGTCTGCATGAGTCCGCCGACGGCGGCGAGGACTCCGGCGACGACGAACACGCCCAGCATCACGCGCTCGACGCGGATTCCGGCGGCGCGTGCCGCGTCCGGGTTGCCGCCGATCGCGTACAGGGCGCGCCCCACGCGGTGGTACTTGAGGACGAAGCCCGCGACGCCGAAGGCGATGGCGGCCAGCCACACGGAGAGCGGGATGGTCAGAAACGTCGAGGTGGCCAGGGTGTAGAAGGCGTCGGGCATGCCGAAGAGCGTCTTGCCCTCGGTCGCGCCGACGAGCAGCCCGCGCAGCACGATCAGCATGGCGAGCGTGACGATGAACGCGTTGAGCTTGAGCTTCACCACGAGGATGCCGTTGAAGGCGCCGATGACCGCGCCGACGACCAGGATCGCGAGGAGCGCCACCGCGGCGGGCATCTCGGTGCCGAATCCGGCCTGCGCCGCGGGCAGGACGAGCAGTGCCCCGACGGCGGGCGCGATGCCGACCACCGATTCGAGCGACAGGTCGAACTTGCCGGTGATCAGGACGAGCGACTCGGCGAGCACGACCATCGCGAGGGCCGCGGAGGCTCCCAGGATGGAGATGAGGTTCCGTTCCGTGAGGAACGAGTCGTTCACCAGGGCGCCGAGCAGTATGAGCAGCAACAGGGCAGGCACCAGGGCGAGTTCGCGGGCGCGGCGCAGCAGCACGGAGCGTGCCTGGGCGCGGGCGTTCTCGGCTTTCGCGGGCAGTTCCGGTGCGGTCGAGGCCGACGGGGCCTTCGTGTCAGCCACGGTCATTCACTCCTTTTTGCACTCCTTCGATGTCTGTCGCGCGCTCGGCCTCTCCCACGCCCTCGATCGAGGCGATCAGGTCGTGGTCGGTGAATCCCGCCGCGTGCTCGGCGACGATCCGGCCGTGGAAGAGGACCAAGACGCGGTCGCAGCGCCGCAGGTCGTCCAGCTCGTCGGAGACGACGAGGACGGCGGTGCCGTCCTCGCGGGCGTTGTCCACCCGGGCGAGCAGCGACTCCTTGGACTTCACGTCCACGCCCGCCGTGGGGTTGATGAGGACGAGGAGCCTTGGGTCGGAGGCGAGTGCGCGCGCCATGACGACCTTCTGGGCGTTGCCTCCGGAGAGGTCCGACACGGGCTGGTCGGGTCCCTCGGCGTGGATGTCGAGGCGGTCGATCAGCTCCTCGGCGAAGCCGCGCTTGCGCTCGGTGCCGACGAAGCCGTACTTCCCGAGCCGGTCGAGCACGGTCATCGTGGCGTTGTCGCCGATCGACATCCCGAAGACCAATCCTTGGCCGTGCCGGTCGCGCGGCACACAGCCGACGCCTGCCCGCAGCGCGGCGCTCACGTCACCGAACGGGAGCTGTTTGCCGTCGAGTTGAGCGCTGCCGCCGGTCGGCAGGTGCAGCCCCGCGATGGCCTCGGCGAGGTTGATCTTGCCGCTGCCGCTCGATCCGGCGAGGCCGACGACCTCGCCCTTGCGGACGGTCAGGTCGATGTCCTCGTACGACTCGCTGGTGAGGCCCTTGACGTCGAGCATCACCGGGGCGTCGGCGGGCACTTCGGTCCGGGCGACGGATTCCTCGGCCGCCACCTTCTCCCGCAGTGCCTCGCCCGCCATCGCCTCGACCAGGGCGGCGCGCGGCAGGTCGGCCACGGGCGCGGTGGTGATCCAGCGGGCGTCGCGCAGCACGGTGACGGTCTGGCACACCTCGTACACCTCTTGGAGGTGGTGCGAGATGAAGAGGAAGGTGACCCCGGACTCCTGGAGCGCCCGCATGCGCGTGAAGAGCCGCTCGATCTCACGGTTGTCGAGCTGCGCGGTCGGCTCGTCCAGGACGATGAACCGCGCTCCGAAGCTCAACGCCCGTGCGATCTCCACCATTTGGCGGTCCTCGACCTTGAGGTCGGCGGTGCGCGCCTCCGGGTCGACCCGCACGTCCCAGGTGTCGAGCACCTCCGCCGCCTGGCCGCGCAGCTTGCGCCAGCTGATGAAGCCGCCGCGGCCCGCGGGCTGCCGGTTGATGAAGAGGTTCTCGGCGACGGTCAGATCGGGGACGACGGTCGGCTTCTGATAGACGCAGGCCACCTTGCGGCGCCAGGCGTCGCGGTCGCCCAGCGGCGGTGCGGGCTCACCGTCGAAGAGCACGGTTCCCGCGTCCGGGGCCTGGAGTCCGGTGAGGACGGTGACGAGGGTGGACTTGCCCGCGCCGTTGCGGCCGACGAGGGCGTGGGACTCACCGGGCAGGACGGTCAGCCGGCCGTCCTGCAGCGCGACGGTGGGTCCGTACCGCTTGGCTATGCCGGTCGCTTCGACGAGCGCGGTGGGCCCCGTCGGTCCCGGCGTGGGGGGCTTGGTCATCGGCGTACTCATTTGACCGTGTTGCCCCACAGCTTGGAGTCGTCCACGTTCTTCTTCGTGACCAGCGGGGCGGGCAGCTGGTCCTCGAGGATGCCGCTGGGCAGCTTCACGATGGTGGAGTCGTGGTCGGTCGGGCCCGGCTTGAACTTCTTGCCGTTCATCGCGGCCTTGATGTAGTACATGCCGTACTTGGCGTACGCGTCGGCGGGCTGCGAGACGGTCGCGTCGATCTGGCCCTTGCGGATGGCGTCGAACTCCTGCGGGATGCCGTCGTTCGAGATGACGGTGATGTGTCCCTTCTCGCCCGTCTTCTTCAGCATTCCCTTGGACTTCAGGGTCTGCAGGGTGGGCGCGAGGTAGACGCCGCCCGCCTGCATGTAGATGCCCTTGATGTCGGGGTTGGAGTTGAGCAGCGTGTCGAGCTTCGACGCGGCCGTGTCGGACTCCCACTTGGCGGGGATCTCCAGGACCTTGAGCTCGGGGTACTTCCTCTTCACGCAGGTGCGGAAGGCCTCGGAGCGCTCACGGCCGTTGACCGAGGCCAGGTCCCCCATGATCTGGACGACCTTGCCCGTCTTGACCTGCCCGCCGAGGTAGTCGCAGGCCTTCTCGCCGTACGCGACGTTGTTGGCCCGCACCACCATCGCGACCTTTCCCTTCTCGGGGGCCACGTCGACGGCGACCACGGGCACGCCCTTGCGCTCGGCCTGGTCGAGCCCGGCGGAGATCGCGGCGCTGTCGAGCGGCGCGACCACGAGCCCCTTCACGCTCTGGTTGAGCTGGTTGTTGATGTCGGTGATCTGCTGCGAGGGGTCGCTGTTGGAGTTGACCGTCTTGAGCGCGTCGACGTCCTCGGACTTCGCCATCTTCGGCACGTAGTCGTTGTACGACTGCCAGAAGGGCGAGGTCAGCAGGGGCAGGATCACTCCGACCTTGCCCTCTCCGCCGCCTTCGCCGCCTGCGGGCGCCGCGCTGTCCTTCGTACTGCCGCATGCCGTGAGCGCGAGGGACGCGCAGGCGGCCGCGGCGGCCATCCGCGCCGCCCGCGAAATCCCTGCCCTGCTGGACCTGTTGCGCACTGTTGTGCCGGCCATCTGACGGCTCCTCATCGAGCGTTAATCGAGTGTGAATCGAGCGTGATCGGACAAATCCCCAGCGTTTCCTGGCGGGCCCCACTGACTGATGGGCGAATATTTATCAGACCACTTGGCGCTCACAACACCCCTCGGAGTCAAGTTTTCCCAGTTTCAGGCCGTAGTGGTCCGACCACATCTCTGGTTAGACTGCGGCGCACTCGGCTAGTGGAGGAGCGTTACGTGGACCAGACCGCCCCGCAGAAGGGCACCGTTACCGGGCGGGCCATCGAGCAGATCAAGGCGATGATCGGCGAGGGCCGCCTGGAGCCGGGTCAACGCCTCCCCACGGAGCGGGACTTGGCGACACAGCTGGGCATCTCGCGCAGTTCCATGCGCGAGGCGATCCGGGCGCTCACGGTGATGGGGGTCCTGGAAGCCCGGCACGGCTCGGGCATCTACGTCACCCAGCTGGAGGCCGGGGACCTCCTGGAGACCTTCGGTGTGGTGGCCGACCTGTCGCGCGGACCACGGCTCGTGGAGCTCCTGGAGGTACGCCGGATCCTGGAGTCCACGGCGACGGCGCTGGCGGCGGCACGCATCTCTACTGATCAACTCGCGGATGTGGAAAAGCACTTGGAGGCGATGAACGCCACGGAGGACCCGGAGGAGATCCTCGCCCACGACCTGGCGTTCCACCGCGCGATCGCCTTCGCGGCGGGCAACGACACCATGGCGGCGATCCTGGAGGGCCTGTCCTCGCGCACGTTCCGCGCGAGGGTGTGGCGCGGCTACCAGGAAGAGGGCGCCTTCGAACGCACCCGCCGTGAGCACGCGCGCATCCACCGGGCCCTGGTGGCCCGCGACCCGGAGGCGGCCAGGGCCGCGGCGGCGGCACATGTGGGCGAGGTGGAGGAGTGGCTGCGGACGCAGCTGGACGGCTAGGGCCCGCCTCGAACGGGTGCGTGCCCCGCCCCAGCCCCCGCGCCCGCGCCCGCGCCCACGCCCACGCCCGCCCTAGCCGATGAGGGTCTCCTTCGGGCGGACCACGCAGAACTCGTTCCCCTCCGGGTCGGCCAGGACGGTCCAGGACTCCTCACCGCTCTGACCGACCTCCGCCCTGCGCGCCCCGAGCGCGAGCAGCCGCTCGATCTCGGAGTCCCGGTCGTCGGCGGCGGTCGTCAGATCGAAGTGCAGTCGGTTCTTGACGGCCTTGCGGTCCGTCACCGGCATGAAGCAGATGCCCACCGGCGCGGTCTCGTCCGGCCCGATCACGACCTCCCGCTCCCGCTCGGACAGGATCCGCCAGTGCAGCGCCTCGGCCCAGAAGCGGGCAAGCGCGGGCAGATCATGGGCGTCGACGACGATGTGATGCAGGGAGAGAGGCATGTCGGCCAGTGTGCCCGGCGCCGCTCCGGGCCGCTCCACTCCGGCCACTCCGGCCACTCCGGGCCGTGACGACGTGAAAGCCGGACGGGCCGGTGGTCGTGTCGCCCACCCCCCGCCCCTCCCGCACCCACGCGTTCGC
>NZ_JBHUZJ010000064.1:0-57372 GCF_042667685.1 Streptomyces sp. NPDC057302 | reverse complement strand
CTGGCGCTGTCGGGTCAGGGTGGCATGGTGTCGCTGGCGGTGACGGTGGAGGCCGCGCGTGAGCGGATCGCGCGGTGGGAGGGGCGGATTTCGCTTGCTGCCGTGAACGGTCCGCGCTCCGTGGTGGTGGCGGGTGACGCCGACGCCTTGGACGAGTTGATGGAGTCCTGCGCGGCCGATGAGGTGCGCGCCCGCCGGGTCCCCGTCGACTACGCCTCGCACTCGCCGCACGTCGAGCGCATCCAGGAAGAACTGGCCGGTGTGCTGGCGGGTGTTGAGCCGCTGCCCGCACAGGTGCCGATGCTGTCGACGGTCACCGGGGAGTGGTTGACCGGGGCCGAGGTCGGCGCGGAGTACTGGTATCAGAACCTGCGCAACACCGTCCGGTTCGAAGAGGCCACGCGCGGCCTGCTCGACCAGGGGTTCGGCGCGTTCGTCGAGTGCAGCCCGCACCCCGTCCTCACCTTCGGGGTCCGCGAGACGCTGGACGCGACCGGCGGCGACGCCGTAGTCGTGGGCACGCTGCGCCGCACCGACGGCGGACTCGACCGGTTCCTGCTGTCCGCCGCCGAGGCGTACGTGGAGGGTCTGCCGTTCGACTGGCGTGCCGTGGTGCCCGCCGGGCAGCATGTGGACCTGCCCACCTACCCCTTCCAGCGCAGGCGCTTCTGGCTCGACGAGACGGCCCGCCCGTCCGCGGCCGGCGACCCCGCCCTGGAGGAATTCTGGTCCTCGGTGGAGCGCGGCGACCTCGCCACGACCCTGGACGTGCCCGCCGACGCGCCGCTCACCGACGTACTGTCCAGCCTGGCCGACTGGCGCCGCCGCAGTCAGGAGCGCTCCACCCTCGACGCGTGGCGCTACCGCGTCACCTGGAACCCGCTTGCCACCGCCACGACCCCCGCCCTGACCGGCACCTGGCTCGTGATCGGCTCCCCGTCCGAGGCCGAGCACCCGTGGCGGACGGCGGCCGTCGACGCGCTGCGCGCCCACGGAGCCGACGTCCTGGAGACCGACGGTTCCGCCGATTCGCTGCGCGCCCTGGACGGCGTACCCAGTGGTGTGCTCTCTCTCCTGGCCCTCGACGAACGGCCCGACCCCGCGGCGCCGACCGTCCCGAACGGCCTTTCCGGCACGCTGGCGCTCGTGCGGGCACTCGGTGACGCCGAAATCGGCGCGCCGCTGTGGCTGGCCACGACCGGCGCGGTGTCCGTCGGCCGGTCCGACCCGCTGACCCACCCGACGCAGAGCCAGACATGGGGCCTGGGCCTCGCCGTCGGCCTCGAACACCCGGACCGCTGGGGCGGCATCGTCGACCTGCCCGCGACCCCCGACGCCAGGACCGCGACGCGGCTCGCCGCAGCCCTGGCCGGGCAGGCGGACGAGGACCAACTGGCGGTCCGGGCATCCGGGGTGTCCGTGCGACGCCTCACCCCGGCCCCCGCACCGGCTGCGACAGCCGCCTGGCGCGCCCAGGGCACCGTACTGATCACCGGTGGCACCGGCGCCATCGGCGGCCACGTGGCCCGCTGGCTCGCGGGCAACGGAGCCGAGCACATCGTCCTGACCAGCCGCAGCGGCGCGAACGCCCCCGGCGCACAGGAGCTGGCGGCCGAGCTGACCGGGCTCGGCGTCAAGGCCACCGTCGCCGCCTGCGACGCCGCCGACCGTGCCGCCCTCGCCGACCTGTTCGCCCGGCTCGACGCCGACGGCACCCCGGTCCGCTCGGTCTTCCACGCCGCGGGCACCGTCCCGTCCCTGCCGCTGGCCGACACGGACACCTCGGACCTCGCGTACGCCCTGGCGGCCAAGGCCGTCGGCGCGGCCCACCTCGACGAGCTGTGCGCCGGACGCGAGTTGGACGCGTTCGTGCTGTTCTCCTCCGGCTCCGCGGTGTGGGGCAGCGGCGAACTGGGCGCGTACGGCGCCGCCAACGCCTTCCTCGACGGCCTCGCACAGCGCCGCCGTACCGAAGGGCTGCCCGCCACCTCGGTCTCCTGGGGCATGTGGGCGGGCGGCGGCATGGTGACCGGCGACCTCGACGACCAGCTGCGCCGCCGGGGCCTGCGTCCCATGCGGCCCGAGCTCGCCGTCGGCGCGCTCGCCACCGCCCTCGCGACGGGCGAGACGACCGTGACGGTCGCGGACATCGACTGGGCCCGCTTCGCCCCCGGCTTCACGGCGGCCCGCTCGCGCCCGCTGATCAGCGAGATACCCGACGTCGTCGCCCTCGCCGCACAGGACGCGGTGGAACAGCCCGCCTCCGGCGGCGCGCTCGCCGACCGGCTGACCGGGCTCGCCGACGCCGACCAGCACCGGCTCCTGCTCGACCTGGTCCGCGGCCACGCGGCGACGGTGCTCGGCCACGAAGGACCCGGCACCGTCACGCCGGACCGCGCCTTCCGCGAGCTGGGCTTCGACTCCCTCACCGCCATCGAGCTCCGCAAGCGCCTCAACACCGCCACCGGCGTACGGCTGCCCGCGACCGTCGTCTTCGACCACCCGACGCCGGAGGCGCTCGCCGACCACCTGTACTCCGTGGTCCTCGGCGAGCGGCAGACCACCGCGCCGGCCCAGGCCGCGGCCCGCACCGCCGACGATCCGATCGCGGTGGTGGCGATGAGCTGCCGTTACCCCGGCGGCGTACGCGGCCCCGAGGACCTGTGGTCGCTCGTCCTGGACGGGCACGACGCCATCGGGCCGTTCCCCGAGGACCGGGGCTGGGACCCCGACAGGCTGTACCCGGCCGATGCCGAGGCCCAGGGCCGCAGCCGCACCCTGGAGGGCGCCTTCCTCGACGACGCGGGCGGGTTCGACGCGGGCTTCTTCGGCATCGCCCCGCGCGAAGCCCTCGCGATGGACCCCCAGCAGCGGCAGGTGCTCGAACTGGCCTGGGAGGCCTTCGAGCGGGCGGGCATCGACCCCACCTCCGTACGCGAGAGTCTCACCGGCGTGTACGTCGGTGCCTCATCGCAGAGTTACGCGGGCTCCCTGGAGCAGGCCACCCCCGAAATGGACGGCTACCGGCTCACCGGCGACGCCCTGAGCGTCGTATCCGGGCGGATCGCCTACTCCCTCGGTCTGCGCGGCCCCGCCGTCACCGTGGACACCGCGTGCTCGTCCTCCCTGGTCGCCCTGCACCTCGCGGTGCAGGCGCTGCGGTCGGGGGAGTGCTCGATGGCCCTGGCGGGCGGTACGGCGATCATGGTGACGCCGACGCCCTTCGCCGAGTTCAGCCTCCAGGGCGGCCTGGCACCCGACGGCCGGTGCAAGCCCTTCGCCGACGCCGCCGACGGCGTCGGCTGGGGCGAGGGCGCGGGACTGATCCTCCTCGAACGGCTCTCCGACGCACGGGCCAACGGCCACGAGGTGCTCGCCCTCGTCCGGGGCTCCGCGACCAACCAGGACGGCGCGTCGAACGGCCTCTCCGCACCGAGCGGTCCCGCGCAGCAGCGGGTCATCCGCGCGGCGCTCGCGAACGCGGGCCTGTCCACCGCCGACGTCGACGCCGTCGAGGGCCACGGCACCGGCACCCGGCTCGGCGACCCCATCGAGGCGCAGGCACTGCTCGCCACCTACGGCCAGGACCGCCCCGCCGAACGGCCGCTGTTCCTCGGCGCGCTGAAGTCCAACATCGGCCACACCCAGGCGGCTTCGGGCATCGCGGGCGTCATCAAGATGGTGCAGGCGATGCGCCACGGCGTACTGCCGCGCACCCTCCACCTCGACCGCCCGTCCGACCACGTGGACTGGACGACCGGCGCCGTGGAGCTCCTCGCCGAGCAGCGGCCGTGGCCGGAGGCGGGCAGGCCGCGGCGGGCCGCCGTCTCCGCGTTCGGTGTCAGCGGCACCAACGGCCACATCATCCTCGAACAGGCCGAACCCGCCCCCGCGGCCCCGGCCCCCGTCGAGCAGCCCGACGACCGCACCCTGGCGTGGGCACTGTCCGCCCGCGACACCGCCGCACTGTGCGAGCAGGCCGCCCGGCTGGTGGCCACCGTGGACGCACGGCCCGAACTGTCGCCGGTGGACATCGCCGCGACGCTCGCGACCGGGCGGGCCGCGCTCGACCAGCGCGCCGTCGTCCTCGGCACCGGCACACCCGAACTGCGCGCCGGTCTCGAAGCGCTGGCCGAGGGCGCCGTCACTCCCCGCACGGTGCGTGGAGCCCCCGACGGCGGCAGGCTCGCCGTCTTGTTCTCCGGCCAGGGCTCCCAGCGCATCGGCATGGGCCGCGGCCTCTACGAGGCGCACCCCGCGTTCGCCGACGCGCTCGACGAGGTGTTCGCCCACCTCGACCCGCTGCTCGACGTGCCGCTGCGCGACGTCGTCTTCGGCGACGACCAGACCGCGCTCGACCGCACCGAGTACGCCCAGCCCGCGCTGTTCGCCGTCGAGGTCGCGCTCTACCGGCTGTGGGAGTCCTGGGGCCTGGCGCCCGACGCGCTCGCCGGCCACTCGGTCGGCGAACTGGCCGCCGCGCACGTGGCGGGCGTCTTCTCCCTGGCCGACGCCTGCACGATCGTCGCCGCACGCGGCGCGCTCATGCAGGCGCTGCCCGCCGGCGGCGTCATGGTCGCGGTACAGGCCACCGAGGACGAGATCACACCGGAGTGCTCCGAGAACGTGGGCATCGCCGCCATCAACGGCCCGAACTCGCTGGTCCTCTCCGGCAGTGAGCTCGAAGTGCTCGACCTCGCCGACCGGCTCAAGGCGCAGGGACGCAAGGTGACCAGACTGCGGGTCAGCCACGCGTTCCACTCGCCGCTGATGGAGCCGATGCTCGACGCGTTCCGCCGCGTCGTGGCAGGCGTGAGCGCCAACCCGCCCGCACTGCCGATCGTGTCCACGCTGACCGGCGCACCCGTCGACGCCGAGGAACTGACGTCACCGGACCACTGGGTACGGCATGTGCGCCGGCCCGTGCGGTTCGCCGACGGCATCACGGCCCTCGTCGCACAGGGCGTGACGACCATGATGGAGGTCGGACCCGGCGGCGCGCTCGCCGCCATGGGCCAGGACAGCGCCCCCGGCGCCGTCTTCGTGCCGACGCTGCGTACCGACCGGCCCGAAGCGGACACACTGACCCTTGCCGCCGCGCAACTCCACGTCCGGGGCGCACGCTTCGACCTGGCGGCCGTGCTCGGCGGCCAGGGCACGCGCGTCGACCTGCCCACCTACGCCTTCCAGCACGACCAGTACTGGCTGACCGCGGCCGTCGCCCCCGCGGGCGACGGGGCGACGGCGGCCCTCGGCGTCGCCACCGGCGACCACCCGCTGCTGCGCGCCGCGGTCGCACTGCCCGACGCCGACGGCGTCGTCTTCACCGGCAGGCTGTCCACGCGGACCCAGCCGTGGCTCGCCGACCACGGTGTCGGCGGCCGGGTGCTGTTCCCCGGCACGGGCTTCCTCGACCTCGCCCTGCACGCCGCGGGCCACTGCGGACTCGACACCGTCGAGGAACTGACCCTGCACGCCCCGCTGGCCCTGCCCGAGCGCGGCGCCCGCGTCCTGCGGGTCGCGGTCGGCGCGGAGAGCGACGACCGGCGCACGATCCGGGTGCACTCGCGGGACGAGGACGCCGACCGGGACGCACCGTGGACCGAGCACGCCAGCGGCACGCTCACCCTGGGCGACGCCCCGGCGACCGAGCTGTCCGTGTGGCCGCCGCAGGGCGCCACACCGATGGACGCCGACGACGTCTACGACCGCCTCACCGACCTCGGCTACGGCTACGGCCCGGTGTTCCGCGCGCTGCGCGCCGCCTGGCGCCTGGGCTCCGACGTGTACGTCGAGGTGTCCCTGCCCGACGGGACCGGCGGCGAGGGCTTCAGCGTGCACCCCGCCCTGCTCGACGCCGCCCTGCACGCGCCGGTCCTCCGTGCCCTCGACGAGATCGGCGGCGGCCCCCGGCTGCCGTTCAGCTTCTCGGGCGTACGGCTGCACGCCGTCGGCGCCTCGACGCTGCGGGTGCGCTGGTCGCCCACCGGGCAGGACCAGATGTCGCTGGCCGTCGCCGACCCGACGGGCAGGCCCGTGGCGAGCGTCGAGTCGCTGGTGATGCGACCGGTGGAACTCCACAAGGCCGCGTCCCCGGCCACCGACGCCCTGTTCGCGCTGGAGTGGACACCTTCCGACGCGACCGGGGACAGGCCTGTCCGCCTTGCCCTGCTCGGCGGGGGAGACCTCGGTATCGATGTGCCCGTCGTGCCCGACTTCGGCGCCCTCGACGGCGTGAGCGACCTGCTCGCACTCTCCCCCCGGCCGTCGGGCACGGACGGATCGGCAGCGCGCGAGACGGTCTCCTGGGCACTGGAACTGGCCAAGGACTGGCTCGCCGACGAACGGACCGCCGACGCCCGCCTGGTGTTCGTGACCCGCGGCGCCGTCGACACCGAAACTCCCGACCCGGCGCAGGCCGCCGTATGGGGGCTCGTGCGGTCGGCGCAGACCGAGAACCCCGGCCGGTTCGCCCTGGTCGACCTCGACGACACCGAGGAGTCCGCCATCGCCGTGCCGGCCGCGCTGGCCTCCGGCGAACCCCAATCGGCGGTACGGGCCGGCCTGGTGACCCAGCCCCGGCTCACCCGCGCCACCACCGACCAGCTGCTCCCCGAGCCCACCGACGGGCCGTGGCGCCTCGACGTCGATGCGCGGGGCTCGCTGGACGACCTCGCCCTGGTGCCGCACCCCGAGGCGACCGCGCCCCTCGCACCCGGCGACGTACGCATCGCCGTCCGCGCGGCGGGCCTGGACTTCCGTGACGTGCTGATCGCTCTCGGCGCCCACCGGAGCGCGGGCGAGCCGGCCGGTGAAGTCGCCGGCATCGTGACCGAGGTCGGCGCGGCCGTGACGGACCTGGCCGTCGGCGACCGCGTGCTCGGCATGGCCACCAAGTGCTTCGGGCCGCTCGCGGTCACCGACCGCAGGATGATCGCCCCGATGCCCGCCGGATGGACCTTCGCGCACGCCGCGTCCGTACCGCTGGCGTTCCTCACCGCCTACTACGCCCTGCACGACCTGGCAGACCTGCGTCGCGGCGAGTCCCTCCTCGTGCACGACGCGGCAGGCGATGTCGGCATGGCGGCCGTCCAGCTCGCCCGGCACTGGGGCGCTGAGGTGTTCGCGACCGTGAGCCCCGCCGAGCGGGACACCGTACGGGCGGCGGGCGTGCCCGACGCGCACCTGGCGTCCTCGCTCGACACCGGCTTCACGGCGGACTTCGCCGCCGAGACCGGCGGCCGTGGCGTGGAGGTGGTCCTGAACTCGCCGGTACGGGAGTTGCCCGCCGCATCGCCGCAGAAGCCGGAACGCGTCGAAAGTGCCCCGGAATCAAGGGAGTTCGTGCACGCGTCCCTGGAGCTGCTCTCCGACGGCGGCCGGTTCATCGAGCTCGGCAAGGACGACGTACCCGAGCCCGACGACCTGCCGCCCGGCGTCAAGTACGCCATGTTCGACCGGACGCAGGTGGACCCCGACCGCTTCCAGGACATGCTGGCCGAAGTGCTCGCACTGTTCGCGGCAGGCGTGCTGAGCCCCCTGCCGGTGCGCGCCTGGGACGTCCGCCGCGCGCCCGAGGCCTTCCACCACCTCGGCCGGGAACCGCACCGCGGCAAGGTCGTCCTGACCGTGCCCGCCCCGCTCGACCCGGACCGCCCGGTCCTGGTCACCGGCGGACTCGGCACGCTCGGCGCGCTGGTGGCCCGGCACCTGGTCGCCGACCGCGGCGTCCGCAACCTCGTCCTCGCGGGACGCAAGGGGCCGGCGACCGACGGCGCACAGGAACTGCGCGACGAACTGGCGGCAATGGGCGCCGAAGTGACCGTCGCGGCGTGCGACATCGCCGACCGTGACGCGGTGGCCGCGCTCCTCGCCTCCCTCGACCGGCCGCTCGGCGCGGTCGTGCACGCGGCGGGAGTCGTCGACGACGGCGTCCTCGAATCGCTGACGCCCGAGCGGATCGACCGCGTCTTCGGCCCGAAGGTCGACGGCTTGCTGCACCTGGACGAACTGACCCGGGACGCCGACCTGTCCGCGTTCGTCGTGTTCTCCTCGGCGGCCGGCATCATCGGCAGCGCGGGCCAGGCGAGCTACGCCGCCGCGAACGCGGCGCTGGACGCACTCGTGCGGCGCCGCCACACCCTCGGCCTGCCCGGCGTCTCACTGGCGTGGGGCATGTGGGCGGCCGCGAGCGGCATGACCGCGGGCCTCGACGCGGAGGACCGGGCCAGGCTCGGCCGCTCCGGCATCCTCGAACTGCCCACCGAGGACGCCCTCGCGCTGTTCGACGCCGCGACGCGGGACGACCGCGCCGCACTCGTACCGCTCCTCCTCGACACGACGACGCTGCGCGGCCAGGCGGCGGACGGCACCCTGCCCCCGATGCTGCGGGGCCTGGTTCGCGCCCCCGCCCGTCGCGTCACGACGGCGACCGCCGCCGCGGGCACGACGTTCACCGACACCGTCGCGGCACAGTCCGCCGCGGACCGCGAACAGACGGTCCTCGACCTGGTCTGCGCCCAGGTCGCGGCGGTGCTCGGCCATGCGGCCGGCGCCCAGGTCGATCCCGGCCGCGCGCTGCAGGACCTCGGGTTCGACTCACTGACCTCGGTGGAACTGCGCAACAGGCTCACCGAGGCCACCGGGCTGCGGCTGCCCTCGACGCTCGTGTTCGACCACCCGTCGGCCGCCGCGATCACCCGGCACGTACTCACGCTCCTGCCGCGCACCGAGCCCGAGCCGGAGACCGGCGTACTCGACCAGCTCGACCGCCTCGAGAACACCCTGCTCGCCCTCACCAACGACGACGGCGCCGCCACCAAGGTGGACCTGCGGCTGCGGGCCCTGCTCGCCAAGTGGAGCGACGCGCGGGCCGACGACATCGACGAGGACGTCGAGTCCGACCTCACCTCGGCCACCGACGACGAACTCTTCGGTTACCTCGACGACGAACTTGAGACCTCGTGACCGTGTCGGACCGCAACGATCTCCCCCGCACCGCCGTAAGGAGCACACGCCAGATGCAGCAGAACGAGGACAAGCTCCGCGATTACCTCAAGCGGGCCACCACCGATCTGCGCACCGCACGCCGACGCCTGCGCGAGGTCGAGGAGCGGGAGAACGAGCCCGTCGCCATCATCGGGATGAGCTGCCGCTACCCCGGTGGCGTCGAATCACCCGAAGACCTCTGGCAGTTGGTCTCCGAGGGCCGCGACGCCGTGGTCGAGTTCCCCGACGACCGCGGCTGGGACGTCGAATCCCTCTACGACCCCGACCCCGACCACGCGGGCACCTCCATCACCCGGCACGGCGGATTCCTGCAAGGCGCCACCGGCTTCGACCCCGCGTTCTTCGGGGTCAGCCCGCGCGAGGCCGCCGCGATGGACCCGCAGCAGCGGCTGCTTCTGGAGACGTCGTGGGAGGCGTTCGAGCGGGCGGGCATCGACCCGGCGCAGGCCAGAGACACCAGAACCGGCGTGTTCGCGGGCGTGATGTACAACGATTACGCGACGCGCCTGCCGCAGGCGCCCGAAGGGTTCGAGGGCTTCCTCGCCAACGGCAGCGCGGGCAGCATCGCCTCCGGCCGGATCGCCTACACGCTCGGCCTCACCGGACCCGCCGTGACGGTGGACACGGCGTGCTCGTCGTCCCTCGTCGCCCTGCACCTCGCGATGGTGGCGCTGCGCCGCGACGAGTGCTCGCTGGCCCTCGCGGGCGGTGCCACCTTCATGTCCACCCCGCGCACGTTCGTCGAGTACAGCAGGCAGCGCGCCCTCTCCGTCGACGGCCGCTGCAAGGCGTTCTCCGACAGCGCCGACGGCACCGGCTGGGGAGAAGGCGTCGGCATGCTCCTGGTGGAGCGGCTCTCCGACGCACAGCGCAACGGCCACCCCATCCTCGCGGTCATCCGCGGCTCGGCGGTGAACCAGGACGGCGCGTCCCACGGCCTGACCGCGCCGAACGGCCCGGCCCAGCAGACGGTGATCAACCAGGCCCTGGCCAGCGCGCGTCTGACGGCGGCGCAGGTGGACGCGGTCGAGGCACACGGCACCGGCACCACGCTCGGCGACCCGATCGAGGCGCAGGCCCTCATCGCGACCTACGGCGCGGAGCGGGCAGCCGACCGGCCGCTGTGGCTGGGTTCGCTGAAGTCGAACATCGGCCACTCCCAGGCGGCGGCCGGCGCCGGCGGCATCATCAAGATGGTCATGGCGATGCGGCACGGAGTGCTGCCCAAGACCCTGCACGTCGACGAGCCAAGCAGCCACGTCGACTGGTCGGCGGGTTCCGTGGAGCTGCTGACCGAGGGCCGGCCGTGGCCGCAGGCCGACGAGCCGCGCCGCGTCGGCGTGTCCTCGTTCGGCGTCAGCGGCACGAACGCCCACGTCATCCTGGAGGAGCCGCCCGCCCCCGAACCGGCGCCCACGGCCGACACCGCCACTCCGGCACCCACAGCTACCGCCGAGCTGCCGGCCCCCGCCGTCACGCCCTGGGTGCTGTCCGCGCGGACCCCCGACGCACTGCGCGCGCAGGCCGACCGCCTCCGGTCCGCGGTGGCGGCCTCCGCCGACTTCGACCCCGCGGGCGTCGGCCTCTCACTGGCCACGACCCGGTCCCTGTTCGAACACCGCGCGGTACTCCTCGCCGAGGACAGGACCACCACCACCGACCGCCTCACCGCTCTCGCCGAGGGGCGCGGCGGCCCCGGCGTGGTCCTGGGCGAGGCATCGCCGCACCGGTTGGGTTTCCTGTTCTCGGGTCAGGGTTCGCAGCGGCTCGGCATGGGTCGTGAACTGGCGGCTCGTTTCCCGGTGTTCGCGGCGGCGCTGGATGCGGTGCTGGGTGAGTTCGACCCGGCGGTGCGTGAGGTGTTGTTCGGTGAGGATGCTGATGCGCTGAACGAGACCGGGGTGACCCAGCCCGCGCTGTTCGCGGTTGAGGTGGCGCTGTTCAGGCTTCTTGAGTCGTGGGGCGTACGCCCTGACGTGCTGGCGGGGCACTCGATCGGTGAGTTGGCTGCCGCGCACGTGGCTGGTGTTTGGTCGCTGGCTGACGCCGTGAAGGTGGTGTCGGCGCGCGCCGGCTTGATGCAGGCGCTGCCCTCTGGTGGCGCGATGGTCGCGATCCAGGCGTCCGAGGATGAAGTCGCGGCGGACCTCCCTGAGACCGTGGGCATTGCTGCGATCAACGGACCGGATTCAGTGGTCGTCTCCGGTGTCACCGCCGACGTGGAGGCGGTCGCCGAGCGGTGGCGCGAGGCGGGCCGCAAGGTGTCTCGCCTCAAGGTCAGCCACGCCTTCCACTCGCCGTTGATGGACCCGATGCTGGAGGACTTCCGCAGGGTTCTCGATGGTGTGTCGTACGAGGCTCCCGCGATCCCGATCGTGTCGACGCTGACCGGCCGTGCGGCCTCCGCGGAGGAACTGGGTTCGGCGGAGTACTGGGTACGGCACGTGCGCGAGGCCGTGCGGTTCCACGGTGCGGTCGTGGGGCTGCGCGAGCAGGGCGCCGATGTCTTCCTGGAGATCGGCCCCGGTGGCGTCCTCTCCGGTCTCGGGCAGCTCAACGCCCCGGAGGCCGCCTTCGTACCCGCCCTGCGCGGCGACCGCCCCGAACTCGTCGCACTGACCACCGCCATCGGCCAACTGCACGTACGCGGTGTGCCGGTGGACCTGCCCGCCCTGTTCGACGGCAGCGGCGCGCGGCGGGTCGACCTGCCGACGTACGCGTTCCAGCGCGAGCGCTACTGGCTGGACGCGCCGGTCGCCGAGGAGAGCGGCGAGCGAATATCGCCGGTGGAAGCACGTTTCTGGGAGGTCGTGGAGGAGGGCGATCCCGCGGATCTCGCCCGCACGCTGGGTGTGTCGTCCGACGACCCGCTCAGTGCGGTACTGCCCCGCCTGTCCGCGTGGCGTCGTAAGCAGCGGGACATGTCGATCGCCGATGGCTGGCGGTATCGGGTCGACTGGCGTCCCTTGACGGCCAAGTCACGCCGCCTTGACGGTTCTTGGCTGGTCGTCACCCCTGCCGGTGAGGGGCGTGCGGGGTGGGTCGGCGACGCGCTGGCCCGGAACGGTGCGGACGTCCGCGTCCTGGAGGTGGACCCGGAGACCGTCGACTGGGCGGAGCAGTTGGGCGGGCTGCCGTCTCTGGGTGGAGTCGTCTCGCTGCTGGGGTTCGCCGACGCGGACACGGCGTCATCGTCTGTGCCCGTGGGTGTCGCGGCCACGGTGGGGCTGTTGCAGGCTCTCGGTGCGGCGGATGTGCCGCTGTGGTGCCTGACGTCGGGTGCGGTCTCCGTCGGTGCGGACGATGAGGTCGACGGGTTCGAGCAGTCGATGCTCTGGGGTCTTGGCCGAGTCGCCGCGCTGGAACACCCCGGCCGCTGGGGCGGCTTGATCGACCTGCCCACACAGGACGGCGGGACGCAGGACGAGACGTACGACGAGACGTACGACGAGACGACCGGAGACCTCCTCGCCTCCGTCCTTGAGCCCGGCTTCGCCCCGGCGACCGGCGAAGACCAGATCGCCCTGCGCGGCAACGAGATCCTCGGCCGCAGGCTGGTGCCCGCCCCGCTGGGCGACTCCTCCGGAGAGAGCTGGTCGCCGCGCGGCACGGTCCTGGTCACCGGCGGCACCGGCGCCCTCGGCGGCCACGTGGCGCGCTGGCTGGCGACGCACGGAGCCGAGCACATCGTGCTGGCCGCCCGCCGCGGCCGGGCCGCCCCAGGGGCGGAGGAACTGGAGGCCGAGCTCGTCGAGTTGGGCGCCCAGGTCACGTTCGCCACCTGTGACGTGGCCGACCGGGACGCCGTCGCTGCCCTGCTGGAGAGCGTCCCGCAGCTCACCGCCGTCGTGCACACGGCGGGCGTCGAGCGCTCGGCAGCCCTCGCCGACCTCGACCCGGCCGACCTCACCGGGTTCTCCGAGGTCCTCGCTGCCAAGGTCGACGGCGCGCGGAACCTGCACGAACTGCTTGCCGACACGGAGTTGGACGCATTCGTACTGTTCTCGTCCATCGCCGGCGTGTGGGGCAGCGGCGGCCAGGCCGCCTATGGAGCGGCCAACGCCTACCTGGACGCCCTCGCGGACCACCGAAAGGCGGCGGGTCTGCCCGCCACCGCCGTCGCATGGGGCCCGTGGGGCGGCGGCGGCATGGTCGAGGACTCCGGGCAGGCCACCCACCTCCAGCGCCTGGGCCTGACCACGATGGCCCCCGACGCCGCGCTCGCCGCACTCGGCTCTGCCGTCGAACAGGGCGACGGCAAGGTCACCGTCGCCGACGTCGACTGGACCCGGTTCGCCGCCACCTTCATGGCCCAGCGCCCGAGCGCGCTCCTGAGTGAACTCCCCGAGGTCCAGGCCGCGTTCGAGGCCGCTCCCGTCGAGCAGGGCGGCGCGTCGGCTCTCGCACAGCGCCTCGCGGGTCTCGACGAGGCTGAACAGGAGCGCCAGCTCACCGATCTTGTCCGGTACGAGGCTGCCGCCGTGCTCGGCCATGCCTCCGCCGACGCGTTCTCCGCCACGCGCGCCTTCCGGGAGCTCGGCTTCGACTCGCTGACGGCTGTGGAGCTGCGTGCCCGGCTGAGCGAGGCCACCGGCGTCGCCCTGCCCGCGTCCGTGGTGTTCGACTACCCGACGGCCGCCACCCTGGCCGCATACCTGCGCACTGAACTGTCCGGAGCGGCCCCCACCGCCGCCGTCCCCGCCGCCGTCTCCGGTGTGACCGACGAGCCGATCGCGATCGTGGCGATGGCCTGCCGTTACCCCGGCGGTGTGGCGAGCCCGGAGGACCTGTGGCAGGTGCTCCTTTCGGGCGAGGACGCGGTCACGGACTTCCCGACCGACCGAGGCTGGGACATCGAGGGGCTGTACAACCCCGACCCGGACGCGGCGGGCATCGGCACGTCGTACTCCCGCAAGGGAGCGTTCCTCGACCACGTGGCGGACTTCGACCCGACGCTCTTCGGGATCTCGCCGCGTGAGGCCCTCGCGATGGACCCGCAGCAGCGACTGCTCCTGGAGACCTCCTGGGAGGCCTTCGAGCGCGCGGGCATCGACCCCGACTCGCTGCGGGGCAGCAGGTCGGGCGTGTTCGTCGGTACGAACGGCCAGGACTACACAACGCTGATGATGGCCGCGCCGGACAGCGTCGACGGCTACTTCGGCACCGGCAGCGCGGCGAGTGTCATCTCCGGCCGCCTGTCGTACACGTTCGGACTCGAAGGCCCGGCCGTCACCGTGGACACGGCGTGCTCGTCGTCCCTGGTCGCCCTGCACCTCGCGGTACAGGCCCTGCGGAAGGGCGAGTGCGAACTGGCGCTCGCGGGTGGCGTGACGGTGATGTCCACGCCCGCCGCGTTCGTGGAGTTCAGCCGGCAGCGCGGCCTCTCGGTCGACGGCCGCTGCAAGGCCTTCGGGGCGGACGCGGACGGCACCGGCTGGGGCGAGGGCATCGGCATGCTGCTCGTCGAGCGCCTGTCCGATGCCCAGCGCAACGGCCACCAAGTCCTCGCCGTCGTACGGGGATCCGCAGTCAACCAGGACGGCGCGTCCAACGGCCTGACCGCACCGAACGGCCCCTCGCAGCAGCGGGTCATCCGGGCCGCGCTGGAGGCCACCGGCCTCGCGCCGTCCGACGTGGACGCGGTCGAAGCCCACGGCACCGGCACCAAGCTGGGCGACCCGATCGAGGCGCAGGCCCTCCTCGCGACATACGGCCAGGACCGCGCCGCGGACCGTCCGTTGTGGCTCGGCTCGATCAAGTCCAACATCGGTCACACGCAGGCGGCCGCCGGTGTGGCGGGTGTGATCAAGATGGTCATGGCGATGCGGCACGGCGTCCTGCCGCGCACCCTGCACGCGGACGAACCCTCACCTCACGTGGACTGGTCCGCCGGTGCGGTGGAGCTTTTGACGGAGACCCGGCCGTGGCCGGAGACCGGGCAGCCGTGGCGGGCGGGTGTGTCGTCGTTCGGCTTCAGCGGCACGAACGCGCACGCCATCATCGAGCAGGCCCCGCGGACCGTGGAGGCCGAGCAGGAAGAGGCCCCGGAGCCGCTTCCGGCCGGCACGGTCGTCCCGTGGACGCTGTCGGCCAAGAGCCCCGAAGGGCTGCGGGAGCAGGCCGCGCGGCTCACGTCCTTCGTGGACGGAACGCCGGACGTGGCGGTGGCGGACGTGGCCCGCGCGCTGGTCTTCTCGCGGGCAGCGCTTGAGCACCGCGCGGTGGTGGTCGCCGCGGAGCCCGACGACTTCCGGTCGGCTCTGACCGCTCTCGCCGAGGGGCGTGGCGGCGCGGGTGTCATGACCGGCGAGGCGTCGCCGCACCGGCTTGGCTTCCTGTTCTCGGGTCAGGGCTCGCAGCGGCTCGGCATGGGCCGTGAACTGGCCGCCCGTTTCCCGGTGTTCGCCGATGCACTGGACGCCGCGTTGGGTGAGTTCGACCCGGCGGTGCGTGGCGTGTTGTTCGGTGAGGACGCCGAGGCACTCAACGAGACCGGGGTGACGCAGCCCGCGTTGTTCGCGGTCGAGGTGGCGCTGTTCAGGCTCCTTGAGTCGTGGGGTGTGCGTCCCGACGTCCTTGCCGGGCACTCGATCGGTGAGCTGGCCGCCGCACACGTGGCCGGTGTGTGGTCCTTGGCGGACGCCGCTGCGGTGGTGTCGGCGCGTGCCGGGCTGATGCAGGCGCTGCCGTCCGGTGGCGCGATGGTGGCGATCCAGGCGACCGAGGCCGAGGTGGCGTCGGACCTCCCGGAGACGGTCGGCATCGCCGCGGTCAACGGCCCGACCTCGGTGGTCATCTCGGGTGTTGCCGCTGATGTTGAGGCGGTTGCGGAGGGCTGGCGTGCGGCGGGCCGGAAGGTGTCTCGCCTGAAGGTGAGCCACGCCTTCCACTCGCCGCTGATGGACCCGATGCTGGATGACTTCCGCCGGGTACTGGAAGACGTCTCGTACGAGGCTCCCGCGATCCCGATCGTGTCGATGCTGACCGGCGTCCGTGCCACAGCCGAAGAGCTGACGTCGCCGGAGTACTGGGTGCGCCACGTGCGGGAATGCGTGCGATTCGCCGACGCGGTGAGCACGTTGCGGGACGAGGGCGTGACCACGTTCGTCGAGGTCGGCCCCGGTGGGACGCTGTCCGCGCTGGGCCAGGAGTCCGCTCCGGAAGCGGCCTTCGTACCGACTCTTCGTGGCGATCGCCCGGAGGCGGTGGCCGCCACTACGGCTGTCGGGCAGTTGCACGTACGTGGCGCCGACGTGGACTGGGAGGCGTTCTTCGCCGGCCGTGGCACGCGGCGGGTCGACCTGCCGACGTACGCGTTCCAGCGTGAACGCTTCTGGCTGGACACTCCCGATGCCGACAAGGGCGGCGAGCGAATATCGCCGGTGGAGGCACGTTTCTGGGAGGTCGTGGAAGAGGGCGACATCGCGGATCTCGCCCGCACGCTGGATGTTTCGTCCGACGACCCGCTCAGTGCGGTACTGCCCCGCCTGTCCGCGTGGCGTCGTAAGCAGCGGGACATGTCGACCGCCGATGGCTGGCGGTACCGGATCGACTGGCGTCCCCTGACCGCCAAGTCCGCTCAAATGAACGGGACTTGGCTGATCGTCACCCCCGCCGGTGAGGAGCGCGCCAGCTGGCTCGACGACGCGCTGACCCGCAATGGTGCCGACGTCCGCGTCCTGGAGGTGGACCCGGAGGCGGCGGCCGACTGGGCACAGCTGCTGACCGACCCGTCGGCTCTGAGTGGCGTGGTGTCGCTGCTGGGGTTCGCCGACGCGGACACGGCATCGTCTGTGCCCGTGGGTGTCGCGGCCACGGTGGGGCTGTTGCAGGGCCTCGGTGGGGCGGAGGTGCCGCTGTGGTGCCTGACGTCGGGTGCGGTCTCCGTCGGTGCGGACGATGAGGTCGCCGGGTTCGAGCAGTCGATGCTCTGGGGCCTTGGCCGAGTCGCCGCGTTGGAGCAGCCCGGCCGCTGGGGCGGCCTCGTGGACCTGCCCGAGACGCTCGACGACGGGACCGGCGATCTGCTGGCTTCGGTGCTCGCAGGAACACATGGCGAGGACCAGGTCGCGCTGCGCGGCGGCAAGCTCCTGAGCCGCAGGCTGCTCACCGCCCCGGTGGGCAAGGCGCCCGTCGACGGCTGGTCGCCGCGCGGCACCGTCCTGGTCACCGGCGGCACCGGCGCCCTGGGCGCCCACGTCGCCAGGTGGCTGGTGGGCAAGGGCGCCGAGCACCTGCTGCTGACCAGCAGACGCGGCCTTGAGGCCGAAGGCGCGGAGGAACTGTGCGCGGAGCTGACCGCGTTGGGCGCCCGGGTCACGATCGCGGCCTGTGACGCGGCCGACCGGGACGCGCTGGCGGACGTGCTCGCGTCCGTGCCCGCCGAGCTTCCGCTCACGGCGGTCGTCCACGCGGCAGGCATCGAGCGCTCGGCCGCCATCGCCGACCTCGATCCGGACGACCTCGCCGAGTTCAGCGACGTACTGACCGCCAAGGTCGACGGCGCGCGGAACCTGCACGAGTTGCTCGCCGACACGCAGTTGGACGCCTTCGTGCTGTTCTCGTCCATCGCCGGCGTGTGGGGCAGCAGCGGGCAGGGTGCCTACGCCGCTGCCAACGCCTACCTCGACGCACTCGCCGACCACCGCCGAGCCGCGGGCCTGCCTGCCACGGCCGTCGCATGGGGCCCGTGGGGCGGTGGCGGCATGGTCGCGACCGCCGAGCAGGCGACACAGCTGCACCGCTGGGGCCTGGCGACGATGGCCCCTGATGTGGCGATAGCGGGCCTGGCCACGGCCTTGGAGCGCGGGGAAGGGAACGTCGTCGTCGCCGACGTCGACTGGACCCGGTTCGCGGGTACGTTCATGGCGCAGCGCCCGAGCTCCCTCCTCGGCGAACTGCCCGACGTCCAGGCTGCGTTCGCCGCCGCTCCCGCCGAACAGGGCGGCACATCGGCTCTCGCGCAGCGCCTTGCGGGCCTCGACGAGGCCGAGCAGGAGCGACAGCTCACCGATCTCGTGCGGTACGAGGCTGCCGCCGTGCTGGGTCACGTGTCCGGTGACGCCTTCTCTCCGACACGTGCGTTCAAGGAGCTCGGCTTCGACTCGTTGACGGCCGTTGAGCTGCGCTCCCGGCTCCGCGACGCCACCGGCATCGCCCTGCCCGCGACCCTGGTGTTCGACTACCCCACGGCCGCCGCCCTCGCTGCCTACCTGCGCGTCGAGCTGTGCGGAGCGGACGCGACACCCACCGCTTCCGCCTCGGTCGCCGTCTCCGGTGTGACCGACGAGCCGATCGCGATCGTGTCGATGGCCTGCCGCTACCCCGGCGGCGTGACCGGCCCCGAAGACCTCTGGAACTTCCTCCTGTCGGGCGGGGACGCCGTGACGGAGTTCCCGACCGACCGCGGCTGGGACGTGGAGGCGCTCTACGACCCCGACCCGGACTCGGTGGGGACCACCTACCTGCGCTCCGGCGCGTTCATGTCGGACGTGAGCGGGTTCGACGCGGGCTTCTTCGGGATCTCGCCGCGCGAGTCCCTTGCCATGGACCCCCAGCAGCGCCTGCTCCTCGAAACCTCCTGGGAACTCCTCGAGCGCGCCGGCGTCGACTCGGCGTCACTGCGCGGTGAACGCGTCGGCGTGTTCGTCGGGTCGAACGCCCAGGACTACGGCCTTGTCCTCGGCGCAGCCGCCGATGACGTGGGTGGTTACGTGGCGACCGGCAACGCGGCCAGTGTGGCCTCGGGACGACTGTCGTACACCTTCGGCTTCGAAGGCCCGGCCGTCACCGTGGACACGGCGTGCTCGTCGTCCCTGGTGGCGCTGCACCTGGCGGTGCAGGCGCTGCGGACGGGGGAGTGCGAGCTGGCGCTTGCCGGTGGTGTGACGGTGATGTCGACGCCGGGCGCCTTCATCGAGTTCAGCCGCCAGCGCGGCCTCTCGCTGGACGGCCGCTGCAAGGCATTCGGAGCGGGCGCCGACGGCACCAGCTGGGGCGAGGGCGTCGGCATGCTCTTCGTCGAGCGGCTCTCGGACGCCCAACGCAACGGGCATCCGGTCCTGGCCGTCATCCGTGGCTCAGCCGTCAACCAGGACGGTGCGTCCAACGGCCTGACCGCCCCGAACGGGCCCTCGCAGCAGCGCGTCATCCGCCAGGCGCTCGCGAGTGCGGGCCTCACGCCGTCCGACGTGGACGCGGTCGAGGCACATGGCACGGGCACGAAGCTGGGCGACCCGATCGAGGCGCAGGCACTGCTGGCCACCTACGGCCAGGACCGCCCCGCCGACCGGCCGTTGTGGCTGGGCTCGGTGAAGTCCAACATCGGTCACACCCAGGCCGCCGCAGGAGTCGCGGGCGTCATCAAGATGGTCATGGCGATGCGGCACGGCGTACTGCCCCGCACCCTCCACGCCGACGAGCCGTCACCGCACGTCGACTGGACGGCGGGCGAGGTGGAGCTGCTCACCGATCAGCGCGAGTGGCCCACCGCGGACCGGCCGTGGCGAGCGGGTGTGTCGTCGTTCGGATTCAGCGGCACCAACGCCCACGCCATCATCGAACAAGCCCCGACAGCCGAACCGGAGAAGGCTCCGGAGCCGGTACGTGACGGCTTGGTGCCGTGGATGCTGTCGGCGGGCGACGAGGCCGCCCTGCGCGACCAGGCCGAGCGCCTGCTGCCCCTGGTGGACGCACACGCACCGATCGACATCGGCTATTCGCTCGCGTCACGGTCGGTACTGGACCACCGTGCCGTGGTGGTGGCCGCCGACCGGTCCGAGTTCCTGGCGGCCCTGACGGCCGTGGCCGACGGCCGGACGACCGGTGCCGTGGTCGGGGGAGTCGCGGGTGAGCCCGGCCGGTTGGGATTCCTGTTCTCGGGCCAGGGTTCGCAGCGGATCGGCATGGGCCGCGAACTGGCGGCTCGTTTCCCGGTGTTCGCCGAGGCCCTGGACGCGGTCCTCGCGGAGTTCGATCCGGCGGTGCGCGAAGTCCTCTTCGGTGAGGATGCCGATGCGCTGAACGAGACCGGTGTGACGCAGCCCGCGCTGTTCGCCGTCGAGGTCGCGCTCTTCCGGCTTCTGCAGTCGTGGGGTGTGCGGCCCGACGTGCTGGCAGGGCACTCGATCGGTGAGTTGGCTGCCGCGCATGTGGCTGGTGTGTGGTCGTTGGCTGATGCGGTGAAGGTGGTGTCGGCGCGTGCGGGGTTGATGCAGGCGTTGTCGTCCGGTGGCGCGATGGTCGCGATCCAGGCCTCTGAGGCCGAGGTCGCCGCCGACCTGCCGGAGACCGTGGGCATTGCTGCGGTCAATGGCCCGAACTCGGTGGTCGTCTCCGGTGTCACCGCCGACGTGGAGGCGGTCGCCGAGCGGTGGCGCGAGGCGGGCCGGAAGGTGTCCCGTCTCAAGGTCAGCCATGCCTTCCATTCGCCGCTCATGGACCCGATGCTGGAGGACTTCCGCCGGGTTCTGGACGGTGTGTCGTACGAGGCTCCCGCGATCCCGATCGTGTCCACGCTGACCGGCGTGCTCGCTACCTCCGAAGAACTCGCCTCCCCCGAGTACTGGGTGCGCCACGTGCGGGAGTCCGTACGATTCCACGACGCGGTGGTGGCGTTGCGCGAGCAAGGCGCCGAGGTATTCGTCGAGATCGGTCCGGGCGGAACGCTGTCCGCGCTGGGGCTTGGCTGTGCGCCTGATGCGGTGTTCCTGCCCGCGTTGCGTGCGGACAGGGCCGAGGAGCCCGCGCTGGTGACCACGGTGGCCGCCCTGCATACGCGAGGTGTGGCGGTCGACTGGGCCGCGTACTTCGCGGGCAGCGGGGCTCAGCGCGTCGATCTGCCGACGTACGCGTTCCAGCGTCGGCGCTACTGGATGGACGCCGCGCCCGCCGTCGTCGCCGAGGCCGCGCCGAACGCGGACGAGGCGCGGTTCTGGGCCGCGGTGGAGAGCGAGGAGGCGACCGCGCTCGCGTCGTCCCTGGGCATCACCGACGACGGCGAGACCGACTCGCTCCGCGCCGTGCTGCCGCTCCTGACGTCGTGGCGGCGCCGGAGCCACGAGAAGTCCACCTTGGACAAGTGGCGTTACACCGTCGGCTGGAAGTCCGTCGGAGTCCCGGCGACGACGCCCCCCTCGGGCACCTGGCTGGTCGTCGTGCCCACCGGTGACGAGCGCGCCCACGCCCTGAGCGAGCTGCTCAAGGCCAGCGGCCTGGCACTCTCCGTGGTCGAGGCCGAGGGCACGGACCGCGCGAGCCTCGCCGACGCACTGCGGACGGCATTCGAACGGGTTGCCGCGCGGGACGAAGAGGTCGGCGGAGTCCTGTCGCTGCTGGCCTTCGACGAGTCGCCGCACTCCGACCACCCCGCGGTGCCGAACGGGGTGGCAGCCACCCTCGCGCTGATCCAGGCGCTCGGCGACGCGAACGTACAGGCGCCGCTGTGGTGCGTGACGTTCAATGCGGTGGCGGCGGCCGAGGGTGACACGGTTGCAGGCTTCGGGCAGTCGATGGTGTGGGGTCTTGGCCGGGCCGCGGCGCTCGAACTCACCTCTCGCTGGGGCGGGTTGGCCGATCTGCCGGAGACGGTGGACCAGCAGGCGGCCGCACGGCTGTGCGGGCTTCTGGGAGGGGCCGAGGACCAGGTCGCCGTACGCGGGGGCGACGTGTTCGCACGCCGCCTGCGCCGCGCCGACCCGGCCGCGACGGATTCCGGCTCCGGCTGGACGCCGCGCGGGACGGTCCTGGTGACCGGCGGTCTCGGCGCCCTGGGCGCAAGGGCCGCCCGGTGGTCGGCGGCGCACGGCGCCGACCACATCGTCCTGGTGAGCCGTCGCGGCAGCGAGGCCGAGGGCGCCGCCGAGCTGGAGGCCGAGCTGGTCGGCCTCGGCGCACGCGTCACGATCGCCGCCGTCGACATCGCGGACCGGGACGGGCTCGCCGCCCTGCTCGACGGCCTTGCCGCCGCCGGGGACCAGGTCGCCGCAGTCGTACACACCGCAGGACTCAACGACAGCACCCCGGTGGAGGAGACCGACCTCGCGCGCTTCGCCGACGTGGTCGGCGCCAAGGTGGCGGGCGCCGCGCACCTGCACGAACTGCTCGCCGACACGCCGCTCGACGCGTTCGTCTCGTACTCCTCGATCGCCGGCATCTGGGGCAGCGGCAACCAGGTCGGTTACAGCGCGGCCAACGCCTACCTCGACGCGCTCGCCGAGCACCGCACCGCGCACGGCCTGCCGGGCACAGCCGTGGCCTGGGGCCCCTGGGGCGGCGGCGGGATGGCCGACGACGAGGCACAGCGCCAGCTCTCCCGGCGCGGCCTCCTGGCCCTGGCGCCCGAGCTCGCGGTGGGAGCCATCGCCGACGCGGTCGGCGGCAGCATGGCGAGCACGGTCGTGGCGGACGTCGACTGGGAGCGATTCGCCCCCGCGTTCACCATCGGCAGGCCGAGCCCGCTGCTCGCCGACCTCGCCGAAGCACGTGACGCGGTCGCGGGCCGTACCACCGGAGCCGACGGGTCCACCGGCGGGTCCACCGGGTCGCAGGGATCCGACCAGGAGGGTGCGGAGCTCCGGGGCCGGCTCACCGGCCTGGACGCGGCCAAGCAGGGCGAACTGGTGCGCGCCCTGGTGGTGGCGCAGGCAGCCACCGTCCTGGGGCACACCACGGCCGGCGCCGTCGACCCCGACCGGGCCTTCCGCGACCTGGGCTTCGACTCGCTGACCGCCGTGGAACTGCGCAACGGCCTCGCGGCCGCATCCGGCCTGACCCTGCCCGCGACCGTGGTCTTCGACTACCCCACCCCCGCCGCGCTCGCCGACCACCTGCTCTCGGCGGTCCTGGAACCGCACGGCGCAGCACCCCTGACGCCGGACACCGCACGGCCGGCCGTGACCGACGAGCCGATCGCGATCGTGGCGATGGCGTGCCGGTACCCCGGAGGCGTCACCAGCCCCGAGGACCTGTGGCAGGTGCTCCTGTCGGGCGGTGACGCGGTGACGGACTTCCCGGCCGACCGGGGCTGGGACCTGGAGGCCCTGTACGACCCGGACCCCGCGGGCATCGGCACGACGTACTCGCGCAGGGGCGCCTTCCTCGACCAGGTGGCGGACTTCGACGCGACCTTCTTCGGGACCTCGCCGCGCGAGGCCCTCGCGATGGACCCGCAGCAGCGACTGCTCCTGGAAACCTCCTGGGAGGCCTTCGAGCGCGCGGGCATCGAGCCGAACTCGGTCCGCGGCGAGCGCGTCGGCGTATTCGTCGGCTCGAACGTGCAGGACTACGGGATGCTCCTCGGCGATGCCGTCGAGGACGTGGGCGGGCATGTCGCGACGGGCAGTGCGGCGAGCGTCATGTCCGGCCGTCTTTCGTACACGTTCGGCCTCGAAGGCCCGGCCGTCACCGTGGACACGGCGTGCTCGTCGTCCCTGGTGGCACTGCACCTGGCGGCGCAGGCACTGCGGTCGGGGGAGTGCGAACTGGCCCTCGCGGGCGGCGTGACGGTGATGTCGACGCCGGGCGCGTTCATCGAGTTCAGCCGCCAGCGCGGCCTCTCCGTGGACGGCCGGTGCAAGGCGTTCTCCGACAGCGCCGACGGCACCGGCTGGGGCGAGGGCATCGGCATGCTGATCGTCGAGCGTCTCTCCGACGCCCGGCGCAACGGCCACCAAGTCCTCGCCGTCGTACGCGGATCCGCCGTCAACCAGGACGGCGCGTCCAACGGCCTGACCGCCCCGAACGGCCCCTCGCAGCAGCGCGTCATCCGCCAGGCGCTCGCGAGTGCGGGCCTGGCACCCTCCGACGTGGACGCGGTCGAGGCACACGGCACCGGCACCACCCTCGGCGACCCGATCGAGGCCCAGGCCCTGCTCGCCACCTACGGCCAGGACCGCCCCGCCGACCGGCCGCTGTGGCTGGGCTCGGTGAAGTCCAACATCGGCCACACCCAGGCCGCCGCGGGCGTCGCGGGCGTCATCAAGATGGTGATGGCGATGCGGCACGGCGTACTGCCAAGGACGCTGCACGTCACCGAGCCGTCGTCGCACGTGGACTGGTCGGCGGGAGCGATGGAACTGCTCACCGACCTGCACGAGTGGCCCGACGTGGACCGGCCCTGGCGGGCGGGTGTGTCGTCGTTCGGGTTCAGCGGAACCAACGCGCACACCATCATCGAGCAGGCCCCCGAGGCGTCACCCTCCGAGATCGCGTCGGGGGAGCCCGGCGAACCCGGAGTCGTGCCGTGGGTGCTGTCGGCGCGGTCCCCCGAAGCGCTGCGCGAACAGGCGGCCCGACTCCGCGAGGAGTGCGGCCGAGCCGACGGGGACGTGTCGGTCGCCGACATCGCCCACTCGCTGCGGTCCCGCTCGGTGTTCGACCACCGGGCCGTGGTGGTCGGGCTCGACCCGGCAGAGTTCCGCACCGGCCTGAGCGCCCTGGCCGAAGGCCGCGAGGCACCGAACCTCGTGACCGGCGCGACCGGAAACCGCGGCACCGGCACGGTGTTCGTCTTCCCCGGCCACGGCACGCAGTGGCTCGGCATGGCCCTCGAACTGCTCGACACCTCAACGGAGTTCCGTACGAGGATGGAGGAGTGCGCGCAGGCGCTGGGCGAGCACGTCGACTGGTCGCTCCTCGACGCGATCCGTGACCCGGACCTGATGGAGCGTCTCGACGTGGTCCAGCCCGCCCTGTTCGCGGTGATGGTGTCCCTCGCCGCCACCTGGCGGTCTTGGGGCGTCGAGCCGAGCGCCGTGCTCGGCCACTCCCAGGGCGAGATCGCCGCGGCATGCGTCGCGGGCGCCCTCTCCCTGCGGGACGCGGCGCGCCTCGCCGTCCTGCGGAGCAAGGCACTGACCGCCCTCGCGGGCCAGGGCGGCATGGTCTCGGTCGCCCTCGGTGCGGACGACGTACGGGAACTCCTCGCGAGGTGGGACGGACAGCTCGCCGTCGGCGTGGTGAACGGCCCCGCATCGGTCGTCGTCTCCGGTGACGCCGGCGCGCTGGACGAACTGATGGAGGTCTGCGCCGAACAAGGCGTGTGGGCGCGGCGGGTCCAGGCGGACTACGCCCCGCACTCCCACCACGTCGAGCGCGTCGAGGCGGAGATCCTGGCAGGCCTCGCGGACGTGACGCCGCGTTCCGGCGACGTGCCGTACTACTCGCCGCTGACCGGCGGCTGGCTGGACACCCGTGGCCTGGACGCCGCCTACTGGTATCGCAGCCTGCGGCAGACGGTGGAGTTCGCGGACGCCGTCTCCACCCTGGTGGCGGAAGGCTTCACCACCTTCGTCGAGGTCAGCCCGCACCCGGTCCTGGTGGCCGGACTCGGTGAACTGGCCGGCTCCGACGGCCTGGTGGTCGGCTCGCTGCGGCGCGGCGACGGCGGCCTCGACCGGCTCCTGAACTCGGCCGGCAGACTGTTCGTACGCGGCGGCCGGGTGGACTGGCCGCTGCCCGACGCCCGGCGCGTGGACCTTCCCACGTACCCGTTCCAGCGCAAGCGGTTCTGGCCCACCACGTCCCCCACCGCGTCCGGCGACGTGACCTCGGCGGGCCTCGGCCGCGTGGAGCACCCCCTGCTCGCCGCCGTCACCGAACTCGCCGACTCCGAGAGCCTCGTGTTCAGCGGCAGGCTGTCGCTGCGCACCCACCCCTGGCTCGCCGACTACCGCGTACGGGACACCGCCGTGCTCCCCGGAGCGGCCTACGTGGACCTCGCGCTGCGCGCCGGCGACCACGTCGGCTGCGCCTCCCTGGACGACCTGGTCCTCGAAGCGCCCCTGGTGCTGCCCGAACGGGACGGCGTCCAGATACGGCTCAGCCTCGACGGTCCCGACGCGTCGGGCACGCGGGCGTTCACCGTCGACTCCCGAGGGGACGAGGGCGGCGAGTGGACGCGTCACGCCACCGGCACCCTGACGGCCGACGCGCACCCGGTCACCGACGACCTCGCCGCCTGGCCGCCGAACGAAGCAGAACCGGTGGCCCTGGACGATCACTACGCCACCGCCACCGCCCACGCTTCCGGCCTCGGCCACGGCCCCGCCTTCCAGGGCCTGCGGGTCGCCTGGCGCAAGGGCGACACCGTGTTCGCCGAAGTGGCGCTGCCCGACGGACTCGCCGACGAAGGCTTCGGCCTGCACCCGGCACTCCTGGACGCCGCGCTGCAAGCCGTCGGGCTGGGAGTGAGCGCGGACGGGCTTCCGTTCTCCTGGGCCGGAGTGCGACTCCTCGCGACCGGAGCGACGGAGCTGCGGGTTCGGCTGACGCCGGTCGGTGTGGACGCCGTGGCGGTGCTCGTCACCGACGGGACCGGCGAACCGGTCGCCGCCATCGACGAACTGAGTTTGCGCCCCCTCTCCGCCGACCAGCTCAACGCGGCGCGCTCCGCCCACCGCGACTCGCTGTTCGAGGTGAAGTGGGTGCCCATGCCGGACGCCGCTCCCGAGACCGGCAGCTGGGCGGTCATCGGCGGCGACACCGCCCTCCTCGCCCACGCGCTCACCGCGGCCGGCGAACCGGTCGACGAACACGCCGACCTGGCCGCACTCCTGGCCGCCGTCGACGCCGGAGCGCCCGTACCGCGGTGTGTGACCGTGACGCCCGGTGAGAGTGCGACAACCCCTCGCGAGGCGACGCACCACACCCTCGACCTGCTCCAGAAGTGGCTCGCGGACGACCGGTTCGCCGCATCGCGACTCGTCTTCCTGACGAGCGGCGCGGTACCGGCCGGGCCGGAGGACGCCGTACCGGACCTGGTGCGCGCTCCCGCCTGGGGCCTGGTGCGCTCGGCCCAGTCGGAACACCCGGAACGGTTCGTGCTCGCCGACGTGGACGGCGACGAGAAGTCGCTGCGCAGGCTCCCCGCCGCCGTGGCGACCGGAGAACCGCAGGTCGCCGTCAGGAACGGCATCGCCACGGTGGCCAGGCTCGCACGGCTCACCGCACCGGCCGACGCCCCCGAGCGGCAGCCGGCCTTCACCCCCGAAAGCACCGTGCTCATCACCGGTGGCCTCGGCGTCCTCGGCGGCGTGACCGCACGGCACCTCGTCACCCGCCACGGAGTACGTGACCTCGTACTGACCGGCAGGCGCGGCCCGGAGACACCGGGCGCGCAGGAACTGCGCCGGGAACTGGCCGACCTGGGCGCACGCGTCACGGTCGTCCGATGCGACGTCAGCGACCGTGACGCGGTCGCCGCGCTTCTCGCGGAGCACCCCGTGACCGCCGTCGTCCACACGGCGGGCGTCCTGGACGACAGCGTGATCGAGTCCCTGACCCCGGCGCACGTCGACGCGGTGTTCGGCCCCAAGGCAGACGCGGCGCTGCACCTGCACGAGCTGACCCTGGACAGGGACCTCACGGCGTTCGTCCTGTTCTCCGCGGCCGCCGGTGTGTTCGGCGGCCCCGGCCAGGGCAACTACGCGGCGGCCAACGCGTTCCTCGACGCCCTCGCCCAGCACCGCAGGGCCGCGGGGCTGCCCGCGACCTCGCTCGCCTGGGGTCTGTGGGCCGAGGCGAGCGGCATCACCGGGCACCTCGACGACGCCGACGTACAGCGGATGGCCAGGGGCGGCATGACCCCCCTGTCCTCGGCGGACGGCATGGCGCTGTTCGACGCGGCCCACACGACCGGCACCGCGACCGCGGTACCCGCCGCGCTCAGCCTGGCCGCGCTACGAGCCAACCCGGAGCAGGTGAGGCCGCTGCTGCGCGGTCTGATCCCGACGCCCAACCGCCGGTCCGCACGCTCCGGCGACGGCGACGGATCAGGCACGGTCCCGCTCGCCCAGCGGCTCGCAGGCCTCACCGAGGCGGAGCAGGACCGGGCCCTGGTGCAGCTCGTCCGCACCCACACCGCGGCCGTGCTCGGCTTCCCCGGCCCGGAGGCCGTCGAGGCGGAACGGGCGTTCAAGGAGCTCGGCTTCGACTCGCTCACGGCCGTCGAACTGCGCAACAGGCTCGACGCCGAGGTCGAATCGCGGCTGCCCGCCACCCTGGTGTTCGACCATCCGAACCCGACGGCACTCGCGGCCCACCTGCGGACGACGGTGCTCTCCGGCGACGGCACGCCCGCCGCCGCGGTGCTCGGCGAGCTGAACAAGCTGACGGTCACCATCTCCAAGCTCGACCCGAACGACGCCCTGGCCGGCGACATCCGCCTGCGGCTCCGCTCGCTCCTGTCCGCCTGGGACGAGGGCGAACCCGAGCCCGAGAAGGACGACTTGATCTCGGCAACCCTCGACGACGTCTTCGACATCATCGACGAGGAACTCGGAAAGTCCTGACCAGCGATTACGGACTCTCACCAACCTGACCAGCCGGTACGGACTCTCATCAACACGGGGTACGGGCTCTCACCCAGAGGGGTACAAAGCACATGTCGAACGACGACAAGGTCCTCGACTATCTGAAGCGCCTGACGGCGGACCTGCGGCAGACCAAGCAACGTCTCCGCGAGGTCGAGGAGAAGGACAGCGAGCCGATCGCGATCGTCGGCATGAGCTGCCGCTTCCCCGGTGGGGTCGAGTCGCCCGAGGACCTGTGGCGTCTGGTCGAGTCCGGCGCGGACGCGGTGGCCGGGTTCCCCGCCGACCGCGGCTGGGACCTGGATTCGCTGTACGACGCGGACCCCGACCACACGGGCACCACCTACGCCCGTGAAGGTGGGTTCCTGTACGGCGCGACGGAGTTCGACCCCGGCTTCTTCGGGATATCGCCGCGCGAGGCCGCCGCGATGGACCCGCAGCAGCGTCTCCTCCTCGAAACCTCCTGGGAGGCCTTCGAGCGGGCGGGCATCGATCCCAACTCGCTGCGCGGCAGCCGCTCGGGCGTGTTCGTCGGCACCAACGGCCAGGACTACGCGGCACTGCTGATGGCCGCGCAGGAGGAGGTCGAGGGGTACGCGGGCACCGGCATCTCGGCGAGCGTCATCTCCGGCCGCCTTTCGTACACGTTCGGCCTCGAAGGCCCCGCGGTCACGGTGGACACGGCGTGCTCTTCATCGTTGGTGGCGCTGCACCTGGCGGTGCAGGCACTGCACAAGGGCGAGTGCGAGCTGGCGCTGGTCGGCGGTGTGACGGTGATGTCGACACCGGGCTCCTTCATCGAGTTCAGCCGGCAGCGTGGCCTCGCCCCCGACGGCCGGTGCAAGGCGTTCTCGGACAGCGCCGACGGCACGGGCTGGGGCGAGGGCGTCGGCATGCTGCTCGTGGAGCGCCTGTCCGACGCGCAGCGCAACGGTCACCAGGTGCTCGCGGTGGTCCGGGGTTCGGCGGTCAACCAGGACGGCGCGTCCAACGGTCTGACCGCCCCGAACGGCCCCTCGCAGCAGCGCGTCATCCGCCAGGCACTGGCGAGTGCGGGCCTGACCCCGGCCGACGTGGACGCCATGGAGGCACACGGCACGGGCACGAAGCTGGGCGACCCGATAGAGGCCCAGGCGCTGCTCGCCACCTACGGCCAGGACCGCCCCGCCGACCGGCCGCTGTGGCTGGGCTCGATCAAGTCGAACATCGGTCACACGCAGGCGGCCGCCGGTGTGGCGGGCGTGATCAAGATGGTCATGTCGATGCAGTACGGGATGCTGCCGAAGACGCTGCATGTGAATGAGCCGTCGTCGCACGTGGACTGGTCCGCCGGTGCGGTGGAACTGCTGACGGAGGCGCGCGCGTGGCCGGAGACGGGACAGCCGTGGCGGGCGGGCGTGTCGTCGTTCGGCGTGAGCGGCACGAACGCGCACACCATCATCGAGCAGGCCCCGGAGCCCGAGGAACCGACCTCTGCTGACGCCGCCGTAGGCAGCGGCGTACCGATCGGCACGGTGCCGTGGATGCTGTCGGCCCGGAACGCCGAGGCACTGCGGGAACAGGCGACGCGGCTGCTCTCCGGGGTGCTGGGCCTGGACCCCGTGGATGTCGCCTTCTCCCTCGCGACGACGCGGGCGTCGCTCGAACAGCGCGCGGTCGTCATCGCGGACGACGCGGAGTCGCGGCGGGCTGCGTTGACCGCGCTGGCCGAGGGCGGTTCGGCGGCGGGTGTGGTGACGGGTTCTGTCGCCGGTGGGCTGCTGGGGTTCTTGTTCTCGGGTCAGGGTTCGCAGCGGCTCGGTATGGGTCGTGAACTGGCGGCTCGTTTCCCGGTGTTCGGCGAGGCGCTGGATGCGGTGCTGGGTGAGTTTGATCCGGCGGTGCGTGAGGTGTTGTTCGGTGAGGATGCTGATGCGCTGAACGAGACTGGGGTGACGCAGCCTGCGCTGTTCGCGGTTGAGGTGGCGCTGTTCCGGCTGTTGCAGTCGTGGGGTGTGCGTCCCGACGTGCTGGCGGGGCATTCGATCGGTGAGCTGGCTGCCGCGCATGTGGCTGGTGTGTGGTCGTTGGCTGATGCGGTGAAGGTGGTGTCGGCGCGTGCTGGGTTGATGCAGGCGTTGCCGTCCGGTGGTGCGATGGTCGCGATCCAGGCCTCTGAGGCCGAGGTCGCCGCCGACCTGCCGGAGACCGTGGGCATTGCCGCGGTGAACGGCCCGACCTCCGTGGTCATTTCCGGTGTTGCCGCTGATGTTGAGGCGGTTGCGGAGGGCTGGCGTGAGGCGGGCCGGAAGGTGTCTCGCCTGAAGGTCAGTCATGCGTTCCATTCGCCGTTGATGGACCCGATGCTGGAGGACTTCCGCCGGGTTCTGGATGGTGTGTCGTACGAGGCTCCGGCCGTCCCGATCGTGTCGACGCTGACCGGCCGTTTGGCCACTGCCGAGGAGCTGACCTCGGCGGAGTACTGGGTGCGCCACGTGCGGGAGTCGGTGCGGTTCGCCGATGCCGTCGAGGCTCTGGTCGCCGAGGGTGTGCGCACGTTCGTCGAGGTCGGGCCGGGTGGCACGCTGTCGGCACTGGGCCAGGAGTCCGCGCCGGAGGCCGGGTTCGTGCCGGTGCTGCGGAACGACCGCCCGGAGCAGGTGGCGCTGACCGCCGCGCTCGCGGAGGCGCACGTACGGGGCGCTCATGTGGACTGGGCCGCCTACTTCGCAGGCAGCGGGGCCCAGCGCGTCGATCTGCCGACGTACGCGTTCCAGCGCGAGCGCTTCTGGCTGGACGTGCTGCCCTCGGTCGGCGATGTCACGGCTGCCGGACTGGGTTCGGCGGAGCACCCGTTGTTGGGTGCGGCTGTCACGGTGGGTGGCACAGATGGTGTGTTGCTGACGGGGCGGTTGTCGGTTCAGTCGCATCCGTGGCTTGCTGATTATGTGGTGCAGGGTTCGGTGTTGCTTCCTGGTGCTGCGTTCGTCGAGTTGGCGGTGCGTGCGGGGGATCAGGTCGGGTGTGATCTGGTCGAGGAGTTGACGCTGGAGGCGCCGCTCGTTCTGCCGGAGAGCGGTTCGGTGCGTGTGCAGGTGTGGGTCGGTGCGGCGGACGATTCGGGCCGTCGTGAGCTGAGCTTCCACTCCAGCGTGGGTGACACCGACGACGGCCGTTCGTGGACCCGGCACGCCACCGGCGTGCTGCGCGAGGGTGGCCGGTCTGGTGGGGTCTCGCTGGTCGAGTGGCCGCCGGTGGGCGCGCAGGTCGTGGAACTGGACGAGTTCTACGGTGAGTTGGCTGAGCTGGGCTTGGGTTATGGCCCGGTGTTCCAGGGGTTGCGGTCGGCCTGGCGCAAGGGCGATGAGGTGTTCGCCGAGGTCGCCCTGCCGGACGGCGTGAAGGCTGAAGGGTTCGGACTGCACCCGGCGTTGCTGGACGCGGCGCTGCATGCGGTCGGTCTGACGGATAGTGCTGCCGAGGGGTTGCCGTTCGCGTGGTCGGGTGTGCGGTTGCATGCCTCGGGCGCGAGGGCACTGCGGGTGCGGTTGACGCCTGCGGGCGCTGACGGGGTGTCGTTGGTCGTGGCGGATGGGGCGGGTGCCCCGGTCGCGACCGTGGACTCGCTGGTGCTGCGTCCGGTGTCGCTGGAGCAGGTCGCCGCCGACGGTCAGAGCGATGCGCTGTTCGGCGTCGACTGGGTGTCGGTGCCCCTGGCCGACGAGGGTGCTCCCGCGGCGGTCGAGTGGACCGATCTTGAGGCGCTCTCGGGGTCGGCGGACCTGCCTGCTTTTGTTGTTCTGTCGTGCCCGGTCACTTCTGGGTCCGCCCCGGTTGTCGGTGCGCGTGAGGCCGCGCACTGGGCCCTGGGCGCGGTGCAGTCCTGGTTGGCGGATGAGCGGTTCGCCGCATCACGGCTGGTCATCGCGACCAGCGGCGCGATAGCTGTCACGCCTGAGGAGGATGCGCCGAACCTGGCCCAGGCGGCGGTGTGGGGTCTGGTGCGGTCCGCTCAGTCGGAGAACCCGGACCGGATCGTGCTGGCGGACCTCGACGACGAGACGGCGTCGCGCGAAGTACTGGCGTCCGCGCTGGCCACTGGTGAGCCGCAGTTGGCGGTGCGCTCCGGCGTCGTCAGTGCGCCGCGCCTGGCCAGGGCCCAGCAGTCCGTGGTCGACGACCCCGGTTTCGGCTCGGGTGCGGTGTTGGTCACCGGTGCCACGGGCACGCTGGGCGGTCTTTTGGCCCGGCACCTGGTCGCGGAACGAGGCGTACGTAATCTGCTGCTGGTCAGCAGGCGCGGTGCGGCTGCCGAGGGCGCCGATGAGCTGCGTGCCGAACTGGAGGCGCAGGGCGCCGAAGTGACGTACGCGGCATGTGACGTGGCCGACCGCGAGGCCCTCAGGGACCTGCTCGCCGAGCATGACGTCTCCGCCGTGGTGCACACGGCAGGTGTGCTGGACGACGGCACGATCGGCTCGCTGACACCTGAGCGGATCGACACCGTGTTCCGGCCCAAGGTCGACGCTGCCTGGCACCTGCACGAGCTCACCCGCGAACTGGGCCTGGAACTCGCCGCGTTCGTGCTGTTCTCGTCCGCCGCCGGTGTGTTCGGTGGCGCGGGGCAGGGCAACTACGCGGCGGCGAACGCCTTCCTGGACGCCCTCGCCCAGCACCGTCGGGTGGCCGGACTCTCCGCCACGTCGTTGGCCTGGGGCCTGTGGGCTGACGCGGACGGCATGGCCGGCAGCCTCGATGAGGCTGACGTACGGCGCATCACCAGCGGTGGCGCGATCCCGATCGGCGCGGCCGAGGGTCTTGCGCTGTTCGATGCGGCGGGCTCTATGGGGCGTGCCGCGCTGGTGCCGATTCCTCTTGACCTGCCGGTGCTGCACCGGCAGGCGCGTTCCCAGCCCGTGCCGCACCTCATGCGTGGTCTGGTCCGTGGCGGCGCGCGTAGGGCTGTCGCGGCCGGACCGGTGGCTTCCGGGTCTGCGTTGGCACAGTCATTGGTGGGCCTGCCCGTCGCGGAACGGGAGAAGGCGCTCCTCGACCTCGTGCTCGGTCACGTGGCGGTGGTGCTGGGGCATGGCTCGGCGCAGGCCATCGCGCCCGACCGCGCGTTCAAGGAGCTCGGCTTCGATTCACTCAGCTCGGTCGAACTGTGCAACCGGCTGAAGTCGGCGACCGAGCTGGCGTTGCCGGCCACGCTGGTCTTCGACTACCCGACCCCTGCCGCACTCGCGGCGCATCTGGGCTCGGAGCTGCTGGGCGGCGTGGTCGATGCCGTGGCCAACGAGCCCGTAGCGATGGTCGCCGATGAGCCGATCGTGATCGTCGGGATGAGCTGCCGCTTCCCCGGCGGCGTCGAGTCGCCCGAGGACCTGTGGCGCCTGGTGGCCGGTGGCGGGGACGCGGTGTCGCAGTTCCCGACCGACCGTGGCTGGGACATCGAATCCCTCTACGATCCCGACCCCGACCAGTCGGGCACCACGTACAGCCGCATGGGTGCCTTCCTGGACGGCATGGCGGACTTCGACCCGGCCTTCTTCGGGATCTCGCCCCGCGAGGCCCTCGCGATGGACCCGCAGCAGCGCCTGCTCCTGGAAACCTCTTGGGAGGCGTTCGAGCGGGCGGGCATCGACCCCAACTCGCTGCGCGGCGGCCGTTCGGGTGTCTTCGTCGGCACCAACGGCCAGGACTACGCGGCGCTGCTCATGGCCGCGCAGGAGGAGGTCGAGGGGTACGCGGGCACCGGCATCTCGGCGAGCGTCATCTCCGGCCGCCTTTCGTACACGTACGGCTTTGAAGGCCCTGCGGTCACGGTGGACACGGCGTGCTCGTCATCGTTGGTGGCGCTGCACCTGGCGGTGAACGCGCTGCACAAGGGTGAGTGTGAACTGGCCCTGGTGGGTGGCGTGTCGGTGATGTCGACACCGGGCTCGTTCATCGAGTTCAGCCGGCAGCGGGGCCTCGCCGTGGACGGCCGGGTCAAGGCGTTCGCCGACGCGGCCGACGGCACGGGCTGGGGCGAGGGCGTCGGCATGCTGCTCGTGGAGCGTCTGTCGGACGCCCGGCGCAACGGTCACCAGGTGCTCGCGGTGGTCCGGGGTTCGGCGGTCAACCAGGACGGCGCGTCCAACGGTCTGACGGCCCCGAACGGTCCCTCGCAGCAGCGGGTCATCCGCCAGGCACTGGCGAGTGCGGGCCTGGAGTCGTCCGACGTGGACGCCATGGAGGCACACGGCACGGGCACGACCCTCGGTGACCCGATCGAGGCGCAGGCCCTGCTCGCCACCTACGGCCAGGACCGCGACGGTGAGCCGTTGTGGCTGGGTTCGGTGAAGTCCAACATCGGTCACACGCAGGCTGCCGCAGGCGTCGCGGGCGTGATCAAGATGGTCATGGCGATGCAGTACGGAGTGCTGCCGCAGACGCTGCACGTGGACGAGCCGACCTCGCAGGTCGACTGGTCTGCCGGCGACGTCGAGCTGCTCACCGAGGCCCGCCCCTGGCCGGACACCGACCGGCCGCGCCGGTTCGGCGTGTCGTCGTTCGGATTCAGCGGTACCAACGCGCACACCATCATCGAGCAGGCCCCGCAGACCGTGGAGTTGGCTCCGGCTGTGGCTTCCGCACCGGTCGGTGTCGTGCCGTGGGTGTTGTCGGCGCGGAGTGCCGGGGCATTGCGGGAACAGGCGACGCGGTTGCTCTCCGGTGTGACTGACCTGAGCCCTGTGGATGTCGCCTTCTCCCTGGCGACGACGCGGGCGTCGCTCGAACAGCGCGCGGTCGTCATCGCGGACGACGCGGAGTCGCGGCGGGCTGCGTTGACCGCGCTGGCCGAGGGCGGTTCGGCGGCGGGTGTGGTGACGGGGTCCATCGCCGGTGGGCTTCTGGGGTTCTTGTTCTCGGGTCAGGGTTCGCAGCGGCTCGGTATGGGTCGTGAACTGGCGGCTCGTTTCCCGGTGTTCGGCGAGGCGCTGGATGCGGTGCTGGGTGAGTTTGATCCGGCGGTGCGCGAGGTGTTGTTCGGTGAGGATGCCGATGCGCTGAACGAGACTGGGGTGACGCAGCCTGCGCTGTTCGCGGTAGAGGTGGCGCTGTTCCGGCTGTTGCAGTCCTGGGGTGTGCGTCCCGATGTGCTGGCGGGGCATTCGATCGGTGAGCTGGCGGCGGCCCATGTGGCGGGTGTCTGGTCGCTGGCGGACGCGGTGAAGGTGGTGTCGGCGCGAGGCGCGCTGATGCAGGCGCTGCCGACCGGCGGCGCGATGGTCGCGATCCAGGCCTCCGAGGACGAGGTCGCCGCCGACCTGCCGGAGACCGTGGGCATTGCTGCGGTCAACGGCCCGACCTCAGTGGTCATCTCGGGTGTTGATGCTGATGTTGAGGTGGTTGCGGAGGGCTGGCGTGAGGCGGGTCGGAAGGTGTCTCGCCTGAAGGTGAGCCATGCGTTCCATTCGCCGTTGATGGACCCGATGCTGGACGACTTCCGGCAGGTCCTTGAGAGCGTGTCGTACGAGGCTCCCGCGATCCCGATCGTGTCGACGTTGACCGGCCGTTTGGCCACTGCCGAGGAGCTGACCTCGGCGGAGTACTGGGTGCGCCACGTGCGGGAGTCCGTACGATTCCACGACGCGGTGGTGGCGTTGCGCGAGCAGGGCGCCGAGGTGTTCGTGGAGATCGGTCCGGGTGGGACGCTGTCCGCGCTGGGGCTTGGCTGTGCGCCTGATGCGGTGTTCCTGCCCGCGTTGCGTGCGGACAGGGCCGAGGAGCCCGCGCTGGTGACCACGGTGGCGGCCCTGCATACGCGAGGTGTGACGGTCGACTGGGCCGCGTACTTCGCGGGCAGCGGGGCTCAGCGCGTCGATCTGCCGACGTACGCGTTCCAGCACCAGCGCTACTGGCTGGATGCACCGGCCGGCGAGCGCGCCGAGAGGCTTTCGCCTGCGGAGACGCGCTTCTGGGAGGTCGTCGAAGACGGTGACCTCACTGACGTCGCCCGCACGTTGGACGTGTCGTCGGATGCTCCGTTGAGTGAGGTGCTGCCGAGGCTTTCCGCGTGGCGCAAGGAGCAGCTGAGCCGCTCCACGGTGGATGGCTGGCGGTATGGGATTGAGTGGCGGTCGGTGGCTGCCGGGTCCGGACGACGCCTCGCCGGTGCTTGGCTGATTGTCTCGCCGCTTGGTGAGGACCGTGCCCAGTGGGTGGGTGAGGCGCTGACTCGGAACGGTGCGGACGGCGTACACATCCTGCACGTGGACCCGGAAGTGGGCGACTGGACAGAGCAGTTGGACGAGCTGTCGCCTCTGGACGGTGTCGTCTCGCTGCTGGGATTCGCCGATGCGGGTGATTCGACTGTGCCCGCGGGTGTCGCGGCCACGGTCGGTCTGTTGCGGGCGCTCGGCGAGGCGGACGTGTCCGCACCGCCGCTGTGGTGCCTGACGTCGGGCGCGGTTTCCGCGGGCGCCGACGACGCGGTCACCGGGTTCGAGCAGTCGATGCTGTGGGGCCTTGGCCGGGTGGCAGCGCTGGAGCAGTCGAGCCGTTGGGGCGGTCTGGTCGACCTTCCCGATGCGCAGGACGACGAGACCGGTGACCTGTTGGCCTCGGTGCTTGCCGGGTCGGGCGACGAGGACCAGATCGCGCTGCGTGGTGGCGAGGTTCTGGGGCGCAGGCTGGTGCCCGCGCCGCTGGGCAAGGCATCCGGTACGGGCTGGTCGCCGCATGGGACGGTCCTGGTCACCGGCGGTACCGGCGCCCTGGGCGCGCACGTCGCCAGGTGGCTGGTGGCGAAGGGCGCCGAGCACCTGCTGTTGACCAACAGGCGCGGACTGGACGCCGATGGAGCGAAGGAGCTGCGGGCGGAGCTGACCGCGCTGGGCGCCAGTGTCACGATCGCGGCCTGCGACGTCGCCGACCGGGACGCCCTGGCGGACGTGCTGGCGTCGGTTCCCGCCGAGTTCCCGCTCACTGCGGTGGTGCATGCGGCGGGTGTTGAGCGTTCGGCTGTGCTTGCCGATCTGGATCCGGCGGATCTGGGTGGGTTTGCTGAGGTGTTGTCGGCGAAGGTGGACGGCGCGCGCAACCTGCATGAGTTGTTGGGTGAGCGTGAGTTGGATGCGTTTGTGTTGTTCTCGTCCATTGCTGGTGTGTGGGGCAGTGGTGGGCAGGGTGCGTATGCGGCGGCCAACGCGTATTTGGATGCGTTGGCGGGGCATCGTCGGGCGGCGGGTCTGTCGGCGACGGCGGTGGCGTGGGGTCCGTGGGGTGGTGGCGGCATGGTCGCGGGCGCCGGGCGGGATGCGGCGGCGCAGTTGCGGCGCAGGGGTCTGCCGACGATGGATCCGCGGGTGGCGATCGCTGGTCTGGCCGCTGCTTTGGAGCGTGGTGATGGCAGTGTGGTGGTTGCCGATGTGGACTGGGAGCGGTTCGCGGGCACGTTCATGGCGCAGCGTCCGAGTCCGTTGCTGGGTGAACTGCCGCAGGTGCGTGCCGCGTTCGAGGCGACCACGACTGATGGTGGGATGTCGGAGCTGGCGCAGCGTCTTGCGGGTCTGGATGAGGTGGAGCAGGAGCGGCAGCTCACCGAGTTGGTGCGTTATGAGGCTGCTGCGGTGCTGGGCCATGTGTCGGGTGATGCGTTCTCGGCGTCCCGTGCGTTTAGGGAGTTGGGTTTTGACTCGCTGACGGCGGTGGAGTTGCGTGCCCGGTTGAGCGAGGTCACGGGTGTCGCGTTGCCCGCGACGCTGGTCTACGACTACCCCAACGCGGCAGTCCTTGCCGCATACCTCCGCACCGAACTCTCCGGTGCAGAGGTGGCCGCACCCTCCGCTCGCACCACTGTCTCCGGTGTCATCGACGAGCCGATCGCGATCGTGGCGATGGCCTGCCGGTACCCCGGCGGTATCACCAGCCCCGAAGACTTGTGGCAGGTGTTGCTGTCGGGCGGGGACGCGGTGTCGGAGTTCCCGAACGACCGCGGCTGGGACCTGGAGGCGCTGTACGACCCCGACCCGGACGGAGTGGGAACCTCTTACTCGCGCTCGGGCGCATTCCTCACCGACGTAGGTGGCTTCGACGCGAGCTTCTTCGGGATCTCGCCGCGTGAGGCCCTGGCGATGGACCCGCAGCAGCGCCTGCTCCTGGAGACCTCGTGGGAGGCCTTCGAGCGGGCCGGCGTCGACCCGGCCTCGCTGCGTGGCGAGCGCGTCGGCGTCTTCGTCGGCTCGAATGTGCAGGACTACGGTCTCGTCCTCGGCGCAGCCGCCGATGACGTGGGTGGTTACGTGGCGACCGGCAACGCGGCCAGTGTGGCCTCGGGACGCTTGTCGTACACCTTCGGCTTCGAAGGCCCGGCCGTCACCGTGGACACGGCGTGCTCGTCGTCCCTGGTCGCTCTGCACCTGGCGGTGCAGGCGCTGCGGTCCGGTGAGTGCGAGCTTGCGCTTGCGGGCGGTGTCACCGTCATGTCGACGCCGGGTGCGTTCGTCGAGTTCAGCCGCCAGCGCGGCCTTGCTGAGGATGGCCGCTGCAAGGCGTTCGCGGCCGGTGCTGATGGCACGGGCTGGGGCGAGGGCGTGGGCATGCTGTTCGTCGAGCGGCTCTCGGACGCGCAGCGCAACGGTCACCAGGTGCTCGCGGTGGTGCGGGGCTCGGCCGTGAACCAGGACGGCGCGTCCAACGGCCTTACGGCCCCGAACGGTCCCTCGCAGCAGCGCGTCATCCGTCAGGCGCTGGCGAGCGCGGGCCTGACCTCGGCCGACGTGGACGTGGTCGAGGCACACGGCACCGGCACCAAGCTGGGCGACCCGATCGAGGCCCAGGCACTCCTCGCCACCTACGGCCAGGACCGCGACGGTGAGCCGCTGTTGCTGGGTTCGGTGAAGTCCAACATCGGTCACACGCAGGCCGCCGCAGGTGTGGCGGGCGTGATCAAGATGGTCATGTCGATGCGACACGGCGTACTGCCCAAGACGCTGCACATCGACGAACCGTCGCCTCACGTCGACTGGTCCGCGGGCGCAGTGGAACTGCTCGCGGAGGCACGCGCCTGGCCGGAGACAGGCCAGCCGTTGCGCGCCGGTGTCTCGTCGTTCGGTTTCAGCGGCACCAACGCGCACACCATCATCGAGCAGGCCCCCGCAGTAGAGCAGGAGGAAACTCCGGAACCGGTACGTGACGGCTTGGTGCCGTGGGTGCTGTCGGCGGGCGACGAGGGTGCGCTGCGCGGCCAGGCCGAGCGGCTGATGGAGATGCTGGACGAGCACGCGCTCGTCGATGTCGGCTACTCGCTCGCGACGACGCGCTCGGCGTTGGACCACCGTGCAGTGGTCGTCGCCGACGATCGTTCGGAGTTGCTGGCCGCCTTGGCGGCCGTCGCCGAGGGCCGGGCGACCGGCGCGGTGGTTGCGGGGATCGCCGATGAGCCTGGCCGGGTGGGTTTCCTCTTCTCGGGTCAGGGTTCGCAGCGGCTCGGCATGGCCCGTGAACTGGCCGCCCAGTTCCCGGTGTTCGCCGAGGCGCTGGATGCGGTGCTGGGTGAGTTTGACCCTGCGGTGCGTGCGGTGTTGTTCGGTGAGGATGCCGATGCGCTGAACGAGACGGGGGTGACCCAGCCCGCGCTGTTCGCCGTCGAGGTAGCGCTCTTCCGGCTTCTTGAGTCGTGGGGCGTACGCCCTGACGTGCTGGCGGGGCATTCGATCGGTGAGCTGGCGGCGGCGCACGTGGCCGGTGTCTGGTCGCTGGCCGACGCCGTCAAGGTGGTGTCGGCGCGTGCCGGCTTGATGCAGGCGCTGCCGACCGGTGGCGCGATGGTGGCGATCCAGGCGACCGAGGACGAAGTCGCGTCGGACCTCCCTGAGACCGTGGGCATTGCTGCGGTCAATGGCCCGAACTCGGTGGTCATTTCCGGTGTTGCCGCCGATGTCGAGACGGTTGCGGAGAGCTGGCGTGCCGCGGGCCGCAAGGTATCGCGTCTCAAGGTCAGCCACGCGTTCCACTCGCCGCTGATGGACCCGATGCTGGATGACTTCCGCAGGGTTCTTGATGGTGTGTCGTACCAGGCTCCGGCCATCCCGATCGTGTCGACCCTGACCGGTACCCGCGCGACGGCCGAAGAGCTGACGTCGCCGGAGTACTGGGTGCGGCATGTGCGTGAGTCGGTGCGGTTCGCCGATGCCGTCGCGGCTCTGGTCGCCGAGGGAGTCGGCACGTTCGTCGAGGTCGGCCCTGGTGGCACGCTGGCGGCGCTGGGACGGGAGTCCGCGCCGGACGCCACCTTCGTACCGGTACTGCGTGGCGATCGGCCGGAGGCGGTGGCCGCCACGACGGCTGCGGGGCAGCTGCACGTGTGCGGCGTGCAGGTGGCCTGGGAAGCGTTCTTCGCCGGTCGCGGCGCGCGCCGAATCGATCTGCCGACGTACGCGTTCCAGCGCGAGCACTTCTGGCCCGACGTGCTGCCGGCGATCGGCAACGTCGCGGCGGCCGGTCTCGGTGCCGCCGAGCACCCGCTCCTGGGCGCGACCGTCACCCTCGGCGGCACGGATGGTGGTGTGTTGCTGACGGGGCGGCTGTCGGTTCAGTCGCATCCGTGGCTTGCTGACTATGTGGTGCAGGGTTCGGTGTTGCTGCCTGGCACCGCGTTCGTCGAGCTTGCGGTGCGTGCGGGGGACCAGGTCGGATGCGACCTGGTCGAGGAGTTGACGCTGGAGGCGCCGCTCGTTCTGCCGGAGAGCGGTTCGGTGCGGGTGCAGGTGTGGGTCGGTGCCGAGGACTCGTCGGGCCGTCGTGAGCTGAGCTTCCACTCCAGCATGGGTGACACCGACGACGGCCGTTCGTGGAGCCGTCACGCCACCGGTGTGCTGGCGGCAGGCAACCGTTCTGATGGTGGAGTCTCGCTGGTCGAGTGGCCGCCGGTGGGTGCGGAGGCCGTGGAACTGGACCGGCTCTACGGTGAGTTGGCGGAGCTGGGCTTGGGTTATGGCCCGGTGTTTCAGGGGTTGCGGTCGGCGTGGCGTACGGGCGATGAGGTGTTCGCCGAGGTCGCGCTGCCGGAGGGTGTCAAGGCTGAGGGATTCGGTCTGCACCCGGCGTTGCTGGACGCGGCGCTGCATGCGGTCGGTCTGACGGATGGTGCTTCAGAGGGGTTGCCGTTCGCGTGGTCGGGTGTGCGGTTGCATGCCTCGGGTGCGACGGCACTGCGGGTGCGCTTGACACCTGCGGGCGCAGACGGAGTGGCGCTGACGGTCGCGGATGGCTCCGGTGCTCCGGTGGCCACGGTCGACTCGCTGGTGCTTCGGCCGGTGTCGCTGGAGCAGGTCGCCGCCGACGGTCAGAGCGATGCGCTGTTCGGCGTCGACTGGGTGTCGACTCCTTCGTTCGAAGGCAACGTCCCGACGGTCGAGTGGACCGACTTGGAGGCGCTTGCGGAGTTCGCCGAGCTGCCTGACTTCGTCGTTCTGCCGTGCCCGGTGACCGCCGGTTCCGACCTGGCCGCCGGTGCGCGTGAGGCGGCGTACTGGGTGCTGAACACGGTGCAGTCCTGGCTGGCGGATGAGCGGTTCGCCGCATCACGGCTGGTCATCGCGACCAGCGGCGCGATAGCGACTACCGCCGATGAAGACGTACGAGACGTGGCGCAGGCGGCGGTGTGGGGTCTGGTGCGGTCCGCCCAGTCGGAGAATCCGGACCGGATCATTCTGGTCGACCTCGACGACGAGACGGCCTCACTGGACGCACTGCCGTCCGCGCTGGCCACGGGTGAGCCCCAGCTGGCAGTGCGGTCCGGCGACGTTCGCGTGCCCCGCCTGGCGAGGGTTCGACACTCCGTCGCGGACGACCCCGGCTTTGGTTCCGGCGCGGTGCTGATCACCGGTGCCACGGGCACGCTGGGCGGTCTCGTGGCCCGGCACCTGGTCGCGGAACGAGGCGTGCGCAACCTGCTGCTGGTCAGCAGGCGCGGCGCTGCCGCCGAGGGTGCCGATGAGCTGCGTGATGAACTCCTCGCGCAGGGCGCCGAGGTGACGTACGCAGCGTGCGACGTGGCCGACCGTGAGGGCCTCAGGGACCTGCTGACCGAGCACGAAGTCTCCGCCGTGGTGCACACGGCAGGCGTGCTGGACGACGGCACCATCGGCTCGCTGACACCTGAGCGGATCGACACCGTGTTCCGGCCCAAGGTCGACGCGGCCTGGCACCTGCACGAGCTCACCCGCGAACTGGGCCTGGAACTTGCCGCGTTCGTGCTGTTCTCTTCCGTGGCCGGCACCCTCGGTGGTCCCGGTCAGGGCAACTACGCGGCGGCCAACACCTTCCTGGACGCACTTGCACAACACCGCCGTGCCATGGGCCTGGCCGCGACCTCGCTCGCGTGGGGTCTGTGGGCCGCGGCCGATGGCATGGCCGGCAGCCTCGACGAGGCTGATGTGCGGCGCATGACCCGGAGTGGTGTGATCCCGATCGGCGAGGCCGAAGGCCTGGAGCTGTTCGACGCGGCGGGTTCCACCGGCCGTGCCGCGCTGGTGCCGATCCCCCTCGACCTGCCGGTCCTGCACCGGCAGGCGCGCTCCCAGCCCGTGTCGCACCTGCTGCGCGGCCTCGTGCGTGCCACCACGCGAAGGACTGTTGAGTCCGGTCTCGTTGTTGCCGGGTCCGCGTTGGCGCAGTCGCTGGTGGGCCTGCCCGTCGCGGAGCGGGAGAAGGCGCTCCTTGACCTCGTGCTCGGTCACGTGGCCGTGGTGCTGGGCCACAGTTCGGCGCACGCCGTCGTACCCGACCGTGCGTTCAAGGAGCTCGGCTTCGATTCACTCAGCTCGGTCGAACTGCGTAACCGGCTGAATGCGGCGACCGAGCTGGCGTTGCCGGCCACGCTGGTCTTCGACTACCCGACTCCTGCCGCACTCGCGGCGCATCTCGGCGCCGAGCTGTTGGGTGGTGTCGTCGATGTCGTGGCCAACGAGCCCGTAGCGATGGTGGCCGACGAGCCGATCGTCATTGTCGGGATGAGCTGCCGCTTCCCCGGCGGCGTCGAGTCGCCCGAGGACCTGTGGCGTCTCGTCGAGTCCGGTGTGGACGCGGTGGCAGGATTCCCCGCCGACCGCGGCTGGGACATGGACTCGCTCTACGACCCCGACCCCGAGCAGTCGGGCACCACGTACAGCCGCATGGGTGCCTTCCTGGACGGTGTGGCGGACTTCGACCCGGCGTTCTTCGGGATCTCGCCCCGCGAGGCCCTGGCGATGGACCCCCAGCAGCGCCTGCTCCTGGAAACCTCCTGGGAGGCCTTCGAGCGAGCGGGGATCGACCCCAACTCGCTGCGCGGAAGCCGGTCCGGTGTGTTCGTGGGCACCAACGGCCAGGACTACGGCACGTTGCTGATGGCTTCGCGGGAGAGCGTGGAGGGCTACGCCGGTACCGGCAACGCGGCGAGTGTCATCTCCGGTCGGCTGTCCTACACGTTCGGCCTCGAAGGTCCGGCCGTCACCGTGGACACGGCTTGCTCGTCGTCACTGGTCGCCCTGCACTGGGCGAGCCAGGCCCTGCACAAGGGCGAGTGCGAACTGGCGCTGGTCGGTGGTGTGACGGTGATGTCGACGCCGGGTGCGTTCATCGAGTTCAGCCGTCAGCGCGGGCTGTCCGTGGACGGTCGGTGCAAGGCGTTCGCCGATGCCGCCGACGGCACCGGCTGGGGTGAGGGTGTCGGCATGCTGCTGGTCGAGCGCCTGTCGGACGCCCGACGCAACGGCCACCAAGTCCTCGCCGTCGTACGGGGATCCGCCGTCAACCAGGACGGCGCGTCCAACGGCCTGACCGCCCCGAACGGGCCCTCGCAGCAGCGGGTCATCCGCCAGGCACTGGCGAGTGCGGGCCTGGAGTCGTCCGACGTGGACGCCATGGAGGCACACGGCACGGGCACCACGCTCGGTGACCCGATCGAGGCCCAGGCGTTGCTCGCCACCTACGGCCAGGGCCGTCCTGCGGACCGGCCGCTGTGGCTGGGCTCGGTGAAGTCCAACATCGGTCACACCCAGGCCGCCGCCGGTGTCGCGGGTGTCATCAAGATGGTCATGTCGATGCGGAACGGTGTGCTGCCCAAGACCCTGCACGTGGACGAGCCGTCGTCGCACGTCGACTGGTCCGCCGGTGCGGTGGAACTGCTGACGGAAACCCGGTCATGGCCGGAGACGGGTCAGCCGTGGCGTGCGGGTGTGTCGTCGTTCGGTGTGAGTGGTACGAACGCGCATGTCATCGTCGAGCAGGCTCCTGTGGCTTCTGTGGTGGAGCAGGCGGACGTCGTGGAGCCGGTGCCCGGCGGTCTTGTGCCGTGGGTGTTGTCGGCGCGGAGTGCCGAGGCGCTGCGGGAGCAGGCCGCACGGCTTGAGACCTTCGTGGACACAACTGCCGAGCTGGACGTGGCGGACGTCGGCCGTGCGCTGGTTTCCTCGCGTGCGGGGCTGGAGCACCGTGCCGTCGTGGTCGCCGGTGAGCGGGACGAGTTCCTGGCCGCTCTGACGGCTGTGGCCGAGGGCCGGGCGACCGGCGCCGCGGTCACGGGTGTGGCCGGCGAGCCTGGTCGGGTGGGCTTCTTGTTCTCGGGTCAGGGTTCGCAGCGGCTCGGCATGGGCCGCGAACTCGCCGCCCGTTTCCCGGTGTTCGCCGAGGCCCTGGACAAGGTCCTCGCGGAGTTCGACCCGGCCGTACGTGAAGTCCTCTTCGGTGAGGATGCCGATGCGCTGAACGAGACGGGGGTGACCCAGCCCGCGCTGTTCGCCGTCGAGGTAGCGCTCTTCCGGCTTCTTGAGTCGTGGGGCGTACGCCCTGACGTGCTGGCGGGGCATTCGATCGGTGAGCTGGCTGCCGCGCATGTGGCTGGTGTGTGGTCGCTGGCCGATGCGGTGAAGGTGGTGTCGGCGCGAGGTGCGTTGATGCAGGCGCTGCCGTCCGGTGGCGCGATGGTGGCGGTCCAGGCGACCGAGGCCGAGGTCGCGTCCGATCTGCCGGAGACCGTCGGTATCGCCGCGGTCAACGGCCCGACGTCGGTCGTCATATCCGGTGTCGACGACGACGTCGAAACGGTCGCCGAGCGGTGGCGTGCGGCGGGTCGGAAGGTGTCCCGGCTGAAGGTCAGCCACGCGTTCCACTCACCGTTGATGGACCCGATGCTCGACGCGTTCCGCTCGGTGGTCGAGGGGATCGAGTGCGGTGAACCCGCGACCCCGATCGTGTCGACGCTGACCGGCGCCCGTGCCTCAGCCGAGGAACTGGCCTCGCCGGAGTACTGGGTGCGGCATGTGCGCGAGTCGGTGCGGTTCGCCGATGCCGTCGAGGCTCTGGTCGCCGAGGGTGTCGGCACGTTCGTCGAGGTCGGCCCCGGTGGCACGCTAGCCGCGCTGGGACGGGAGTCCGCGCCGGACGCCACCTTCGTACCGATGCTGCGGAACGACCGCCCGGAGGCGGCAGCCGCTACGACCGCCGCGGGACAACTGCACGTGCGTGGCGTGCGCGTGGACTGGGAGATGTTCTTCGCCGGGCGTGACGCGCGGCGGGTGGACCTGCCGACGTACGCGTTCCAGCGCGAGCGCTTCTGGCCCGACGTGCTGCCGATGATGGGTGATGTCTCGGCGGTCGGGCTCGGTTCGGCGGAGCATCCGCTGCTGGGTGCGGCGGTCACCGTGGGTGGCACGGACGGTGTGCTGCTCACCGGTCGGCTGTCGCTCCAGACCCATCCGTGGCTGGCTGACTCCCTCGTCCAGGGTTCGGTGCTGCTGCCCGGCGCCGCGTTCGTCGAGCTCGCGGTGCGTGCGGGGGACCAGGTCGGATGCGACCTGGTCGAGGAGTTGACGCTGGAGGCGCCGCTCGTCCTGCCGGAGAGCGGTTCGGTGCGGGTGCAGGTGTGGGTCGGTGCCGAGGACTCGTCGGGCCGACGCGAGCTGAGCTTCCACTCCAGCATGGGTGACACCGACGACGGCCGTTCGTGGACCCGGCACGCCACCGGCGTGCTGCGCGAGGGTGGCCGTTCTGGTGGGTCCTCACTGGTCGAGTGGCCGCCCACCGGTGCGGAGGCCGTGGATCTGGACGGTCACTACGACCGCATGGTCGCGGGTGGCTTCGGCTACGGGCCGGTGTTCCAGGGGCTGAGGTCGGCCTGGCGCAAGGGTGACGAGGTGTTCGCCGACGTCGCCCTGCCGGACGGCGTGAAGGCTGAAGGGTTCGGTCTGCACCCGGCGTTGCTGGACGCGGCGCTGCATGCCATCGGCCTGGCGGGTGGCGAGGGCGACGGAGACGGTGTCTCCGGCGGTCTGCCGTTCTCGTGGTCGGGCGTGCGGCTGCACGCCTCGGGTGCGACGGCGCTGCGGGTGCGGTTGACGCCCACAGGCGCGGACGGAGTGGCCCTGACGGTCGCCGACGGTTCCGGTGCTCCGGTGGCCACGGTCGACTCGCTGGTGCTGCGGCCCATGGCGGCGAAGCCGTCGCGGCAGGTCTCGGAGTCGCTGTTCGGCGTCGACTGGGTGTCGGCTCCTTCGTCCGAAGGCGACGTACCGACGATCGAGTGGACCGAACTGGCCGAACTGGCTGACTTGGCTGACCTGGCCGGCTTGGAGGCTCTTGAGGGGTCGGCTGAGCTGCCTGACTTCGTCGTTCTGCCGTGCCCGGTCACCGCCACTTCCGCCCCGGTCACCGGAGCGCATGAGGCGGCACATTGGGCCCTGCGCGCGGTCCAGTCCTGGCTCGACGAGGAGCGGTTCGCCGCATCCCGTCTGGTCGTCGTGACCAGCGGTGCGATAGCTACTACCGCCGATGAAGACATACGAGACGTCGCGCAGGCGGCGGTGTGGGGTCTGGTGCGGTCCACCCAGTCGGAGAACCCGGACCGGATCGTGCTGGTCGACCTCGACGACGAGTCGGCCTCTCTCGACGCACTGCCGTCCGCGCTGGCCACGGGCGAGCCGCAGTTGGCCCTGCGTTCGGGAGCGGCCAGTGCGCCGCGCCTGGTCAGGGCCCGGCAGTCCGTGGTCGACGACCCTGGGTTTGGGTCCGGCTCGGTGCTGATCACCGGTGCCACGGGCACGCTGGGCGGTCTCGTGGCCCGGCACCTGGTCGCGGAACGAGGCGTACGTAATCTGCTGCTGGTCAGCAGGCGCGGTGCGGCTGCCGAGGGTGCTGATGAGCTGCGTGCCGAACTGGTGGCGCAGGGCGCGGAGGTGACGTACGCAGCATGCGACGTGGCCGACCGCGAGGCTCTGAAGACGCTGCTCGCCGAGCATGAAGTCTCCGCCGTGATCCACACCGCAGGCGTGCTGGACGACGCCACGATCGGCTCGCTGAGCCCGGACCAGATCGACACGGTCTTCCGGCCCAAGGTCGACGCGGCCTGGCACCTGCACACGCTGACCCGCGAACTGGGCCTCGACCTCGCCGCGTTCGTCCTGTTCTCCTCCGCGGCGGGCACCCTCGGTGACCCCGCCCAGGGCAACTACGCGGCGGCCAACACCTTCCTGGACGCACTCGCACAACACCGCCGCGCCACCGGCCTGCCCGCGACCTCGCTCGCCTGGGGCCCGTGGGCCCCGGCCGATGGCACGGCCGGCAGCCTCGACGAGGCCGACGTGCAGCCGATGCTCCGGACCGGTGTGGCCCCGATCAGCGAGGCCGAAGGCCTGGCGCTGTTCGACGCGGCAAGCTCCACGGACCGTGCCGCGCTGGTGCCGATCCCCCTCGACCTGCCGGTCCTGCACCGGCAGGCGCGCTCCCAGCCCGTGCCGCACCTGCTGCGCGGCCTGGTGCGCGGCACCATGCGAAGGACCGCCGAATCAGGGGCCGCCGCGTCCGCGTTGGCGCAGTCCCTGGCGGGGCTGACCGCGGCGGAGCGGGAGAAGGCGCTGCTCGACCTGGTGCTCGGTCACGTGGCCGTGGTGCTGGGCCACAGTTCGGCGCACGCCGTCGTACCCGACCGTGCGTTCAAGGAGCTGGGCTTCGACTCGCTGACCGCCGTCGAGTTCCGCGACCGGCTCAACGCGGCCACCGAACTGCGGCTGCCCGCCACGCTGGTCTTCGACTACCCGACTCCTGCCGCGCTCGTCGAGCACCTCGGCGCCGAGCTCGCGGGCGCCCCGGTCACCGCGGCACGCACCCGGACGACCGTCTCCGTGAGCGACGAGCCGATCGCGATCGTCGGCATGAGCTGCCGCTACCCCGGCGGGGTGAACTCGCCCGAGGACCTGTGGCGACTCGTGGCCGACGGCGGCGACGCCATCAGCGAGTTCCCCGCGAACCGCGGCTGGGACCTGGACGCGATCTACCACCCGGACCCCGACCACATGGGTACGACCTACACCCGTGAGGGCGGCTTCCTGCACGACGCCGACCTGTTCGACCCGACGTTCTTCGGGATCTCGCCGCGTGAGGCCCTGGCGATGGACCCGCAGCACCGTCTCCTCCTGGAGACCACGTGGGAGGCGTTCGAGCGGGCCGGCATCGACCCGAACTCGGTGAAGGGGCGCGACATCGGCGTCTACGCCGGTACCAGCATCCAGGACTACGCCACGCTGCTGGGGGCGAGTGAGGAGAGCGTCGAGGGTTACGTCGGTACGGGCAACGCGGCGAGCGTCACGTCCGGTCGGCTGTCCTACACCTTCGGTCTTGAGGGCCCCGCGGTGACGGTGGACACGGCGTGCTCGTCGTCGCTGGTGGCCCTGCACCTGGCCGTACAGGCGGTGCGGTCGGGCGAGTGCTCGATGGCGCTCGCCGGTGGTGTGGCGGTCATGACGACGCCGGGCGCCTTCATGGACTTCAGCCGCCAGCGCGGCCTGTCCGCCGACGGCCGGTGCAGGCCCTTCTCGTCGGACGCCGAAGGCACCGGCTGGGGCGAGGGCGTCGGCATGCTCGTGCTGGAGAGGCTGTCCGACGCCCGGCGCAACGGGCACCGCGTGCTCGCCGTCGTACGGGGCACGGCGGTGAACCAGGACGGTGCGTCCAACGGTCTGACCGCACCGAACGGGCCGTCCCAGCAGCGCGTCATCCGCCAGGCACTGGCGAGCGCGGGACTGGAGTCGGCCGATGTGGACGCCATGGAGGCGCACGGCACCGGTACGAAGCTGGGCGACCCGATCGAGGCGCAGGCACTCCTTGCCACCTACGGCCAGGACAGGCCCGCCGACCAGCCGCTGTGGCTCGGGTCGCTGAAGTCGAACATCGGCCACACGCAGGGCGCGGCCGGAGTCGGCGGCGTCATCAAGATGGTCATGGCGATGCAGCACGGGGTGCTGCCCAAGACGCTGCACGTCGCCGAGCCGACCCCGCAGGTCGACTGGTCGGCCGGCGACATCGAGCTCCTCACCGAGGCCCGTTCCTGGCCGGACACCGGCCGACCGCGCCGGTTCGGTGTGTCGTCCTTCGGGTTCAGCGGGACCAACGCGCATGCCATCGTCGAGCAGGCGCCGGACACCCCGGTCGCCGCCGTATCCAAGGCCGCCCCGGTTTCGAACCCGGGCTCGGAACCGTCCGCGCTGCCGGTGCCGGTGCCGCTGCTGGTCTCGGCTCGGGGCGACGACGCGCTGAGGGCGCAGGCCGAGCGGCTGCGCGCCCACCTCGTGACGCACCCGGAGCTCGACCCGCTCAACGCCGCCACCACGCTCGCGGAGACACGGGCCGCCCTCGACCACCGTGCGGTCGTCGTCGGGCAGGACCGCGACGGGCTGATCACGGCCCTCACGGCGCTCGCCCAGGGGCGGACCGCAGGCGGTCTCGTCTCCGGTGTCGCGGCGGGGCACCGGTCGGCGTTCCTGTTCTCCGGCCAGGGCGCTCAGCGCCTGGGCATGGGCCGCGAACTGTACGGCTGCTTCCCGGTGTTCGCCGATGCCATCGACAACGTGCTGAACGAGTTCGACCCGCAGGTGCGTGAGGTGCTGTTCGGCGAGGACGCCGACGCGCTGAACGAGACCGGGGTGACGCAGCCCGCGCTGTTCGCCGTCGAGGTCGCGCTCTTCCGGCTTCTTGAGTCGTGGGGCGTGCGGCCCGACGTCCTGGCCGGGCACTCGATCGGCGAGCTTGCCGCCGCCCACGTGGCGGGCGTCTGGTCGCTTGCCGACGCCGCCGCCGTGGTGTCGAGCCGGGGCCGCCTCATGCAGGCGCTGCCGACCGGCGGCGCGATGTTCGCGGTCCAGGCGACCGAGGCCGAGATCCTGCCGGAGCTGACCGACACCGTGGGCATCGCCGCGGTGAACGGCCCGACGTCGGTGGTGCTCTCGGGCGTGGCCGCCGACGTCGAGACCATCGCCGAGCGCTGGCGCGGGACCGGGCGCAAGGTGACGCGACTTCGCGTCAGCCACGCCTTCCACTCACCGCTCATGGAGCCGATGCTCGACGACTTCCGCCGCGTGCTGGAAGCAGTGTCGTACGAGGCTCCGGCCATCCCGATCGTGTCCACACTGACCGGCGCCCGCGCGAGCGTCGAAGAGCTGACGTCGCCGGAATACTGGGTGCGGCACGTGCGCGATTCGGTGCGGTACGCCGACGCCGTCGGCACGCTGCGGGACCAGGGCGTGGACACGTTCCTGGAGATCGGCCCTGGTGGAGTGCTCTCCGCGCTCGGCCAGGAGACCGCACCCGACGCCGTGTTCGTGCCCACGCTGCGCGCCGACCGGTCCGAGGCGCTCGAACTGGCGACGGCCGCGGGCAGGCTGCACGTACTCGGTGTCGCCGTCGACTGGACCCCGCTGACCGCCGGTGGCGCGCACGTCGACCTGCCCACCTACGCCTTCCAACGGCAGCGGTTCTGGCCGACCCTGGCCCAGGCCCCGGTGGGCGAGGCCGCGGGGTCCGTCGACGCACGATTCTGGGCGGCCGTGGCCGACGGGGACCTCGGTGAGCTCGCGGACGAGCTCGCCGTGTCCCTCGACGACCCGATCAGCGCGGTGCTGCCCCGGCTGTCGTCGTGGCGGCGGGAACAGGCGGAGAACTCCGCGGTCGACGGCCTGCGCTACCGCGTCACCTGGCAGCCGGTGAGCGATCCCACCGCGGCGCTCACGGGCAGCTGGCTCGTGGTCAGCCGGGACGGCGCCGGTGAGGAATCCGTCGCCGCCGCGCTGAGCCGGCACGGCGCGCGGGTGGTCCCCGTACGGACCGGCGACGCGGTGGACCGCGAGTCCCTCGCGGCCCGGATTACCACCGGCGAGCCCGTGGCCGGCGTACTCTCGCTGCTCGCCCTCGACCCCGAACTGCCCTCCGGCGGCCTGCACGCCACCCTCGCGCTCGTCCAGGCCGTCAGCGACATCGGCCTCGCCGCCCCGCTGTGGTGCGCGACGCGGGGCGGGGTCGCCATCGGCGGCTCCGACACGCCCGCGGCGCCCGACCAGGCCATGGTGTGGGGATTCGGCCGGGTCGTCGCGCTCGAACAGCCCGAACGCTGGGGCGGACTCGTCGACCTGCCCGCCACGCTGGACGAGCGCGGCGCCGCACGCCTGGCAGGCGTCCTGTCCGGAACACCGGGGGAGGACCAGGTCGCGCTCCGCGCCGGCGGGCTGTACGCCCGACGGCTCATGCCGGTGACCTCGGCGCGCCTCAGCGACTGGGACCCCACCGGCACGGTGCTCGTCACCGGCGGCACCGGATCGCTCGGCGGGCACGTCGCCAGGTGGCTGGTGGCCAAGGGCGCCGAACACCTGCTCCTGACCAGCAGGCGCGGGCCGGACGCCGAGGGCGCCGACGAGCTCCGCGCGGAACTGACGGCGCTGGGCGCCCAAGTCACCATCGCGGCCTGCGACGTGGCCGACCGCGACGCCCTGGCCGGCCTGCTGGCATCGGTTCCCGCCGAGTTCCCGCTCACCGCGGTCGTCCACGCGGCGGGCACCCTGGACGACGGCGTACTGTCCGCGCTCACCCCGGAGCGGCTCGACGCCGTGCTGCGGCCGAAGGCGGACGCCGCCGCCAACCTGGACGAGCTGACCCGCGACCTGAACCTGTCGGCGTTCGTGATGTTCTCCTCGGTCTCCGGCACCTTCGGTGCGGCGGCCCAGGGCAACTACGCGGCTGCCAACGCCTTCCTCGACGCACTCGCCGAACAGCGGGTCGCGGCGGGCCTGCCCGCCACCGCGGTCGCGTGGGGGCCCTGGGGCGGCGGCGGCATGGCCGACGGACAGCTCGGCGAACAGCTGCGCCGCCGCGGCCTGGCCCCGCTCGAGCCCGAGCAGGCCGTCGCCGCGATGGACCGGGCCGTCCGCCAGGGCGACCCGACGGCGCTGGTGGCGGACGTCGACTGGAGTGTGTTCGCCCCGGCGTTCACATCGGTGCGGCCGAGCCCGCTGCTCCAGGAACTGCCCGGCGTGCACCGCGCCCAGGGCTCCGCCGAGGCACCGGCCCCGGCCGACATGGTGGCCAAGCTCACCGCACTGTCCGGGCAGGAGCGCGAACGCGCCGTGCTCGACATGGTGCGCGAGGCGGCCGCCGCCGTCCTCGGCCACGAGGGCACCAAGCTGGTCGAACCCGGCCGCGCCTTCCAGGAGTTGGGCTTCGACTCGCTCACCGCCGTCGAGTTCCGCAACCTCCTCAACGCCATCACAGGGCTGAGCCTGCCCGCGACGCTCGTCTTCGACTTCCCCACGCCGTCCGCGCTCGCCGCGTACGTGCTCGACGGGTTGCCGGGAGGCGGGACGCCGACCATCGACACCGAACTGGACCGACTGGAGTCCACGCTGTCCCTCCTCACACCGGGCGACGAGCAGAGCGCCGGCGTCGGAGACCGACTCCGCGCCCTGCTGTCCATGTGGGACGAAACGCACAACCGCACGGAACCCGCCGAGTCCGGAACGGACGCGCGTACCGCGTCGGCGGATGAGCTGCTCGCGCTGCTCGACGAACAACTCGGCAATTCCTGAGCACGAGCCGCTCCCGCTGCTCGACGAACAACTCGGTAGGTCTTGAGCTCATGAACTCATCTGAAGGGTCCGAACACATGTCGTCCAACGAGGAGAAGTACCTCGACTACCTCCGCCGAGCCTCCGTGGACCTCCAGGAGGCGCGGGGCAAGCTGCGCGAGGCCGAGGAGCGCGAGGCCGAGCCGATCGCGATCGTCGGCATGGGCTGCCGGTTCCCCGGTGGCGTGCGCTCGCCGGAGGACCTGTGGCGACTCCTGGAGGATGGCAAGGACGCCGTCTCCGAGTTCCCCACCAACCGTGGGTGGGACCTGGAGGCACTCTTCGACGACGACCCCGACCGGCAGGGGACCTGCTACACCCGTGAGGGCGCCTTCATCCACGACGCGCCGGAGTTCGACCCGGCGTTCTTCGGGATCTCGCCGCGCGAGGCCGCCGCGATGGACCCGCAGCAGCGGCTGCTCCTGGAGACCTCCTGGGAGGCGTTCGAGCGGGCGGGCATCGATCCGCACGCACTGCGGGGCAGCCGGTCGGGCGTGTTCGTCGGCACCAACGGCCAGGACTACCTGGCACGCCTGCTGAGCGGCGCTCCGGACGGCTACGAGGGCTACCTCGGCACCGGCAACGCGGCGAGCGTCATCTCCGGCCGGCTCTCCTACACGTTCGGTTTCGAAGGCCCCGCGCTGACCATCGACACGGCCTGCTCGTCGTCCCTGGTCGCCATGCACCTCGCGGTGCACGCGCTGCGGCACGGCGAGTGCCCGATCGCCCTCGCGGGCGGCGTCACCGTGATGTCGACGCCGGGCGTGTTCATCGACTTCAGCCGCCAGCGCGGCCTGGCCACGGACGGCCGGGTCAAGGCGTTCGCCGACGCCGCCGACGGCACGGGCTGGGGCGAGGGCGTCGGCCTGCTCGTCCTCGAGCGCCTCTCGGACGCGGAGCGCAACGGCCACCCCGTCCTCGCGGTGATCCGCGGCTCCGCGGTGAACCAGGACGGCGCGTCGAACGGCCTGACCGCCCCGAACGGTCCCTCGCAGCAGCGGGTCATCCGCCAGGCCCTGGCGAGCGCACGGCTCTCCGCGGCCCAGGTGGACGCGGTCGAGGCACACGGTACGGGCACGAAGCTGGGCGACCCGATCGAGGCACAGGCCCTGCTGACGGCTTACGGCCAGGACCGCCCCGCCGACCGTCCGTTGTGGCTCGGCTCGGTGAAGTCGAACATCGGCCACACGCAGGCCGCCGCCGGTGTGGCGGGTGTGATCAAGATGGTCATGTCGATGCGGCAGGGTGTGCTGCCCAAGACCCTCCACGTGGACGAGCCGTCGTCGCACGTCGACTGGTCCGCGGGCTCCGTCGAGCTGCTGACGGAGGCGCGTGCGTGGCCCGAGACGGGTCAGCCGTGGCGTGCGGGTGTGTCGTCGTTCGGTGTGAGTGGTACGAACGCGCACGTCATCGTCGAGCAGGCTCCTGTGGCTTCTGCGGTGGAGCGGGCGGAAGCAGCGGAGCCGGTGCCCGGCGGCCTTGTGCCGTGGGTGCTGTCGGCGCGGAGTGCCGAAGCGCTGCGGGAGCAGGCCGCGCGGCTTGAGACCTTCGTCGACGAGGCGCCGGATCTGGCCGTGGCGGACGTCGGCCGTGCGCTGGTTTCCTCGCGTGCGGTGCTCGAGCACCGTGCGGTGGTGGCTGGCGCCGACCGGTCCGAACTCCTGGCCGCCTTGGCGGCCGTGGCCGAGGGCCGCACGACCGGCGCCGCGGTCACGGGCGTGGCCGACGCCCCCGGCCGGCTGGCCTTCCTGTTCTCGGGCCAGGGTTCGCAGCGGCTCGGCATGGGCCGCGAACTGGCCGCCCGTTTCCCGGTGTTCGCCGACGCCCTGGACGCTGTGCTGGGTGAGTTTGACCCTGCGGTGCGCGAGGTGTTGTTCGGTGAGAACACCGACGCGCTGAACGAGACCGGGGTGACGCAGCCCGCGCTGTTCGCCGTCGAGGTCGCGCTCTTCCGCCTCCTCGAGTCCTGGGGCGTGCAGCCCGATGCCCTGGCCGGACACTCGATCGGTGAGCTGGCGGCCGCCCACGTGGCGGGTGTCTGGTCGCTGACCGATGCCGTGAAGGTGGTCTCGGCGCGTGCCGGGCTGATGCAGGCGCTCCCGTCCGGCGGCGCGATGGTCGCGATCCAGGCGACCGAGGAGGAGGTCGCCCCGGACCTCCCGGAGACCGTGAGCATCGCCGCGGTCAACGGCCCGAACGCGGTGGTCATATCCGGCGCCGCCGACGACGTCGAAACAGTCGCGGAGCGGTGGCGCGAGGCGGGCCGTAAGGTAACCCGCCTCAAGGTCAGCCACGCGTTCCACTCGCCGCTGATGGACCCGATGCTGGACGACTTCCGCCAGGTCCTTGAGAGCGTGTCGTACGAGGCTCCCGCGATCCCGATCGTGTCGACGCTGACCGGCGCCCGCGCGACGGCCGAAGAGCTGGCATCCCCGGAGTACTGGGTGCGCCACGTACGCGAGTCGGTGCGGTTCGCCGACGCCGTCGGCACGCTCGTGAACGACGACGTGACCACGTTCGTCGAGGTGGGACCGGGCGGAACACTGGCGGCCCTGGGGCAGCAGTCCGCGCCGGACGCCGGCTTCGTCCCGGTCCTGCGGAACGACCGCCCGGAGGCCGTGGCCGCCACGACCGCCGCGGGTCACCTGCACGTGCGCGGTGTCCGCGTGGACTGGGAGGTGTTCTTCGCCGGGCGCACCACCCAGCACGTGGACCTGCCGACGTACGCCTTCCAGCGCGAGCGCTACTGGCTGGACGCTCGCCCCGCCGACCTGGACCTCGAACTTCTGTCGCCGGTGGACGCGCGTTTCTGGGGTGTCGTGGAGGACGGCGACATCGCCGACCTCGCCCGCACGTTGGACGTGTCGTCGGATGCTCCGCTGAGTGAGGTGCTGCCGAGACTGTCCGCGTGGCGCAAGGAGCAGCAGGGCCGCTCCACGGTGGACGGCTGGCGCTACCGGGTCGAATGGCGGTCGCTGGCGGCCGGGTCCGGGCGCCTGGACGGCGCCTGGCTGGTTGTCGCGCCGGTTGGTGAGGAGCGTGCCGAGTGGGTGTGCGACTCGCTGGTCCGGAAGGGTGCGGACGACGTGCGCGTCCTGCACGTGGATCCGGAGGCAGCGGACTGGGCCGGACAGTTCACCGCACTCTCCACCTTGAACGGTGTCGTCTCGCTGCTGGGATTCGCCGACGCGGGCGACTCGACCGTGCCCGCGGGCGTCGCGGCGACCATCGCGCTGTTGCAGGCGCTCGGCGAGGCGGACGTGCCGGTGTGGTGCCTGACCTCCGGCGCGGTGTCGGCGGCTGCCGACGATGCGGTCACCGGGTTCGAGCAGTCGATGCTGTGGGGCCTGGGCCGGGTCGCCGCATTGGAGCAGTCCGGCCGCTGGGGCGGCCTGATCGACCTGCCCGAAGCGCAGGACGAGACGACCGGAGACCTTCTCGCGGCCGTCCTCGCCGAACCGAACGGCGAGGACCAGATCGCCTTGCGCGGCAACGGAGTCCTCGCCCGCAGGCTGCTGCCCGCCCCGCTGAGCGAGGCAGCCCCCGGCGCGGGCTGGACGCCGCGCGGCACCGTACTCGTCACCGGTGGCCTCGGCGCCCTGGGCGGTCACGTGGCGCGCTGGCTGGCGGGACACGGGGCCGAGCACCTCGTGCTGGTCAGCCGTCGCGGCAGCGCGGCTGCGGGAGCCGCGGAGCTGGAGGCCGAGCTGGTCGACCTCGGCGCGCGCGTCACGTTCGCCGCCTGCGACATGACGGACAAGGAGTCCGTCGCCGAGCTGCTGCGGAGCATCCCGTCGCTCACTGCGGTGGTGCATGCGGCGGGTGTTGAGCGTTCGGCTGTGCTTGCCGATCTGGATCCGGCGGATCTGGGTGGGTTTGCTGAGGTGTTGTCGGCGAAGGTGGATGGCGCGCGCAACCTGCATGAGTTGTTGGGTGAGCGTGAGTTGGATGCGTTTGTGTTGTTCTCGTCCATTGCTGGTGTGTGGGGCAGTGGTGGGCAGGGTGCGTATGCGGCGGCCAACGCGTATTTGGATGCGTTGGCGGGGCATCGTCGGGCGGCGGGTCTGGCGGCGACGGCGGTGGCGTGGGGTCCGTGGGGTGGTGGCGGCATGGTCGCGGGCGCCGGGCGGGATGCGGCGGCGCAGTTGCGGCGCAGGGGTCTG
>NZ_JBHUZJ010000063.1:0-57746 GCF_042667685.1 Streptomyces sp. NPDC057302 | reverse complement strand
CTGCTCAGCAGTGGCCCCGGCCTTCGTGTGTGGTGCGGTGTTCTTCAGTTCGCCGTCAGGCGGACTTGCGGGAGTCCCGCGGATGCACCGCGATGTTCATGGCACCTGAACGGAGAACCGCGAGGCGCTCCTCCAGGACCTCCTCGAGTTCTTCTCGAGTGCGGCGCTCCATGAGCATGTCCCAGTGCGTACGCGCAGGCTTGCCCTTCTTCTCCTCAGGTCCGTCGCCGTCTACAAGGAGTGCCTGGACCCCGCAGACCTTGCACTCCCACTCCGGCGGAATTTCTGCCTCTACCGAGAACGGCATCTCAAAACGATGTCCGTTCTGGCATGCGTACTCCACGGCCTGGCGCGGAGCCAAGTCGATGCCGCGGTCGGTCTCGTAGCTGGTCACCACGAGGCGCGTGCCGCGAAGAGCTCGCTCACTCATGAATCGTGCCTCCCGGGCTTGTCGCCCACAGGACAGGTGTCGCTGTCGTCGTCATCCGGTCAACGTCCGGTCGGCGGTAAAGATTCCCGTTAAGGGTCATGCGTCGCCGTCGTATGCCGCCCCTTGTTGTACCCACCAGCGCCCGGTATGTCACATCTGACAGAGGATGTCACCCTGCGTTTCTCAGTCTTGAGCTCGCAGTAACGGTCCGCCTGGTAAGCCAAACGCGTACACTACCGCCCTTTGGCTTCAGTTGCTAAATCCTGTCGGGTACGGGATTTCCCGCGTCGTGGATCGCTTGCCGTACGGGTACCCGCGCGAGCAGGACGAAACCGATCACGAAGAAGGCCACCAGCGAGACGATCGCGTCCCGGTAGCTTCCCGTGAGCTGGTACGTCAGGCCGAAGATCAGCGGTCCGAGCCAGGCCATGCCGCGGTCGCTGATCTCGTACGCGGAGAAGTACTCGGCCTCCTTGCCCGCCGGTACCAGGTGCGAGAACAGGGACCGCGAGAGCGCCTGCGAACCCCCGAGCACCAGACCGATCCCCGCCGCGAGCACGAAGAACCACACCGGCGCGCCCGCGGGCAGGAAGAACCCGGCCCCGATCGTCACCGTCCACGCGACCAGCGAGCCGAGGATGGTGCGCTTGGCGCCGTACGTCCGTGCGAGGCGCCCCATGGCGAGCGCACCCGCCACCGCGAGCACCTGCACGAGCAGGACCGCCACGATCAGCGTGGACTGGCCGAGGCCGAGCTCTTCGGAGCCGTAGACGGACGCCTGGGAGATCACCGTCTGCACGCCGTCGTTGTAGACCAGATAGGCGAGCAGGAAGGACAGGGTGTGCGGATGGCGGCGCATGTCGCGCACGGTCGACGCCAGCTGCCGCCAGCCGCGCGCCGACGCCCGGGAGGGCGGCACCTTGCGGTCGCGGAGCCGCCGCAGCGGTACGAGCGTGAAGGCGCCCCACCACACGCCCGCCGACGCCAGGCAGATGCGCACGGCCGTCGACTCCGAGACGCCGAAGGTGTCATGGGCCAGGAACAGGACCAGATTCGCCACCAGGACGAGCGCGCCCGCCGCGTAGCCGAACGCCCAGCCGCGCGAGGAGACCGCGTCGCGTTCCTGGGGAGGCGCGATCTGCGGCAGGTAGGAGTTGTAGACCACCATCGAGACGGCGAGCGAGGCGTTGGAGACGATCAGCAGGAGGCCGCCCAGGAGATAGCGGTCGCCGTCCAGGAAGAACATGCCGGCCGTCGACGCGGCCCCTACGTAGGCGGCCACCGCGAGCAGCGGCTTCTTGCGGCCCGTGCGGTCGGCGGCGGCGCCCGCGAGGGGCATGACGAGGACCGAGACGATCACCGAAGCCGACACCGCGTAGGCGAAGAAGGACCCGGCGCTGATCGGGATGCCCAGCGGGTGGACGTATCCGTCGCCGTCCGCGGCCGACTTGGCGATCTCCGTCAGGTAGGGGCCGAGGAACACGGTCAGGACGCTCGTCGAGTAGACCGAGCACGCCCAGTCGTAGACATACCAGCCGTGCTGCTCGCGCCGCCGTCGTGAAGCGCTCTCGTCGGCCGGTGGTGCCGTCCGCACGGTGTCGGTGCCCACCCGTGCCCCCTCGCTGGTCCCCGTGGTCCGCTGCCGCCCTGGAGGCGGTCAGGCCCAGGTTCCCCGGTCCTTCAGCACTTCGCGCAGCGTCTCGATGTGATCAGAGATGATGCCATCTACACCGAGGTCGAGGAGCGCGGCCATGCGTTCCGCCTCATTGACCGTCCAGACGTGCACCTGGAGCCCGCGCGCGTGGGCCGCGCGTACGAAGCGGCGGTCCACCACACGGATCCCCGCGTGCGTCTCGGGCACCTGTGCGCACACCGCGGAGCGGCGCACGGCGGCCGGGACGCCGAACGACTTCAGCCGCAGGGCCGCCACACCCCGCGTGCCGTACGAGGTGGCAAGGCGCGGGCCCGCCAGACGCTGGGCCCGGTCCACGCGGGACTCGGAGAACGAGCCGACGCACACGCGGTCCCAGGCGTCGGTGCGGCGCAGCAGGTCGAGAAGGGGGAGCAGGGCGGGCTCGGCCTTGACGTCCACGTTCCAGCGGACGTTCGGGAAGGTCTCCAGGAGCTCTTCGAAGAGGGGCACCGGCTCACTGCCCGCCACGCGCGCGTGGCGCACCGCGCTCCAGGGCAGATCGGCGATCTGCCCTGCCGTATCCGTCACCCGGTCGAGCGTCGCGTCGTGGAAGGCCACGAGGCGGCCGTCCGACGTGGCGTGCACGTCCGTCTCGATGTAGTGGTACCCCAGGTCCACCGCGCGCCGGAAAGCGGCGGCGGTGTTCTCCAGGCCGTCCGCCGCCCCGCCGCGGTGGGCGAAGGCCAGCGGGCCGGGATGGTCGAGATAGGGGTGGCGTACGCGCGTGGTCACCGCTGAAGTATCGCCTGCTCCGATTGACCGCCGGCAGCCACGACGCCTCCCCCGGATGGAGCGGGGGCGGCGAAGCGGCGCAGGAAGAACTGGGCCAGCGGGCCGATCGCCAGTGCGTACAGGACCGTTCCGACGCCGACCGTGCCGCCGAAGGCGAAACCGGTGGCGACCACCGCCACCTCGACCAGCGTCCGCATCAGCCGGATCGAACGCCCTGTGCGCTGGTGCAGGCCCGTCATCAGGCCGTCCCGGGGGCCGGGACCGAACTTCGCCGCGATGTAGAGCCCGGTCGCCGCGCCGTTCAGGACGATCCCCGCCACGAGGAGCGGGATGCGGGCGCCGAGCCCGTGCGCGTCCGGCATCAGAGCGAGGGTGGCGTCCATCGCGAGGCCGACGACGAAGACGTTCGACACCGTGCCCAGGCCGGGGCGCTGCCGCAGCGGGATCCACAGGAGGAGCACCGCCGCGCCGATGAAGATCGAGACGACGCCGATGGACAGCCCCGTCAGCTCGGCCAGGCCCTGGTGCAGCACGTTCCACGGTTCGAGGCCGAGACCGGACACCACCAGGAGCCCGGAGCTCGCGCCGTACAGCGCCAGCCCCACGTACAGCTGGACGAGTCGACGCGCGAGGTGCGACTTCACCGGTCGTGGCCGGCCGGTCGGCAGTGGCTTCGGCGGCTTCGGTGGCTTCGTCGTGGACAAGAGATGCCCCCCTGCTGGTGGTAGTGGCCTGACACATGACACTCTGTGGCTCGTATCAGGATGCCAACCATGGCCAATTCCAGGAAGGTGGACTGGGAATCATGGCTCAGTGGACTTCAGCGGTGGGCGCCACGCAGCTTGGCCGGCTGCTCACCTCCCAGCAGACGCGCCCCGCCGGCCCCGGCACACGCCGCCCGCCCGCCTACCGGGCCCTCGCCGACGGCATCCGCATGCTCGTCCTCGAAGGCCGTGTCCCGGTCGCCGCGCGCCTGCCCGCCGAGCGTGAGCTGGCCCTCTCCCTCGCGGTCAGCCGCACCACGGTGGCCGCCGCGTACGAAGCGCTGCGTACCGAGGGCTTCCTGGAGTCCCGCAGGGGAGCCGGCAGCTGGACCGCCGTCCCGGCGGGCAACCCGCTGCCCGCGCGCGGCCTCGAACCCCTTCCGCCCGAGGCGCTCGGCTCCATGATCGACCTGGGCTGCGCGGCACTGCCCGCGCCCGAGCCCTGGCTCACCCGCGCCGTCCAGGGCGCCCTGGAGGAACTCCCTCCGTACGCGCACACGCACGGCGACTTCCCGGCCGGTCTGCCCGCGCTGCGCCAGATGCTCGCCGAGCGCTACACCGCGCGCGGCATCCCGACGATGCCCGAGCAGATCATGGTCACGACCGGGGCGATGGGCGCCATCGACGCGATCTGTCATCTGTTCGCGCCGCGCGGTGAACGCATCGCCGTCGAGTCCCCGTCGTACGCCAACATCCTCCAGCTCATGCGCGAGACGGGCGCCCGCCTGGTCCCCGTCGCCATGTCCGAGGGGCTCGAAGGGTGGGACATGGACCGCTGGCGCCCGGTCCTGCGCGACGCGGCGCCCCGCCTCGCCTATGTGGTCGCGGACTTCCACAACCCCACGGGAGCGCTCGCCGACGAGGACCAGCGGCGCAAGCTGGTCGACGCCGCGCGCTCCGCGGGAACGGTCCTCGTCGTCGACGAGACCATGATCGAACTTCAGCTCGACGACGACGTGACGATGCCGCGTCCCGTCTGCGGCTTCGACCCGGCGGGCTCGACCGTCATCACCGTCGGCTCGGCGAGCAAGGCCTTCTGGGCGGGCATGCGCATCGGCTGGGTGCGGGCCGCTCCCGACGTCATCCGGAGCCTGGTCTCGGCACGTGCGTACGCCGACATGGGCACCCCCGTCCTCGAACAGCTGGCCGTGAACTGGCTCCTGAGCACCGGCGGCTGGGAGTCGGCCGTGCAGGTGCGCAGGGCCCAGGCCCGCGAGAACCGCGACGCCCTGGTCGCCGCCGTCCGCCGCGAGCTGCCCGACTGGGAGTTCGCGGTGCCGAAGGGCGGCCTCACCCTGTGGGCACGCGCCGGAGGCCTCTCCGGCTCCCGCCTCGCCGAGGTGGGCGAGCGGGTGGGGGTCAGGGTCCCGTCAGGGCCGCGCTTCGGGGTGGACGGAGCCTTCGAGGGGTATGTGCGGCTGCCGTTCACCGTGTCGGGCGCGGTGGCGGACGAGGCGGCGGTGCGCCTCGCGGCGGCCGCGCGCCTGGTGCAGAGGGGGGCGGGCGGGGGCGTGGAGGCGCCGCGGGCGTTCGTGGCCTGAGCGTCGGCGCTCGGAGCGGCGGTCCTCGAAGCGTCAGCTCTTGGGACGTCGGCTCCGGAGGTGTCAGCTCTCGGCGGGCACGGGCTCCGGTGTGGCTTCGGGGCGTGGGGCCGCTACGGGTTCCGTCGCCTCGGTGTCGGCCTCGGCGTCGGTTCCGGTGCTGTTTTCCGTACCGGTACCGGCACCGGTACCCGTGCTGGTGTCCGCGTCCGCCGGAGCGCTTCGTGCGGGCAGCAGCTCCGTCACCGCGTGCCGGTGCGCCTCGCTCGTCGCGTCGTCGTACGGATCGGGTGTCGCGGGCACCTGGAGCCGGTGCACCTGACCCGTGCCGAGCCTGGCGTAGCCGCGGCCGGGCGGGACGTCGGACGTCGGCGTCGTGTGCGGCGGCACTCCCAGGATGTCCTCGACCTGGTCGAACGTCGTGGGGCCGAGCACCACGCGCGCGCGTGTGTGCTGGCGCACCGGATCACTCAGCGCGTCCAGGCTGTCGAACTGATCGGCCACGACGACCGTGACGTTGGCCGCCCTGCCGTGCCGCAGCGGCACCTGGAGCAGCGACTGCGGGTCCTTGCGTCCGTCGGCGGCCGCCAGGTGGCCGAGCACGCTGGGGCGGTCCAGGAGGATCCACAGGGGGCGCTTGGTGTCGTCGGGGGCGGGGTGGCCCGCCTGCCGGGCGCGGTTGGCGGAGATCAGGCGCCGCTCCGTCTCGTGCGCGGCCCACTCCAGGCTCGCCAGGGCTCCGGCCAGCCCGCACTCGATGGCCAGGACGCCTTCCCGCCCGGTCAGGCAGGCGTAGTCGCCGATGCCGCTGCCCTCGACGATCAGGACGTCGCCGTGCAGCAGGGCCTGCAGGGCGATGGAGCGCAGCAGGGTCGTGGTGCCGCTGCCGGGCTCGCCGACCACCAGGAGGTGCGGCTCGGTGGAGCGGGGGCCGGTGCGCCAGACGACGGGGGGAACGTCGCGCTGCTCGTCGCCGTCGGTCACGGGCAGGGTGCGCTGGACACCGGTGGGGTCGGTGAAGCCGAGGACGGTCTCGCCGGGGGACGTGACGAACCGCTGGGCGGCGATGTCGGTGGGCAGTGGGGGCAGCACGTTCACCGTGAGCTGGTTGCCCTCCTCGTCCCACTCGAAGTGGTACTCCCGGCCGCGGCCCGACTTCGCGTGCAGGAGCTGCTCGATCCGTGCGCGCGCGTCGGGCTCGCCGTCGGTGAAGTACGCGGGGTAGCGCACCACCAGGTGGGAGACGCGGCCGTTGTCGTCGAACTCGTACGACGTGAGTGCCTTGTCCCACTCGCCGCCGTGCGCGAAGAGCGGCGCCGGGTCCTCCGGGACGGAGAAGTACGGCACGAGCGCTTCGTAGAGGGACTGCAGCCGCTGGGTCTGTGCGTCGTCGGGTCCGGTGGGCGCCGGAGCCGTGCGTTCCCTGCCGGTCCACGCGGCGGCCGCCATCAGGCAGATGGCGGCGAGCAGCGGACCGTACGGAATGAGGGCCACGACCAGGACGACGGATGCCACCAGGAACAGGAGCGGTCCGCGCCGGTCCTTGGGGGTGTCGGCCCACTTGCGCCGCCCGGCCGCTGCCAGCCGGCGCAGTCCACGAGAGATCGTGATCAGCGGGTGAAGGACGTCGGTGGCGTTGTCGGCGGCCGACCGTGCGAACTCCCGGCTCCGGGCGATCGAGGCGGTGCCGTTGCTCAGGATGCGGGGGAGGGGGCGCCGGGCCACGTCAGTCTCCAGATGGTGCGAACGAGGTCGCTACAGGGGGCGGGGAGCAGGGGACGTCAGAACTTGATCCCGCCGAGGAGGCTCGCCAGGCTCGCGCTGCCGGCCTTGATGCTCGGGGCGATGGCGGTGCCCGCCATGAAGAAGCCGAAGAGCGCGCAGACCAGCGCGTGGGACGCCTTGAGGCCGTCCTTGCGGAAGAACAGGAAGACGATGATGCCGAGCAGCACGACGCCGGAGATGGACAGGATCATGAGGGTTCTCCTGGTTGGTGGGGACAGTCACCATGAGTTGTTCCAGGTTCACAGCATGTATCCATACGATAAAAGGTGCAAATGGGGGAATTCTCGCGAATTTCCCTCGAATGGCGGAGGGGTGACGCGCTGCCCGGGCGCGGCTCCGGACGGCGTCCGGGATGCTTGGTGATCTTTGCCGCGGGCGCGCTCCGTCATGTACCCGGACGGGCAGTACCCTGTCGATTCACTCGTACGGCCGCACTCGGCGCCGTACGCCCCCTCTGAGTCACCCCGCAGTCGAAAGGCGGTCCGGTCCATGAGCGAAGCCCCCGACCCGGAAGTCGTGGAGCTGGCGACCAAGATCTTCGATCTGGCGCGCCAGGGCGGCACCGCGGCCCTCGTCGCGTACGTGGACGCAGGCGTTCCGGCCAACCTCACGAACGACAGCGGCGATTCCCTGGTGATGCTCGCCGCCTACCACGGGCACGCGGACGCGGTCGGGGCCCTCCTGGAGCGGGGCGCGGACGCCAACCGTGCCAACGACCGGGGGCAGACTCCGCTCGCCGGCGCCGTCTTCAAGGGCGAGGCCGCGGTGATCCGGGCGCTGCTCGACGGAGGCGCGGATCCGGCCGCGGGCACGCCGTCGGCGGTGGACACCGCCCGGATGTTCGCCAAGACGGAGCTCCTGGAGCTGTTCGGGGCGGCCTGAGCGGGGTAGCTGACCAGCAACAACGGGGGCGCTGGAAATGTGGTCGCGGCGGGTTGAACCGCTGGGCCATCATGACGACGTGATTCACGGACGCGACGGCGGGGCAGGAGTTGCCGCACCGCGCGGACCGTGAGCGGCCCGCCCCCGGACCTCCCGTCCGGGATCCCTACGGGCCACCGACGAGAGGCAGAGGAACATGGTCTACAGCAAGCAAGAGACGGCGGGCGGCCCGACGTGTTGGCGCACGGCCAGGTAATGCACGATTCCCGGTTGCGTCGACGCTTGATGTGAGGCTGTTTCCCATGTTCGATCCGGTCATAGCGCCCAGCGGTACGCTGCTCGGCCTGCTGCAGCGGGGCCGCGGTGACGGCACCCTGCACGCACTCACCGCACCCCGCTCCGAGGCGCTCGCCGCCCTCGAGACCTGCGTGCTCCACGACCCACGCCACGACTGGCAGGTGGAGAACCGCTCCCTCTACTACGCCCGGCTCTACCTCGATCTCCGCGGCGGGATCGAGGAGATCGAGCGGCACCTCTTCGACTCCGAGGACGTCCTGAACGCGGACGAGTCACGCACCGGCCTCGCGCTCGCGGTCCTGGGGCACCTCGCCTCGTACGGCAGGCACGACGCCCTCGAACTGCTGCGAAGGTACGCGGCGTTCGGCGCCAACTGGGCCTGGGCCCTGGACGAACTGGCGCTGCGGGACGACGACGCGGGCCTGCGCGCCCTTGCCGTGCCCGTGCTCGCCAGATTCCCCTCGGACGCGGAGGGTGAGGCCGAGCTGGCCGCCGTCGTCCGCGACGCCTACGAACCCCGGCCCTGGCGGCTGTGGGAGGAGGACCCGAGGCAGGGCGTCGGCGCCCGCGTGCGCGCCGCCCGTGAGCAGGGCTCCTTCGACCGCTGGCAGCGCCAGATGCGACCCTCGGGGCCACGCCCCGGCTGGAGCGTCCAGGCCGTCTTCGACTGGGCGCAGGAAGGGCTCGAACGCGGCGCCGTCCTGCATGTGCCCGCCGCCCGCTGCCTGAGCGCCGTCGCGGGCCCCGAGGACCGCGCCGAGATCCTCGAAGCCGCCCGCACCGGCTCGGACGGGGCGCGCGGCACGGCCCTGCGCTACCTGGCGGACGCCCATGATCCCGATGTGTTCGACCTGATCGAGTACGCGGTCCAGAGCCCGTCACGGGCCGTCGTGGACGCCGCGGCCGAGTCCTTCGAACGGATGCGCAGCGTCGCCGCCGTGCAGCGGGCCCGCCGCTGGGCCCTGCGGCCCGACGAGCTCGGCGCCGCCGCCGGACGGGTGCTGGCCTGCAGGGGAGGCGCCCAGGACAGCAAGCTGGTCCTCGCCGCCCTCCGGGAAGCGGTCAGGGGCGAAGGCCCGGACGCGCCGACCCTCTGGACACTCGTCGACGGCGCCGGACGGCTCGGCATCGCCTGCGCGGCCCCCGTCCTTCGCCACGTCTACCGCGAGACCGCCTCCTCCCATCTGCGAGGCCGCGCCGCCCGCGCCCTCGCCGCCACCGATCCCTCCTTCGCCGCCGGATTCGCCGTCGAATGCCTGTGGGACTGCGAGGAGTCCACCCGCGAGGTCGCCGCACGGCACGCCGAGACGGGTGACGCCCGCGTGGTCACCCAGCTCAGAAGGCTCGCCGCGGACCCCGCCGAGGAGGACGAGGTACAGACCGCGGTACGGAGCAGGATCGGCCCCGACGCGGCCGAGGTGTAGACGGGGCAGCCGATGTCCTGGACGGGCGCGCCCCGGGGCGGGGCGCGTGCGGACCGTGCCGGAGCGGAACGCTCACGGGACGTTCCTCGGCAGGAAAGATCCACGTTGACGTGACCACGCCCCGCGCGACGACAACACGGGTATGCGTGTCGTCATCGTCACCGAATCCTTCCCTCCCGACGTCAACGGCGTGGCGCACTGCGCCCTGCAGACCGCCCGGCAGCTCGCCGCACGCGGTCACGACCCCCTGGTCATCGCCCCGGCACCCGCGGCCGGGGCGGACGCCGCAGCCGACGCCGGTGCGCCCTGCCCCGTCATCCGCGTCCCCTCCCTGCCGCTGCCCGGATATCCGCAGGTCAGGGTGGCGCTGCCCAGTCGGCGCCTGTCGGCGGCGCTGAGCGCGCACCGGGCCGACCTCGTCCACCTGGCCAGCCCCTTCGTCCTCGGCGCGCGCGGCATGGCGGCCGCCGCGCGCCTGGGCATTCCCGCCGTCGCCGTCTACCAGACGGATCTGGGCGGATACGCCCGTACGTACATGGGGATGGGGGAGTCCACCGCCTGGCGGCGCATCCGTGCCGTCCACGCCGCGGCCGACCTCACCCTCGCCCCCTCGTCGGCCGCCCTGCGCGACCTCGTGACGCACGGGGTGCCGCGCGTACGGCTGTGGCCGCGGGGCGTGGACACGGCACGGTTCGGGCCCGGCCTTCGGGACGCCGACGTGCGCCGTGAACTCGCTCCCGACGGTGAGCTGATCGTCGGCTACGTGGGGCGCCTTGCCCCCGAGAAGCAGGTCGAGCTCCTTGCCGGGGTGTGCTCCCTGGAAGGCGTACGCCTGGTCGTCGTCGGCGACGGGCCCAGCGAGGCTGCCGTGCGGGCGGCGCTGCCCGGCGCGGTCATGCTGGGCCGCAGGACCGGGGGCGAACTCGCCCGGATCTTCGCCTCGTTGGACCTCTTCGTGCACACCGGGCCCTACGAGACGTTCTGCCAGACCGTGCAGGAGGCCATGGCCAGCGGTGTGCCCGTGGTGGCGCCGGCGGCGGGCGGCCCCCTCGACCTCGTCGTGCCGGGCCGCACAGGGGCCCTGGTGCCCCCGCAGGACGCCCTCGCGGTGCGTGACGCGGTCTGGGCGCTCGCCGCCGATCCGGGGCTTCGCAGGGCCTACGGGGCGGCCGGGCGCGCGGCCGTCGAGGGGCGGACCTGGGAGGCGGTGGGCGAGCAACTCGTCGGCCACTACGCCCAGGTGCTCGCCGCGCGGACGGCGGTGGCGGCATGAGGGCGGCCCTGTACAGGGAAGCGGCCTACCGCGCGGCGGCGGCACGCTCCGTAGAGCGGCCCCCCGAGTCCCTGCGGATCGTGCGGCTCGCCAACTTCGTGGCCCCCACCTCGGGCGGACTGCGCACCGCGCTGCGGGAGTTGGGGCGCGGCTACCGCGCGGCCGGGCACGAGCCCGTGCTGATCGTGCCGGGAGAGCGGGCGGGGGTCCTCGACACCGGCCAGGGGCGCGTCATGACACTGCCGGGCACACTGCTGCCCGGTACCGGCGGCTATCGCGTCCTCGCGGATCGCCGCAGGGTGGCCCGGCTCCTCGAACGCCTCGCCCCCGACCGCATCGAGGTCTCCGACCGCACGACGCTGCGCTGGACCGGAGCGTGGGCCCGGCACCGCAGGATCCCTGCCGTGATGGTCTCCCACGAGACGGCGGACGGCGTCCTGAGGTCCTGGGGCCTGCCCCAGGAGGCCGCCCAGCGTGCGGCCGACGCTCTCAACTCCCGGACGGCGCACGCGTACGCGCGGGTGGTGTGCACCACGGAGTGGGCCGAGCGGGAGTTCGTCCGCATCGGGGCGCGCAATGTCGTCCGTGCGCCACTGGGCGTCGACCTCGTGGGCTGCCGGCCGGAGCTGCGTGACCCACGCGTGCGCGAGCGCCACGCGCGCGTAGGCGAGGTGCTCCTGTTGCTCTGCTCCCGGCTGTCGGTGGAGAAGCGGCCGGGCATGGCGCTGGACGCCCTGGAAGCACTCCGAGGCCGGGGCGTGCCTGCGGTGCTCGTGGTGGCGGGGGACGGGCCGCTGCGTGCCCGCCTCGAACTACGGGCACGCGAGCGGCGGTTGCCGGTGACGTTCCTGGGACACGTGGCGGACCGCACGGCCCTGGGGGCGCTGCAGGCCACGGCCGACGTCTGCCTGGCGCCGGGGCCCTGCGAGACGTTCGGGCTCGCGGCCCTGGAGGCGCTGGCGTGCGGAACACCGGTGGTGGCCAGCGCGTCGTCGGCGCTGCCGGAGATCGTGGGCGGGGCGGGAGCGGCGGCGACGGGCAGCGGCGACGCGTTCGCGACCGCCGTCCAGACCCTCCTCACCCGACCCGAGCGGATCCGCAGGGAGGCGGCACGCGCGCGTGCGGAGTGCTTTGGGTGGGGAGCGGCGGTCACGGCCTTCTTGGGGGCGCATGATGCTTCCGGGCCCGGTGGTTGTGGGCAGGCGTTCCACGGGGCGGGACCGATGGGCACCACCCTGGCGCGGGGTACCGATGCGCCAGGCGGAGGGGTATCTGACGAGGCGCACGGCACGGGGCGCGCTTCATGAGGCCGCTGCGTTTCGTGGCCATGGGCGACTCCCTCACCGAGGGCATAGGGGATCCGGTGGAGGAGGGCTGGCGAGGCTGGGCCGCGCTGCTCGCCCCGTCCTGCGGGGACGTCGCGTTCCGCAACCTCGCCGTCAGCGGGGCCCAGACCGATGACGTGCTGAACCGGCAACTGCCCGAGGCGCTGGAGCTGCGGCCCGACCTGGTCTCCGTGATCGTCGGCGTCAACGACACCCTGCGCTGCACGTTCGACATCGGCGCCGTGGCCACGCGACTGGACGAGACCTACGGCGCCTGCGCGAGGCAAGGCGCCCAGCTCGTCACCGCCTGCCTCCCCGACCCGGGGGCCATGCTCGGCCTCCCGGGCGTGCTGGCCCACCCCCTGGCCCGGCGCCAACGGGCGGTCAACGCGGTCGTACACGCGCTGTCCGAGCGCTACGGAGCCGTCCACCTGCACCTCGCGGAGGACGAGTGGATCGCCGACCGCACCCTGTGGAGCGCGGACCGGCTGCATCCGGGCGAGCGGGGCCACCGACTCGTCGCCGCCCGATTTCACGCGCTGCTCGCGGCGCGGGGCTTCGCGGCGGGCGATGCTCCCTCCTGCGAGCCCCAACTGCCCTCGCCCACCCGGTCGGCGAGCCTGCTGTGGCTGGCCACCGCGGGGACCGGCTGGGTGGCGCGCCGGTGCACCGATCTGCTGCCCCAGCTGCTCACCCTCGCCGCCGACGAGGTACGTCATCAGGTGCGGGGCAGCAGCGCCCGGCTCGACCTGAGCGCCACCCACGCGGTGACGGCGGCCCTCGCCGCGCTCACCGCGGCCGAGCAGCCGGACGCGGCGTAGAGGGAGGGCGGCGAGCCCGTAGGAGCCTCGGAACGCTCAGGAAAGCCCCTGCGGGCCCCAGGAGGCCTCAGCGCCGTCCCGCCGGGACGAATCGGACCGGCGTGCCCGGCACAGCCTGCGCCGCCCCGGCCAGATCCGCCTCCCTGACCACCGCGATCACCGGATAGCCCCCGGTCGTCGGGTGGTCGGCGAGGAAGACCACGGGCCGGCCGTCCGGCGGCACCTGGACGGCGCCCAGGACCATGCCCTCGCTGGGGAGCTCACCGGTGAACGACCGCTCCAGGGAGGGCCCTTCGGTGCGCAGCCCGATGCGGTTGCTCGCCGAAGACACCCGGTACGCGCGCGTGGTGAACGTGCGCAGGGCCGATGCGGTGAACCAGTCGGCGCGGGGTCCTGGTGTCACCCTCAGGACCAGTTCGTGCGGTGGCGCCGCGTGCGGGACGGCGTCCACGCGCGCGTGGAGCGCGGAGGCGTTTCCCGTGGTGCCCAGAGGGATCACGGTTCCGTCCGCGAGGGGCGGGGGGCCGAGCCCCGAGAGCAGATCGGTGGAGCGGCTCGCGAGCACCGGGTCGACGGCCACTCCACCGCCGAACGCGACGTAGCAACGTACTCCGGAGACGGCCGTTCCTACGTCGAGCAGCGCACCGGCCGGTACCCGCACGGGTGCGCCCCATGCCGCCGGGCGGCCGTCGACCGTCACCGGGCAGGGCGCACCCACGACGGCCACCGTCACCGCGCAACGGGGGCGCACGGAGCAGCCGTTGAGGGTGGTCTCCAGGACGGCGGCCTCGGGCGGGTTGCCGACGAGGCGGTTGGCGAGGCCCGCCGCGGCCGGATCGAGGGCTCCGGAGCGCGGCACCCCGAGGTGGGCGTGCCCGGGGCGGCCCTGGTCCTGCACGGTGGTCAGCGCCCCGGCCCGGACGACGGCGAAGGCCCGGTCGGTCATCGTTCCTCCGAGACGGGGACGAAGCGCACCCGCACGCCGGGAGTGAGCAGCGCGGCGGGCACGCGCGCATGGTCCCACAGAACGGCGTCCGTCGTGCCGATCAGCTGCCAGCCGCCGGGCGAGGAGCGCGGATACATCCCCGTGTACGGCCCCGCGAGGGCGACGCTGCCGGGCGGGACGCTCGTGCGGGGGGTGGCCCGGCGGGGCACTTCGTAGCGCTGCGGCAGCCCGGTGAGATAGCCGAAGCCGGGCGCGAACCCGCAGAAGGCGACCCGGAACTCGGCCGCCGAGTGGATCCGCGCCACCTCCGTCACCGGCACACCCCAGTGCGCCGCCACATCCGCCAGGTCGGGCCCGTCGTAGCGGACGGGGATCTCTCGTATGTCCTGCGCACGCGCCGACAGCGGCGGGATCTCCAGGGCGGCGAGCTCGGCGCCGACACGGCCCGGGTCGTCAAGGCCGTCCAGGAGCACCGTGCGGGCCGCGGGCACGATCTCCCGTACGTGGAGCAGGCCCGCGGCCCTGCGGCGCAGCAGCTCGGCGTGGAGGGCCTGCGCCTCGTCGCCGTCGGCGAGTTCGACCAGCAGCGCCAGGTCGCCGACCGGGAGCACCCTCACGCGAAGGCCTCCACCCGGACGCCCGAAGCCGCGAGGCGTGCCCTGACCTGCCGGGCGAGGGCCACCGCTCCCGGGGTGTCGCCGTGCAGGCACAGCGAGCGCGCGCGGACGTCGATCCGCCGGCCGTCCTGGGCGGTGACGGTCCCGGAGCGGGCCATGCCCACGGAGCGTTCGACGACGGCGTCGGCGTCCGTGATGACGGCTCCGTCCCTGCCGCGCGGCACGAGCGTCCCCTCCGGGGTGTACGCACGGTCCGCGAACGCCTCGGTGACGACGGGAAGTCCGGCCTTCCCGGCCACCTCCAGGAAGCGCGATCCGGGCAGCCCGAGGACGGGCAGCGTGTCATCCGCGAGGAGGACCCCTTCGACGACCGCGCGCGCTTGGTCCTCGTCGTGGACGACGCGGTTGTAGAGCGCGCCGTGCGGCTTCACGTACGACACGCGAGAGCCGGCCGCCCGCGCGAAGACCTCCAGGGCGCCTATCTGGTACGCCACTTCGGCCGCCAGCTCGTCGGCGGGCACGTCCATGGAGCGGCGCCCGAAGCCCGCCAGATCGCGGTAGGAGACCTGGGCGCCGATCCGCACGCCGCGCGCGGCGGCCTGCTCGCACACGCGGCGCATGGTGGCCGCGTCGCCCGCGTGGAAGCCGCAGGCCACATTGGCGCTGGTCACGACGGAGAGCAGCTCCTCGTCCTCGGTCAGGCGCCAGCGGCCGAAGCCCTCACCGAGGTCGGCGTTGAGATCGATCACCGCATCGGTCACGGCGTCGGTCACGGCATCCATCTCGGCATCGGTCATGCGGGTGGTTCTCCTGTTTCCGTCCGTCCGGGGGCCTGCTCAGGCCACCCGGTACTGCTCGTCACGGGCATCGGTGAGGAACATCTGGCCCGGCGCGTGCGTGATCGCGAACGGCGGCCGCGAGGCCATCACCGCGGCCTGCGGCGTCACGCCGCACGCCCAGAACACGGGGATGTCACCGGGCTCGGCGGCCACCGCGTCACCGAAGTCGGGCCGGGTCAGATCGTCGATGCCGAGCCCCGCCGGGTCGCCGCAGTGCACCGGACCGCCGTGCACCGCGGGCATCAGGGAGGTCTCCCTGAGCGCCGTGGAGAGGTGCTCGGGCGGCACGTGGCGCATCGACACCACCATGGGGCCGTGCAGCCGTCCCGCCGGACGGCAGGGGCGCGCGGTCACGTACATGGAGACGTTGCGTCCCTGCTCGACGTGGCGCATCGGAACGCCGGACTCCGTCAGCGCCCACTCGAAGGTGAAGCTGCAGCCGATGAGGAAGGACACCAGGTCGTCCCGCCACCGGTCGACCACATCCGTGGGCTCGTCGGTCAACTCGCCGTCCTCCCAGACCCGGTAGCGCGGCAGGTCCGTCCGCAGATCGGCGCCGGGCGCCAGGGGCGTGGTCCAGGAGCCCGCGTCCGTGACGTCGAGCACCGGGCAGGGCTTCGGGTTGCGCTGACAGAACAGGAGCATGTCGTACGCCCAGTCGGCGGGCACGGCGATCAGATTGGCCTGGGTGTGGCCTGCGGCCCAGCCCGCTGTCGGCCCGCTCATGCCCGAACGGAAGAGCGCGCGGGCCTCCTCGGGGCTGCGCGACGCCGTGGCCGCGGGGCTCACACCAGCTCCTTGCCGCGCGTCTCGGGCAGTCCGAAGAGGGCGAGTACGGCGAGCGCGTAGCCGATCGCGCCGAAGATCAGCGCACCGCCCACGCCCCAGCTGTCGGCGAGGAAGCCGACCATCGTGGGGAAGACGGCGCCCACCGCGCGACCGGTGTTGTACGTGAAGCCCTGGCCGGTGCCGCGCACGGCCGCCGGATAGAGCTCGCTGAGGAACGACCCGAAGCCGCTGAAAATGGCCGACATACAGAAGCCGAGCGGGAAACCGAGCACAAGGAGAAGGCCGTTGGCCCCGTCCGGGATGTTCGTGTACGCCAGGATGCTGGCCGCGGAGAGGAACGCGAAGAGCGCGATGTTCCGTTTGCGGCCGAGGATGTCGGTGAGATAGCCGCCCGCCAGATAGCCGATGAAGGCCCCGGAGATCAGGAACGTGAGGTACCCGCCGGTGCCGACCACCGTGAGCCCGCGTTCGGTCTTGAGATAGGTGGGCACCCAGGTGGCGAGCGTGTAGTAGCCGCCCTGTACGCCGGTGGACAGCAGGACCGCGAAGAGCGTGACGCGCAGGAGTCCGGGCTTGAAGATCGCGGTGAACGATCCCTTGTTCGCGCTCTTCTTGCGCTCCTCGGCCGCCTCAGGGGCGTCGTGCACGTTGCGTCGTACGTAGACGACGAGCAGGGCGGGCAGTGCGCCGGTCCAGAACATCACGCGCCAGGCGATGTCCTCGTCGAGGAACTGGAACACCAGGGTGTAGACGATCACCGCGAGTGCCCAGCCGGCCGCCCAGGCGCTCTGGATCGCGCCGAGCGTGCGGCCGCGGTTCTTGGCGGTGGCGTACTCGGCGACCAGGATCGCGCCGACCGCCCACTCGCCGCCGAAGCCGAGTCCCTGGAGGGCGCGGAAGACCAGCAGCGTCTCGTAGTTGGGCGCGAAGCCGCAGGCGACGGTGAAGACGGCGTACGTGACGACCGTGATCATCAGTGCCTTGACCCGGCCGATCCGGTCCGCGACCACCCCCGCGATCGCGCCGCCGATGGCGGAGACGACCAGCGTGACCGTGGTGAGCAGGCCGGTCTGGCCGCTGTCCAGGCCGTAGTACGCGGCGATCGCGACCATGCTCAGCGGCAGCGTGAAGTAGTCGTAGGAGTCGAGGGCGTAGCCGCCGAAAGCGCCGGCGAAGGCGCGGCGGCCTCGCGGGCCCAGGGCGCGCAGCCAGCCCAACGCGCCGTTGTCGTCGGGGGTTTCGCCGTTCACGGGAGGCGTGTCGGTCGAAAGGGTCTGGGGCGGAGGGGGTGTGCTCATGGGCACCTCGCAAGAGGGGGGACGGAGGGTGCGGAGCGGGCAGGGCGTACGGAGCGGGCAGGGCGTGCGGCACGGGCGGGGACTGTGCCGTGCCCGACAAGGTAGAGGATCGTTGAACGATCCCTCAATACCCATGTTGTCTCGTTCTTGCATCTGCGATTGAATCCGGGCATGGCTGAGGGAATGGCTGACGCGCGCGGACTGGCCGACGACCGTGCGCTCCTGGGGCGCACCAGCACCGCCGAGCGGGTGTCGGACATCCTCCGGAGCCGCATCGCGGAGGGTTTCTTCCCGCCGGGTGCCCGGCTGTCCGAAGACAGCATCGGGGGCGCACTCGGCGTCTCGCGCAACACGCTGCGCGAGGCCTTCCGCCTCCTCACGCACGAACGGCTGCTGGTCCACCAGCTCAACCGTGGGGTATTTGTCCGAGTTCTCACGATTGAGGACGTGGAAGACATTTACCGCACGCGGCGGCTCGTCGAATGTGCGGTCGTCCGCGGACTCGGCGATCCGCCCTTCGCGCTCGACGGACTCGCGAGCGCCGTCGCGGAGGGCACGAAGGCCGCGCGCGAGCGGAAGTGGAAGGGCGTCTCCACGGCCAACATCCACTTCCACCGGGAGCTGGTCGCCCTCGCCGGAAGCGCCCGCACCGACGAGGTGATGCGCAGCGTCTTCGCCGAACTGCGCCTGGCCTTCCACGTGGTGGACGACCCGCGCCGGCTGCACGAGCCGTACCTCGTACGCAACCGGCAGATCCTGCAGACCCTCCAGGAGGGTGACGCCGCGGAAGCCGAACAGCTGCTCGCGGTCTACCTGGACGACTCGCGGCGCGGCCTCGTCGAGGCCTACGGCCAGCGCGTGGCGGAGGGCGAGCGGGCGGGCTCCTGAGCCCCGGACGGGCCTCGGCCGGCGCTGTCAGATCTGCGCCGTTTCGACCGTTGTCAGACCGAGGATCTAGTCTGTGCACCGTGACTTCGCCTGCCGTTTCGGACACCGCTCCGCCCCAGCTCAGCGCGGGGCCGAGGCCCGCTCTGGGCCCGGCCGCCGACGAGGGCCTGGCGCGGCGGCTCCGCGCGCTCGCCTGCACGGCGCCGCTGCACGACCTGGACGTGCGCAAGGCCAACCTCGCGGGCGAGTACTCGGTGTACGCGATGGCGGAAGTGGCCCTCTCCGCTATCGACCTCGTCACCCTGAACATGGACTTCGACACCGGCGCGGACCATGAGCAGATAGTGGCCAGGCTGCTCCCGCGCGTCGGAGCCCAGGCGCCCAGGCGCCCCGTGGCCGAGCACGAACGCGTCGCCCGCTGGGTCCTGGAGAACCTGATCAACGTCGGCAGCGTCGACCGCGGTTTCCGCGCCGTGTACGGCACCTTCGCGCCCGACGGCACCTATGTGCGCAGGGACTACGACTTCAAGCTGATCGAAGAGGTCCCCGGGTACGGCGGGAGCGTCTATCTCCGTACGACGGACGAGGCGGTCAACGTCCTCGTGGGCGCCCTCGACACCGACGTCACCAGCGCCCAGATCGCCGCCGAGGTCAAGCTGGAGGTGCTCATCAGCCGCGGCCGTCTCGCCGACGCCCAGCTCGCCGCCGAGCAGGCGCGGTATCGGACGGTGCAGTACTCCGAAACACTCCGCAGAGCCCTGGACGCCACCCGGCGCAACGTACGCGCGGTGGACTGGCTCCAGGCCGTCCCCGACATGATCGCGGAGGCCCTCGACCACGTGGCCGACCGCTACCGCCACGAGAACGCGATCCTGACGAACATCCGCAAGGCACGCGACGAATCCGAGGACCCCGAGCAGAAGCGCCGCGCCGCCGAGCTCGTCGACATCGTCAAGGACTGCATCCGCCGCCACACCCAGCTCCAGTCCCGGCTGCTCGACGCGGGGCCGCTGTTCCGCGCCGAGCAGGACCGCCAGGCCTTCGCCGCGCCCACCTCACAGACCGGGCTCGATCTGTACGGCCAGCTCGTCGCGCCGCTCCTGCCGCTCCCGGTCGAGCAGGCGAGCCGCGTGACGAACGCGTTCTTCGCACGCGGCACGGGACTGCGCACACCCGTCTCCGTGCGCGTCGGTGACCTCGTCGACATACTGCTCACGCCGCCCCAGGAGCGGGAGCACCTCGGCGTGGAGATGCCCGAGCCCGACCTCATCGCCACGCCCGACGACAGCCGCTTCAGCGAGGCGCAGCTCGCCGGCGCCATGGAGCTGCTCGACCTGCCGCACGACGCGCCCCGGCGCCTCTCCGGGCTGCTCGCCGACGCCCGCGCCCGCGACACCGAACTGCCGTATCTGGTCGCCCTGCTCGCCGTCCACGCGGCGAGCCCGCCGGTCGGCACCGCCTACCGCCAGGGCGAGGAGAAGCTCCTGTTCGCCGTGGACGACGGAACCGAACTCGACGACCCGGAGTTCGGCGGCGCCGACCTCATCGTGGGCACGGCGCTGCTCGACGCCGCGGGCATGGCGGCCGGCCGGACGGAGGCCGCGTGAGCACTCCTGACACGCTCGTGAGCACCCCGGACCGTCCCAGGACTCTTCAGCACGACCGCCGCAAGGAGCACAAGCCGTGACCGAGCACCCCGCAGAGCACACCGCGTGGGGCGAGCCGGAGACACCGGCGGCGCCCGCCGCGACCGCCGCCATCACCCCGGCCGACGCCGCCGACGCCGCGCGCCTGGTCGCCTTCGGGCTCCAGCCCAAGCTCCAGCCCGCCCGCGACCAGGAGTACGCGGAGCTGCTGCGCCGGTACCGCGAGGACCCGCCGTTCGCGCGGCTCGCCGACGCCGTCGCCGCCGGACTCGGGCTCGTCGTCCTGGAGGTGTCCCCCCGCGCGGGGATGGCCGTGACGGCCGCCGAGGACTCGGTGTTCGCCGTCCGCATGGGCGACTACGCGCGCAGGACCGCAGCCGACTCCACCGACCGCTTCCTGCACGGCCTCGCCCATCTCGCCGTCGCCGCCCTGGCGTTCCCGCGCCCCGAGGACCTCGCCGACGACGGATACATCGGACGGGTCACGGTCAACGGAGTGGACGCGTTCGTGCGCCAGGCCTGCCACCGCCTGGAGGAGCGCGCCGAGGAGCAGGGCGAGAACACCGACCCGCAGACCGACACCCCCGGCCTCGAGGCCGCCTGGCGGATCTGGGCACGGCGCAGCTCGACGGGCGCCACCAAGGACGCCCGCCGCCTCGCCGGGTCGACCACCGGGATCATCGGCAAGGCCGTCGCGTTCCTCACCGACTCCGGGTTCCTGCAGCGCACGGGCGACGACTCCGGGGGCACGTACCGCACCACGGCCCGCTACCAACTGCAAGTACGCGACATGGCGGGCGGCGCCGCCATGGCCGAGCTCATCGAGCTCGGCATCGTGCCCGTCACGGACGGGTCCGCGACCCTGTTGCCCCCCGACGAGACCGACGATCTGGAGCTGGCAGCCGACGCGGGCCTGCCTTTCCACTCCTGAGGGCACCCGCCCACCCCGCGTTCACGTCTCGCCCCACCCCGCAGTCCCAAAAATCCTGCTGTTCCGCACGACTTACGACGAGAGTCCGCCGCCATGTACGAGCTGTCCCGGGTCCGCCTCTACTCCATCGGCCCTGCCGGTGCGCGCTACGCCGACACCGTGCTTGACCTGCGTGGCGTCGGCGCGGAGGTGCCCGACCCCGCGCCCGCCCAGGCGGAGTTCTTCGCGGAGGAGCCGTCAGGGCCGCCGCGCCGCCCGGCGCCCGCCGGCGTGCTCTTCCTGGAGAACGGCGGCGGCAAGTCCGTCCTGCTCAAGCTGATCTTCTCGGTGATGCTGCCGGGCCACCGGAACACGCTGGGCGGCGCGAGCTCCGGAGTCCTGCGCAAGTTCCTGCTCGCCGACGACTGCGGGCACGTCGCCCTGGAGTGGCAGCACACCCTGACCGGCGAGTGCGTCGTCGTCGGCAAGGTCAGCGAATGGCGCGGGCGGCAGGTCTCCAACGACCCGCGGAAGTTCGCCGAGGCCTGGTACTCCTTCCGGCCGGGACCGGGGATGAGCCTGGACTCGCTGCCGGTGGCCGAGTCCACCGCCGTACGGCCGTCCGTCGAGGGCGTGTCGGGCGCGCAGGGACGTCGGCGCACCATGAAGGGGTTCCGGGACGCGCTGACCGAGGCGGGCAAGGCGTACCCCCACCTCGAAGTGCACTGGGAGGAGATCCACGACCGCTGGATCGAGCACCTCGGCGACCTCGGCCTCGACCCGGAGCTCTTCCGCTACCAGCGGGAGATGAACGCCGACGAGGGCGAGGCCGCGGGCCTCTTCGCGGTCAAGAAGGACTCCGACTTCACCGATCTGCTGCTGCGCGCCGTCACGGACACGCGGGACACGGACGGCCTCGCCGACCTCGTGCACGGCTTCGGCAACAAGCTCGGCCGCCGCTCCGAGCTCATCGCCGAGCGGGAGTTCACCGCGGGCTCCGTCGACCTGCTCGGCCGCATCGTGGACGCCGCCGGCACCCGTTCACGCGCGCGTGACGTGCACGCGGGCGCCGAGCGGCGCACCCGGACGCTGGCCCGCCGTCTCTCCGCCCGGGGCGTCACCGAGCGGGGCCGCGCGGGCGAGCTCGCCGAGCGTGTCACCGCCGCCGCGCACACCGTCACCACGGCGGAGGAGGCACGCGGCAGGTCCGCGTTGATCTCCGCGGAACTCGCCTTCCGGCACGCCTCCCTGGCGCTCACCGTCGCCGAGAAGGCCGCCGCCGCGCAGCGCCGCGAGCTCGCCGACGCACGCCAGCTGCACTCGTCCTGGCAGGCGGCCGAAGCCGTCCTGCGCCATCGCGCCGCCGCCGACCGCTCCGCGCGGGTGGCCTCCGCGATCCTGGAGGCCGAGCGGGACGCGGCGCCCGCGCTCGCCGCACGCTCCAAGGCGGCGGGCGATCTCGTCCGCGTCCTGCACACGGCGGCCGAAGGCGCGGAGTCGCTCGCGAACGAGGAGGAGGAGCGCTCGGCCGCGCTCCAGGAGACCGGCGAGGCCGCCCACCGCGACGCGACCGTCGCGGCGACCGAGGCGCAGCGCGCCCGCAGCGAGGCCGGGCACCTGCGCCAGCGCCTCGCCGAGGTCGAGCAGGAGACCGCGGAGGCGGTCCGTGCGGGCTGGCTGGACGACACGGCGCCGGACGCCGACCCCGCGCGCGCGGCGCTGGCCGCGAGCGATGCCGAGAAGAGCACGGTGACCGCCTGGGACACCGCCCGTGAGACCTCCCTGCGCGCCGCCGAGCACGCCAAGGAGGCGGCCGCCTCCGAGGCCCGCGCCGAACTCACCGCGGCCCGCGCGTCGGACGCGGCGGAAGCCGCCGAGCACGCGTACGACGCGGAGCGCCGTGCCGCGGAGTCGATCGCCGGAGACGAGCGCCTCGCCGAGCTGCTCGGCCTCCCGGGGGCGAGCTCCCTGGGCGTGCCGCAGCCCCGCCAGGGGGTGACGGGGACGGGCGAGAGCGGCGACCGGGAGGACGCGGCCGCCACCGACGGCACCGCCACGACCGCCCTCGCCCGTGTCACCACGGCCACGGCAACAGCCACAGCAACATCCACAGCAGCATCCACCGCCCCCCGCTCCCTGACCGAAGGCCCCCTCTCCCTCACGGAGTTGGACCGCAGCGCCGACGACCTCCGCACGCTCCTCGAAGACGGGGTCGCCTCCGCAGAGCGGCAACTCTTCGAACTGCGCACCGCCGCCGCCGACGACTCCCGGATCCTGGGCGCCCTGGGCGACGGCGGGCTTCTCCCGCCGGGACCCGACGTCCTGGCCACCGTCGAGTTCCTCGGCGAGCACGGCATCCCCGCCCTGCCCGGCTGGCGCTACCTCGCACAGGCCGTCGACCCCACCGACCACGCGCGCGTGCTCGCCGCCCGGCCCGAGCTGGTCGACGGCGTCGTCATCACCGACCCCGCCACCCACGCACGGGCCCGCGAAGCGCTCGCAGGCGCCGCCCTGCTGCCCCGCTCGGCGGTCGCCGTCGGCACCGCGGCCGCCCTCCTCGCGCCGACCCCCGCCGAAGAGGCACAAGGCGAGGACGTCTTCCTCGTACCGCCGAACCCCGCCATGCACGACGAGCACGCAGCCGACGAGGAGCGCACGGCGCTGCGCGCGCGGGCGGCGGGCCGTGACGAGGAGATCCGGGCGCTCGCCGTCCGCCTCACCAAGGACCGCGAACTCGCCGCGCGGCTCGCCTCCTGGCGCGGCGGCTGCCCGGCCGGGCGCATCGACGAGCTCGCCGTCGCCGCACGCACCGCGCGCGCCTTCGCCGAAGAAGCCGAGGCCGAGCTCGCCGAGGCCCGCACCGTCCGTGCCGAGGCCGACGAGGCCGCGGCCGAAACGGCACGCGCGCGTGACGAGCGGCAGGAAGCCGCCCAGCGCGCGCGGCGCGTCGCCGACGCCCTCGCGGGACTCGCCTTCCGCCTGCGCGAGCGCGCGGGCTGGCAGACCAAGCTGCGCGAACTCGCCGACGACGCCGTCGAGTCCGAAGCCCGCGCCCAGACCTGCCTGGACCGCGCCCGCGCCGCCGACGAGGACCGCCGCGCCGCCCAGCGGGCCGCCGACGACGCCCGCCGCACCGCCCGCGCCCTGCGCGCCGAGCGCGCCGAGATCGCCGGAGCCCCCGAGGACCTGCCCGAAGAGGCCGGCGCCCCCAAGACCTCGCTGCCCGCCCTCCGCGAGGCCTACCGCGCCGCGTCCCAGCTCTACGAGAAGGTCGGCGTCGGCGCCGACCTGCGCGCCGAACAGGCCCGCGCCGAGAGCGACGAGAGCGCCGCCCTCGCCGATCTCGACCGGCTCAGCAACAAGGTCCGCACCCGCGCCGCGCTGCTCCTGGAGGGCACGGACGGCTCCGACGGCCCCTCCCGCCAGGCCGCGTCCGCCCGCGCGGAGGCCCAGGTCCAGCTCATCGAGACCCGCGCCTCCACTGCCAGCGAGCAGCTGGGTCGGCTCCGGGGCGAGGCCGAGCGGCTCGCCCCGCAGGACGGCGACGCGCACACCGAGCTCCCCGAAGACCTCGTCCCCGCCGACGCCGAGCAGGCACAGACCCTGCTGCGCACCGCGACCACCGAACTGGCCACCCACACGGACGCCTTGAGCCAGGCCAAGGACGCGCACGCCACCCTCCTGCACGCCCACCGCGCCGCCGAGGACGCCACGGGCGGCTTCGACGAGACGGCGGCCCTCCTGCGGGACCTCCTGCGTGAGCAGCACCACGAGGAGGAAGGCACCGAAGAGCCCGAGCCCTACCCCGGCACCCTCGAAGAGGCCCGCCAGTCGGCATCCGAGGCCCGGCGCTCCCTGCGCGGCTGCGCCGCCGACCTCTCCGCCGCCGAGGCCGCCGTCCGCGAGGCCAGCGACATCCTCGTACGCCACGCGAACTCCACCCGCTACGAGCAGGTACGCACCCCCGCCCGCCAGCAGATCCGCGAACTGCCCGCGTCCGCCCTTCCGGAGCACGCCAAGAAGTGGGCCGACGCCTTCGCGCCCCGCCTGCGCGTGCTCACCGACGAGCTGGAGCAGCTGGAGCGCAACCGCGACAGCATCGTGGACCGCCTGCGCGGGCTCGTGGAGTCCTCGCTCGCCACGCTCCGGTCGGCCCAGCGCCTGTCGCAGCTGCCCGAGGGGCTGGGGGAGTGGTCGGGCCAGGAGTTCCTGCGCGTCCGCTTCGACGAGCCGGACCAGGCGACGCTCACCGAGCGCCTCGGCGAGGTCATCGACGAGGCCACGCGGGCCGCCGTCAAGAAGAACTCCGACATGCGGCGGGACGGAATGACCCTGCTGCTGCGCGGAGTCCAGGCCGCCCTGGAGCCGCGCGGCATCGCCGTCGAGATCCTCAAGCCGGACGCCGTGCTGCGCGCCGAGCGGGTGCCGGTCGGCCAGATGGGAGACGTCTTCTCCGGAGGCCAGCTGCTCACCGCGGCCATCGCCCTCTACTGCACGATGGCCGCCCTTCGCAGCAACGACCGGGGCCGCGACAAGCACCGGCACGCCGGCACGCTCTTCCTGGACAACCCCATCGGCCGCGCCAACGCCACGTATCTCCTGGAGCTCCAGCGCGCCGTTTCGGACGCCCTCGGCGTGCAGCTGCTCTACACCACCGGCCTGTTCGACACGACCGCGCTCGCGGAGTTCCCGCTGGTCATCCGCCTGCGCAATGACGCGGACCTGCGTGCGGGGCTGAAGTACATCAGCGTCGAGGAGCACCTGCGGCCGGGCCTGCCGCACCAGGACCCGGCCGAGGAGACGGTGCACGGGGAGATCACCGCGACGCGCATGTACAAGCGCCCCGCCGCGTCCACCTCCTAGGCCCCGGCCGCAGGCCCTAGCCCAACCGGCCGGTCAGCCACTCGTGGAACAGCCCGATGTGGTGCTCGGTCGGCACCAGCACCCCGCCCGCGCGGTAGGCGCGTGACGCCATCGCGGGCTGGGTGCGCTCGCAGGCCTCGAAGTCCTGCTCGTTGACCCGGTGGAAGAGCTCCACCGACTTGGCGAGGTCGACGCCGGACGCGACGACCTCGGGTGCGTACAGCCAGTCGCACTCGACGACCGTGCGGTCCTCGGCGAGCGGGAACATCCGGTGCAGGATCACGTGGTCGGGGACGAGGTTGATGAAGACGGTCGGCTTGATCGTGATCGCGTAGTAGCGGCGGTCCTGGTCGTCGGCGACCGAGGGCAGGCGCTCGAAGCCCGCGCTGCCGTCGACGGTGAAGCCGCTGACCTCCTCACCGAACGAGGCGCCGTGCCCCACGTAGTACTGGGCGGCGAACCCGTCGGCGAACTCCGGCAGCACATCGGTCAGTTCGGGGTGGATGGTCGCGCAGTGGTAGCACTCCATGAAGTTCTCGACGATCAGCTTCCAGTTGGCGCGCACGTCGTAGGTGACGCGCTTGCCGAGCGCGAGCCCTTCGGTTCCGTAGCGCTCGATGGACGCCGAGTCGCCCAGGCGCTCCACGGCCGCGCCGATGACGCTCTCCTCGAAGGAGGGCGGTTCGTCGGCCAGGCACACCCAGGCGTAGCCGAGCCACTCCCGCAGCGCGACGCCGACCAGGCCGTACGCGGTGCGGTCGACGTCGGGCATCTTCACCAGGTTCGGCGCGGCGATCAGTTTGCCGTCCAGGTCGTACGTCCATGCGTGGTACGGGCATTGGAGTGCGCGGCGCACCTCGCCCGACTCCTGGGTGCACAGCCGCGCGCCGCGGTGCCGGCAGATGTTGAGGAACGCGCGCAGCTGCCCGGAGCGCGAGCGGGTGACCAGTACGCTCTCGCGGCCGACCTGGACGGTGCGGAAGGCGCCGGGTTTGTCGAGGTCGGCGGCGCGCACCGCGCAGAACCAGAGCGATTCGAAGACGCGCTCCTGTTCCTGCCGGAAGATCTCCGGGTCGGTGTAGAAGTGGCCCGGCAGCGTGGTCTTCAGGCTGGCGGTGGACGGGGCCTCGGGGGTCGTCGTCACGGTGGCGTACTCCTCCGTACTCCTCAAGCGGGCGCGCGTGCTCCTCAAGCGGGCGCGGCGGCAAGGCGGCTGGGGTCGAAGAGCTCGATGGGGTGCTCGGTGGCGCCCCGCAGCGCCAGATCGGCGACGATCTCGCCGACGACCGGCACGAACTTGAAGCCGTGCCCGGAGAAACCGGCCGCGACGGTGACCGACTCGGGGTGGGCCGGGTGACGGGTGATGACAAAGTGCTCGTCGGGCGTGTTGGAGTACATGCAGGTCGCGGCCTTGACGAACGTCCCCGGCAGGGAGGGCACATGGCGCGCCATGTGCTCCGCCATCGCCGCGACCTCGTCCGCGTGGACCGTGCGCTCGATGTTCTCGGGCGTGCAGGGCGTGCCCTTGCGGAAGAAGGCGACCTTCGCGCCGAGTTCGGGGCCGTCGATGGCCGGGAAGCCGTAGACCTGCACGTCGTCCGCGTCCTCCCAGATGTAGATCGGGTGGTGCTGCGGCAGGAAGGGCCGCACGCCGCCGGTCGGCTGGAACCAGTACATGACCTGCCGCTCGATGGTGAACGGCACCCCGATGTCGGTGAGCAGCTGCGGCGCCCAGGCCCCCGGGCAGATCACCAACTGCCCGGCGGTGTAGGTGTCTTCGGGGGTGTGGACGCGCACGCCGTCCCGATACGGCTCCCAGCGCGTCATCGGTTCCTCGAAGTGCAGGTCGGCGCCCTGCCGGGTGGCGAGCTGGAGATGCGCGGCGACGGTGTTCTCGGGACGGACGAGCCCGGCCCGCGCCTCGTACAGCGCGACCTCGTCGTCACGTGGGCTGAGCGTCGGGAAGCGGCGGCGTATCTCGGGGGCGTCGAGCATCTCGTGGGGCAGGTCCCACTGCTGTGCGGAGAGCAGCGAACCGGAGACGGTGCGGCTGTCGGGGCGGCCGACCATGACGCCCCCGCACAGAGTGGCGATCTCGCGGCCGGTGTCGCGCTCCAGGCGTGCGTACAGCTCGTACGAGCGCAGGAGGAGCGGGACGTACGCCGGGTCCTCGAAGTAGGACTGCCGGGTGATGCGCGAACCGCCATGGCTCGAGCCGCGGTTGTGGACGGGCCCGAACTTCTCCAGGCCAAGGACGCGGGCGCCGCGCGCGGACAGGTGGTGGGCGGCGGCGCTTCCCATGCCGCCGAGGCCGATCACGATCACGTCATAGGTGGGGGACACGGAGCTTCCTCCCTAACTGCTGCCGATGGGCTCTGGCCTAGCTGCTGCCGACGGGCCGCTAGCGGCGGATGCGGGTCATCTTCGGGTCGAACAGCGGCTCTTCGGCGACCGTCGCGGGCACCTTCTCGCCGAAGTACTCGATGTGCACACCCGCCCCCGTCTCCAGGGGCGGCAGCCACGCGTAGGCGACGCAACGGCCCAGCGTGTAGCCGTACGAGGCGCTGGTGACGTACCCGGCGGGGACGCCGTCGACATGGACGGGCTCCTTGCCGAGGACCACGGCGGCCGGGTCGTCGAGCAGCAGCGCGGTGAGCCTGCGTGCGGGGGAGCCGAGCCGTTCGAGCGCGGCACGTCCCACGAAGTCGCCCCGGTCCATGCGGACCGCGAAGCCGACACCCGCCTCGTAGGGATCGTGCTCGGCGGTCATGTCGTGGCCCCAGGCGCGATAACCCTTCTCCAGACGCAGGCTGTTGAACGCCGAACGCCCGGCCGCGATCACGCCGTGCCGCTGCCCCGCCTCCCAGAGCGTGTCCCAGAGCCGCAGACCGGTGTCGGCGCTCGTGTAGAGCTCCCAGCCGAGCTCACCGACGTACGACAGGCGCATCGCCGTCACGGGGACCTGGCCGATGTAGGTCTCCTTGGCCCTGAAGAAGCCGAACGCCTCGTGTGAGAAGTCGTCGCTGGTGAGCGGCTGCACGAGCGCGCGGGCGAGCGGGCCCCAGACGCCGATGCAGCAGGTCCCCGAGGTGATGTCCCGCAGGTGCACGCCGTCGGGGGCGTGGCGAAGGAGCCAGTCCAGGTCGGCCGGGCTGTTGGCGCCGACCTGGAAGCGGTCCGGGGCGAGCCGGGCCACCGTGAGGTCGGAGCGGATGCCGCCCGCCTCGTCCAGGAGGAGGGTGTACGTCACCGCGCCGGGCTTCTTGGCCAGGTTGTTGGAGGTCATGCGCTGGAGGAAGGCGAGCGACCCGGGCCCCGACACCTCCAGGCGGCGCAGGGGAGTCATGTCGTAGAGGGCGACCTTCTCGCGGGTGCCCCGAGCCTCCGCCGCCGCGATCGGCGACCAGTGGCGGGCCGACCAGGCGTCGCGTTCGGGGACCTCGATGTCCGCGAGGAGCGGGGCGTTCGCCTCGTACCAGTGCGGACGCTCCCAGCCGCCGCCCTCAAGGAAGACCGCGCCCAACTCCTGCTGCCGGGCGTAGAAAGGGCTGACCCGCAGCGGGCGAGGCTGCTCCATGGGCTGGAGCGGATGCAGGACGTCGTAGACCTCCACGAACTGCTGGGCGCCCCGCTCGGCGACGTAGGCGGGGGAGCGCTGGGCGTCCTCGAAGCGGGTGAGGTCGCAGTCGTGCACGTCGACGGAGGGCCGGCCGTCGACCATCCACTCGGCGACCGCCTTGGCCACACCCGCGGAGTGCGTCACCCACACCGCCTCGGCCAGCCAGAAGCCGCGCAGCGCACGGGATTCGCCGAGGACCGGCATCCCGTCCGGGGTGAAGGAGAAGACACCGTTGAAGCCCTCCGCGACCTCGGTGCCCCGCAGCGAGGGCAGCAGCCAGCCGCAGTCCTCCCAACTCGGCGCGAAATCCTCCTCGGTGAAGGGGTACGAGGACGGCATCTCCGTCGCGTCGTCGTACGCGGGCACCGTGAACGCGTCCACGGGCAGCGGACGATGGGCGTACGAACCGATGCCGATGCGGTCGGTGTGCTCACGGAAGTACAGATCACGGTCCTGGAAGCGGAGGATCGGCTTCGAGGCCTCCGTACGCGGGTCGTTGACGCCCGCGAGCTCGGGGAGCGGCCCGGTCTTCGCGTACTGATGGGCGAGCGGCAGCAGGGGTATGTCGACACCGGCCATGCGCCCGATCACCGGACCCCAGAAGCCCGCCGCCGACACGATGTGGTCGGCGGGGAACGTGCCCCGGTCGGTGACGACGGCGGTGACGCGGCCGTCCTCCTGCTCCACGCCGGTCACGGTGTGCCGGTCGAGGAATCGTGCGCCACGCGCGCGTGCCCGCTCGATCTGCGCGCGGCAGGCGAGCACGGCGCGGGCGAGACCGTCGTCGGGGGTGTGCAGGCCGCCGATGACCTTGCTCTCGTCGATGAGCGGCCACATCTCCTTGCACCGGGCGGGGCCGACCAGCTCCGCGCGGACGCCCCAGGAGGCGGCGTATCCGGCCTTGCGGTGCAGGTCGGCCCAGCGCTCGGGCGTGGTGGCGAGTTCGAGGCCGCCGACCGGGTTGAAGCAGGACAGGCCGTCCACTTCCAGGGCCCCGAACTTCTCGACCGTGTACGTCGCGAAGGCGGTCAAGGCCTTGGACGGGCCGGTCTGGAAGACCAGGCCGGGGGCGTGCGACGTGGAGCCGCCGGGGGCGGGGAGCGGCCCCTGTTCGAGGACGGTGACGTCGGTCCAGCCGCGGGCGGTCAGCTCGTCGGCGAGGGAGCAGCCGACGATCCCCGCGCCGATCACGACGACGCGCGGTGCGGGAGAGCCGGGGCGGGGCGGCGGAGGGTCTGCCTCGGGGGCCGCGGCACGGTCGCTCACAGGACCACCACCGATCGCAGGACCTCACCGCGGTGCATCCTGGCGAACGCTTCCTCGACCTGGTCGAGCCCGATGGTCTCGGAGACGAATCCGCCGAGGTCGAGCCTGCGGGTGAGGTACTGGTCGACGAGGATCGGGAAGTCCCTGGTCGGCAGGCAGTCGCCGTACCAGGAGGACTTGAGGGCGCCGCCGCGCGAGAACAGATCGATCAGGGGCAGGTCGATCCTCATCTCCGGGTCGGGCACACCGACCTGGACGAGCACACCCGCGTGATCGCGCATGTAGAAGGCCTGTTTGTACGTCGACGGGGTGCCGACCGCGTCGATCGCGACGTCCACCCCGAACCCGCCGGTGAGCTCGCGGACCGCCTCGACCGGGTCCGTGCGCCGGGAGTTGACGGTGTGCGTGGCGCCGAACCGGGTCGCCCCGTCGAGCTTGGCCTCGTCGAGGTCGACGGCGATGACGCGGCGCGCGCCCGCGAGCGAGGCCCCGGCGATCGCGGCGTTGCCGACGCCGCCGCAGCCGATGACGGCCACGGTGTCGCCGCGGCCCACCTGGCCGGTGTTCACGGCGGCCCCGTAACCGGCCATCACCCCGCAGCCGATGAGCCCGGCGGCCTCGGGCCGGGCCGCCGGGTCGACCTTCACCGCCTGACCGGCGGCGACCAGGGTCTTCTCGGCGAAGGCGCCGATGCCGAGGGCGGGGCTCAGCGGGGTGCCGTCCAGGAGGGTCATCGGCTGGGCGGCGTTGCGCGAGTCGAAGCAGTACCAGGGGCGGCCACGCAGGCAGGAGCGGCAGGCTCCGCAGGGGGCGCGCCAGGCCAGCACCACGTAGTCGCCGGGGGCGAGATCGGCGACGTCGGCGCCCACCGCCTCGATGGTGCCGGCGGCCTCGTGTCCGAGCAGGAACGGGAAGTCGTCGTTGATCGCGCCTTCCCGGTAGTGCAGATCCGTGTGGCAGACCCCGCAGGCCTGCACGGAGACAAGTACCTCTCCCGGTCCGGGATCTGGCACGACGATCGTCTGCACCTCGACGGGTGCGCCCTTTTTCACGGCGACGACGGCACGGACCTCGTGTGGCACGGCCAGACTCCTCTGCTGTTGCGCACTGCACGACGGGTTGCGCTATGAGAGACATAGTGGGAACGACATCAAGAGGCCGTCAAGGGGTGGGAGTTAACCCTTGGCGAATCAGCAGCGCACAGCGATTCGGGTCGGCACACACGGCGAGGGCGGAGCCAGGAATCCCTGGCTCCGCCCTCGTGTCCGACGTCCTGCGGCGGCCCGTCAGAAGCCGTAACCCATCCGCCGCGACAGCTCGACGGCGGCGACGACCGTCCGCTTGGCGAGCTCGGTGAGGCGGTCCTCGGTCAGGCGGTACACGGGCCCCGAAGCGCTGAGCGCCCCGATCACCTTGCCGTCGTGCGCGCGCACCGGTGCGGCGACGGCGGCCAGGCCCACCTCGAGCTCCTCCACGGCGATGGCGTACCCCTGCTCGACGACGGCCTCCAGCTCGCCGCGCAGCGCCACCGTCCCCGTCACCGTGTGCTCGGTCAGGCGCGGCAGCGTCCGCGCGACCAGGCCCTCGCGCAGCGTCGTCGGCAGATGGGCGAGGAGGATCTTGCCGCTGGAGGTGGCGTGCAGCGGGGTGCGCCTGCCCAGCCAGTTCTGCGCGGTCACGGACGCGGGGCCGCGGGCCTGCATGATGTTGACCGCGGCGTCGTCGTCCAGGATCGCGATGTTGACCGTCTCGCCCAGCTCGTCGGCGAGGTCGCGGCAGACGGGGCCGCCCTCCTGGGAGATGTCCAGACGCACGGCCGCCGCCCCCGCGAGGCGCAGTACGCCGGCCCCCAGGAAGTACTTCCCGCGGTCCTTGGCCTGGCCCACCAGGCCCCGGTTCTCCAGGACGCCGAGCAGCCGGAAGGCCGTCGACTTGTGCACCCCCAACTCGTCGGCGATCTCGGTGACCCCGGCCTCGCCGAGCCGGGCGAGTATCTCCAGGACGCTGACCGCGCGGTCCACGGACTGGACAGATCCCGGGGCCGCTTTCGGCTGCTTCTCGCGCGGCTCGGGCTGGTCCTCGGGCCGGTTCTCGCGAGGATCCTCGTTCTGATCAGGCTGTTTCCGCGTGCCGGTCATATCTCAACTCTCACCACCTCGCGGCCTGTTGAAGCCGCATCTTCGGGAAGCCCTTGACGCGGCGGGCTTCCCGACCGGATTCTGTTGCGCATAGCGCTCCCTCGTGCGCCATGCGAAACATCATGTTACCGAAGGGTCCTGGGCCGAGAAGGTGTCAGGACCGGGCCGAGAGACATCAAGAGGGGGGCCCATGATTCCCGTCTGCCGCCTTGAAGACCTCCCCACGGGCGAATCCGTCCGTGTCGACACCACACCTCCGATCGCGGTGTTCAACGCCGACGGCGAGCTCTACGCCATCGACGACACCTGCAGTCACCAGGACGCCTCTCTCTCCGAGGGGTGGCTGGAGGGCTGCCTGGTCGAATGCCCTTTGCACGCCGCCTCATTCGATCTCCGCACCGGCCGGCCGACCTGTCTGCCCGCCCGCCGCGCCGTGCGCACCCACCGGGTGAGCGTCGACGACGGCACGATCCACGTCCACCTCGTGGCCGAGGAGGGTTCCGCCGCATGAGGACCATCACCGTGGTGGGCGCCTCGCTCGCCGGGCTCTACGCGGCGCGCGAGCTGCGCGCCCAGGGATACGACGGGCGGCTCGTGATCATCGGCGACGAGCCGCACTCACCGTACGACAGGCCGCCGCTGTCCAAGGACTTCCTCACCGGAAAGGCCGACGAGGACCAACTCGCCCTGTCCGACGACGAGGAGAGCGACGAGCTCGACGCCGAATGGCTGCTCGGGGTGCGCGCCCGCGCCCTGGACCCGCGGGGCCGCACCGTGCTCCTCGACGACGGCAGGACGGTCGCGAGCGACGGCGTCGTCATCGCGACCGGCGCGTCCGCCAGGCGCCTGCCGGGGCCGTCCCTCGCCGGGGTGCACAGCCTGCGCACCCTGGACGACGCTCGCGCCCTGCGCGCGGAACTGACCGCCTGGCCGCAGCAGGTCGTCGTGATCGGCGGCGGCTTCATCGGCGCCGAGACCGCGTCCTCGTGCGTGGCCCTCGGGCACGACGTGACGGTCGTCGAGGCCGCCGCGCTGCCGCTGCTCCCGCAACTGGGCGCGGACATGGCGGCGGTGTGCGCGGGGCTGCACGCGCGCGGGGGAGCGGAGCTCGTGACGGGCACCGGTGTCGCCGCGCTGCACGGCGACACGGCCGTGCGCGCGGTGGAGCTGGCCGACGGCCGCATGCTCCCCGCCGATGTGGTCGTCGTCGGGATCGGCGCCACCCCCAACACTGCCTGGCTCGCGGGCTCCACCCTCGCCCTGGACGACGGAGTGCTCTGCGACGACGGCTGCGTCACCGGCCTCGCGCACGTGGTCGCCGTGGGCGATGTCGCCCGCGTGGGCGCTACGCGGGCCGAGCACTGGACGAGCGCCACGGAGCAACCCCGCGTCGCCGTACGCAACTTGCTGGCCGGCCACACCGTGGAGAGCGTGCGCCCGCTGCCGTACTTCTGGTCCGACCAGTACGGCTCCCGCATCCAGTTCGCCGGGCGACGGCGCCCCGACGACACCGTGCGCCTGCTCGAAGGCTCACCGGAGGAAGGCAGTTTCCTCGCCGCCTACGAACGGGAGGGGCACACCACGGCGGTCCTCGCGATGGACCGGCCACGCCCGTTCACGCGGCTGCGACGCGGTCTGCTGGCGGCGGAGGCGCCCGTCGCGGCCTGACTCCCCGGCAGTGCACCCCACCCGTGGCGGCGCTACTCCTGGCGGCGCTGCTCCTGGCAGTGCTGTTCCTGGCCGTGCTCGCGTGAGTGCTCCTAGGGGTGCGACAACTGACCCGCACCGCCACGTCGCCGTATGCGTTCCTCGCTCCGCGCCTCCGTGCGTGCCTGCCGACGGGCCCGGCGCCGCTCGCGCCGCAACTGCCGTGCCGTGCTGCTCGGCACCGACACCACGCCGTGCCGCTGATTCCACACCTGGCGCGTCACCCATACGTCCAGGACCCCCCACGTGGCGACCACGGTGCTGGCCACGCTGCTGAGCACCATCGGGAAGGACAGCCAGGATCCGGCCAGGGCGCACAGGAACGCCGTCATCGCCTGTATCAGCGTCAGCGCCACGATGATCACGGCTCGCACCGCGGCCGTACGCACCGGATCGGGCAGGCGGCGTCTGCGCGCCGGCTCCTCGATCCACAACTCCCTGCGCTCCTCACCGGACCGACGCCCGGATGCCTCGTGCTCATCCCCGGTCGTCCTCCGGCGCTCTGCCGTGCCCATCAACTCGTCACTCCCCCGGTGCCCTCGGGCCGTTCGCTGAGACGTCGGCGGACCCGACTCTCCACTGGCTGCCCGGAATACGCAGCTTTACGCCACCTGGTGGCGGCATGCGGGCCTCTGGTGCCCGCTGTCCCCAACTCCCGTACTGAAAGACGAATGAGAGGTCCGGAAGATTCCCGCGAGGTTCCAAGAAGCGAAGAGATCCGGCCAACTGGATGGATGTGCAAGGGGGACTGTGCCGAGTGGCATGTGCCACACGCGGGATGCAATCTCCCGAATTGGAGGGACAACTGGGGACGCCCCTTTCCGGTCACGGCTGAAATCCATCCGGACGTGCCTTCGAGTTGCTCCTGGGTCAGTAGTAGGCTCACGCCGTTTGTTGACGTACATGTGTGCCCCTGGCCATAGCGCGGCCGCAGGGGGTCGATCTGGGGGAGGCCATGCGCTTTCGCGGGAAGTCCATCCGCCGGAAGATCGTGGCATTGCTGCTGGTGCCGCTCATTTCCCTGACCGCGATGTGGGGTTTTGCCACGTATCTCACCGGTCAGTCGGCCAAGGACCTCATCGACGTCTCCAATGTCGTCGACAAGATCGGCTACCCGATCGAGGACACCGCCCGAGTCGTCCAGCAGGAACGCCGCCAGACCCTCGTCTATCTCGCCGACCCCCGCGCCTCCGACGCGCTCGCGGCCCTGCGCCGCAGCCGCACGGCCACCGACGACATGGTCGCCAAGGTCGTGGACAACGCGGCGCACCCGGACGTGCGGGACGAGGTCACCGGACAGTCGGCGGACCGGCTCGCCTCCCTCCTCGACTCCTTCGAGGGCCTTGAGTCGCTGCGCCGCACGGTCGAAGAAGGCACGATCAGCCGCTCGGGCGCGCTGGAGATGTACACGAAGCTGATCGACCCCTGCTACGGCTTCCTGATGACCCTCCACGGTCTCGACGACGTGACGATGGACCAGCAGGGCCGGGCACTCGTCGGCGTGAGTCGTGCACGTGAACTCCTCTCCCGAGAGGACGCGCTGCTCGGGTCCGCACTGGTCGCGCGCCGCGTCACCAAGGCCGAGATCCGGCAGATCTCCGATCTCCGGGCCCAGCGCACGCTGTTGTACGAGGTCAACCTCGCGCAGCTGCCGGAGGACGAGCGCGCCGGATACGAGCGGTACTGGAACGGCGCCGAGACGACAGAGCTGAGGGCCGCCGAGAAGGCCGTCGTCGAATCCTCGTCCGGCACGCCGCGCGCCGTCACGTCGGCGCGCTGGGACGCCGCTTCGGGCAAGGCGCTCAAGGATCTCGCCGAGCGCGACAAGGCGGCGGGAGACCGCTACCAGGACCGCGTCGAGCCGGTGGCGGTCGGCGTGATCGTGCGGGTCGTCGTCGCGGGCGTGTTCGGTCTGCTCGCGCTGCTGTTCTCGGTCTTCATGTCCGTACGCATCGGCAGCAGCCTCATCCGTGACCTGCGCCGACTGCGCCTGGAGGCCCATGAGGCCTCCGGTGTCCGGCTGCCCGGCGTGCTGCGCCGCCTGGCGGCGGGCGAACAGGTCGACGTGGAGACCGAGGCGCCGCGCCTGACGTACGAGAAGGACGAGGTCGGGCAGGTCGGCCAGGCCCTCAACACCCTCCAGCGCGCCGCGGTCGAGGCCACCGTCAAACAGGCCGACCTGCGCCGCGGCGTCTCCGAGGTGTTCGTCAACCTCGCCCGCCGCAGCCAGGTGCTCCTGCACAAGCAGCTCACCCTGCTCGACACGATGGAGCGCAGGACCGAGGACACCGACGAACTCGCCGACCTCTTCCGCCTGGACCACCTCACCACCCGTATGCGGCGGCACGCCGAGGGTCTCGTCATCCTCTCCGGCGCCGCCCCCTCCCGCCAGTGGCGCAAGCCCGTCCAGCTCATGGACGTCGTCCGCGCGGCCGTCGCCGAGGTCGAGGACTACGAACGCATCGAGGTGCGCCGCCTGCCGCGCATCGCCGTCACCGGGCCCGCGGTCGCCGACCTCACCCACCTGATGGCCGAACTCCTGGAGAACGCCACGGTGTTCTCGCCCCCGCACACCGCGGTGCAGGTCCTCGGGGAGCACGTCGCCAACGGCTTCACCCTGGAGATCCACGACCGGGGCCTAGGCATGGCGGCCGACGCGCTCCTGGACGCCAACCTCCGTCTCGCCGAGACACCGGAGTTCGAACTCTCCGACACCGACCGCCTGGGCCTCTTCGTAGTGAGCCGTCTCGCCCAGCGCCAGCGCGTACGCGTCTCCTTGCAGCCCTCTCCGTACGGCGGGACCACCGCCGTCGTGTTCATCCCCGAGACGCTGCTCACGGACGACGTCCCGGACACGAACGGCATCGGGTTCCGTCTGGACCGGCCGCAGCCCAAGGAAGCCCTGGGCCGCGACGCCGCGGGCGACAAGCAGGCGGCGCTCGGCCAGGTGCCGGTGCAGCTCCCGGGTCTTCCCGCGTCCCTCCTCGACGGTCCCGTCGAGCTGGAGGCACCGGTCGGCATGGCGGGCCTCGACCCCTTCCCGGGCGGGCTCGGCGACCTCGGCGACGACGACAGCGAGCGCGGCGGTCTCTTCCGCCCGCGCCGCCGCACGGCCGGGCTCCAGGGGGACGAACAGCACCAGCAGGCCCGCGACGAGCGGGAGACGGGCGAACGCGAGCCCACCCGCACCGGCGACCTGCCCTCCCGCGCCAGCGGCAACGGCGGTGGCAACGGACGGATCTTCGACGGTTCAGCCGGCGAAGCGGCACCCGGAGACCCCGTGGACCTGCCCCGCCGCCGCACCCCGAAGCTGGTCTCCTCGCACGGCCGCCCCGTGACGCACAACAGGCCGCGAGGCGCGGCGGAGGACGACGAAGCGGCTCCGCAGCGCCCCGAGCGCTCCCAGGCCCCGGTGGGCCGCCCCCAGGGCGGCGCCGTGGACCGGGACCGCGGCAACAGCCGTCCCGCGGCCGAGCCCATCGACCTGCCGCGCCGCCCCGAGGCCCAGTCCGCCTGGCCCGACCTCTCGCCGCCGCACCGCGACGTGACCGCGGCCGACACCCCGCCGGACCTCCCACGGCGCAGCCGGCGTACGGAGTCCCCGCGTGCAGAGGCTCCTCGTACGGAGACCGAGCCCCGCGTCGGCCAGGCGCCGGCGCCCACCACCGCCCCCGGCGGACTGCCCCGGCGTGTCCGCCAGGCCAATCTCGCCCCACAGTTGAAGGACGGACCGGACCAGCGCACGGAGCGCGACTCGACACCGGCCACGACCAGGCCGGAAGAGCGCGACGCCGACGAGGTACGCAGCCGGATGGCTTCGCTCCAGCGTGGCTGGCGGCGCGGCCGTGAAGAGAACGCCGCGGGCGAAGACGCCTTGGACGGCACAGCACCAGGAACGACATCTGAGGGGGACGGTCGATGACCGCACCGAAGGCCGACGCACGTACCGCCGCATCCGGGTCAACGGGAGAGCTGAACTGGCTCCTGGACGACCTGGTGCAGCGGGTCGCCAGCATCCGCAAGGCGCTCGTGCTCTCCGGCGACGGCCTGCCCACCGGCGTATCGCAGGATCTGACCAGGGAGGACAGCGAGCACCTCGCGGCTGTCGCCTCGGGCTTCCACAGCCTCGCCAAGGGCGTGGGACGCCACTTCGAGGCGGGCAGGGTCCGTCAGACCGTGGTCGAACTCGACGACGCCTTCCTGTTCGTCACGGCCGCGGGCGACGGCAGCTGTCTCGCCGTCCTCTCGGACGCGGACTCCGACGTAGGTCTGGTCGCCTACGAAATGACGCTGCTGGTCAAGAGGGTGGGTGTGCATCTGGGTACGGCGCCGCGCACCGACCTGCCCACGGGAGGGTAGCGGGAGGGTATGAGCGAAGACGGTCAAGGGACACAGGGGACGCCTCGCTGGTTCGACGACGACGCCGGGCCCGTGGTGCGGCCGTACGCCATGACGCGCGGCCGGACCACCAGTCCGGCCCAGCACCGCCTCGATCTGATCGCGGTCGTCATCGCGGAGGCCCGCGCCGGCGACCCCGAGGCGGACCGGACGCTGTCCCCGGAGCACGTGGACATCGTCGGGCTCTGCCGTGACAGCCCCCAGTCGGTCGCCGAACTGGCGGCCGAACTGGACCTCCCCATCGGCGTGATCCGCGTACTCATCGGCGATCTCGTCGACGACGAACTGGTGCACGTGACACGTCCCGTACCCCCCGCGGAACTGCCGGACGAGAGTATTCTGCGCGACGTGATCAACGGCCTCCGGGCGCTCTGAACAGCGCGGAAGCGGGGAGAGACGTGACTGGCTGGCAGTTCTGGGTCGACAGGGGCGGCACCTTCACGGACATCGTCGCGCGGCGTCCCGACGGGCGCCTGCTCACGCACAAGCTCCTGTCGGACAACCCGTCCCGGTACGCCGACGCGGCCGTCGCGGGCATCCGCGAACTCCTGGGCGCCGCCGCACCAGGCGGCTCCGGCGTCCCCGAGGACAGTGACGGTGCGGACGCTCCCATCGACGCCGTCCGCATGGGCACCACCGTCGCCACCAACGCCCTCCTGGAGCGCAAGGGCGAGCCCACCGCCCTGGTGATCACCCGCGGCTTCGGCGACGCCCTGCGCATCGCCTACCAGAACCGCCCGCACATCTTCGCCCGCGAGATCGTCCTGCCGGAGCTCCTGTACGACCGGGTCATCGAGGCGGACGAGCGGGTCACCGCCGAGGGCGAGGTCTTACGGGCACCCGACCTGGAGCAGCTCGCGGGCCCGCTGCGCCAGGCCTACGAAGACGGCATCCGGGCCGTCGCGGTGGTCTGTATGCACAGCCATCTGTACCCCGCCCATGAGCGGGCGATCGCCGAACTGGCCCTTCGCACCGGCTTCCCGCAGGTCTCACTCTCCAGTGAGGTCAGCCCGCTGATGAAGCTGGTCCCGCGCGGCGACACGGCCGTGGTCGACGCCTACCTGTCGCCCGTCCTGCACCGCTATGTCCAGCACATCGCCGAGGAGCTCCGCGGCGTGCGGCTGATGTTCATGCAGTCGAACGGCGGTCTCACCGAAGCGGGCCAGTTCCGCGGCAAGGACGCGATCCTGTCCGGGCCCGCGGGCGGCATCGTCGGCATGGCCCGGATGTCGCACCGCGCGGGCTTCGACCGTGTCATCGGCTTCGACATGGGCGGCACCTCCACGGACGTGTCGCACTACGCGGGCGAGTACGAGCGGGTGTTCACCACGCAGCTCGCGGGCGTACGGCTGCGCGCGCCGATGCTGGACATCCACACCGTCGCGGCGGGCGGCGGCTCCGTGCTGCACTTCGACGGCAGCCGCTACCGCGTGGGCCCCGACTCGGCGGGCGCCGCTCCGGGCCCGGCGAGCTACAGGGGCGGCGGCCCGCTGACGGTCACCGACGCCAACGTCGCCCTCGGACGCATCCAGCCCGCCCACTTTCCGCGGGTGTTCGGCCCTGGAGGCGACCAGCCCCTCGACGGGACACTCGTACGCGACCGCTTCGCCGACCTCGCCCGCGACATCACGGAGCAGACCGGCGACGACCGCACTCCGGAACAGGTCGCCGAGGGCTATCTGCGGATCGCCGTCGCCAACATCGCGGCCGCCGTCAAGCGCATCTCGGTCCAGAAGGGCCACGACGTCACCCGCTACGCGCTCACGACGTTCGGCGGCGCGGGCGGCCAGCACGCCTGCATGGTCGCCGACTCGCTGGGCATCCGCACCGTCCTCGTACCGCCCATGGCCGGAGTGCTCTCCGCGCTCGGCATCGGCCTCGCCGACACCACCGCGATGCGCGAGCAGTCCGTGGAGGTCCGCCTCGAACCGTCCGCGATGCCCCGCGTCCTGAAGACCGCCGACGACCTGGAGGAAGCGGCCCGCGCCGAACTCCTCGCCGAGGACGTGCCCGAGGACCGCATCCGCGTCACCCGCCGCGCCCAGCTTCGCTACGACGGCACCGACACCACGCTCACCGTCGAGCTCACGGAGCCGGACGGCATGATCCGCGTCTTCGAGGACCGCCACCGCACCACCTACTCCTTCACCCTGGACCGCCCTGTCGTCGTCGAAGCCCTCTCCGTGGAGGCCACCGGCCTGACCGAGCAGCCCGACCTCTCCGACCTCCGCGGGCCCGCCGATGACGCACGCCGAGGCGCGCCGCGGACCGTCAGCCTGCACACGGGCGGCGCCTGGCGCGACGTGCCGCTGCACCGCCGCGAGGCACTGCCGCCCGGCGAGCGCGTCGACGGGCCCGCGATCATCACCGAGGCCGGCGCCACGACGGTCGTGGACGACGGCTGGCAGGCGGCCATGACACGCGAGGGACACCTGGTCATGGAACGTGTGGCGGTGCCCGAGGGTTCCGCCGCGAGCACCGCGGCCGACCCCGTCCTCCTGGAAGTCTTCAACAACCTCTTCATGTCGATCGCCGAACAGATGGGCGCCCGCCTGGAGTCCACGGCCCAGTCGGTCAACATCAAGGAGCGGCTCGACTTCTCCTGCGCCCTCTTCGACCCGGACGGCCACCTCGTCGCCAACGCCCCGCACATCCCCGTGCACCTGGGCTCGATGGGCACCAGCGTGAAAGAGGTGATCCAGCGTCGCGGCAGCGACATGCGCCCCGGGGACACCTACGCGGTCAACGACCCCTACCACGGCGGGACCCACCTCCCGGACGTCACCGTCATCACGCCGGTGTTCGACACCGAGGGGGAGCACAGGACCCCGGGGGAGCGGATCCTCTTCTACGTGGCCTCGCGCGGGCACCACGCCGAGATCGGCGGCATCGCCCCCGGCTCCATGCCGGCGAACAGCCGCACCATCGAGGAGGAAGGCATCCTCTTCGACAACTGGCTCCTCGTGGAGGGCGGCCGCTTCCGCGAGGCCGAGACCCTGGGCCTGCTCACCGACGCCCCGTACCCCTCCCGCAACCCGGCCACCAACCTCGCCGACCTGCGCGCCCAGATCGCCGCCAACCAGAAGGGCGTCGACGAAGTCGCGCGCATGATCGAGAACTTCGGGCTCGACGTCGTCCAGGCCTACATGAGGCACGTGCAGGACAACGCCGAAGAAGCGGTACGCCGTGTCATCGACGTCCTCGAAGAGGGCGAGTTCGCCTACCCGACCGACTCGGGGGCCGTCATCAGGGTCCGCGTCTCGGTGGACCGCGAAGCCCGTTCGGCGACCATCGACTTCACCGGTACGTCGCCCCAGCTCGGCACGAACTTCAACGCGCCCTTCGCGGTGGTCAACGCAGCGGTCCTGTACGTCTTCCGCACCCTGGTGGCCGAGGACATCCCGCTCAACGACGGCTGCCTGCGACCGTTGCGCATCATCGTGCCGCCGGGCTCCCTGCTCGCACCCGAGCCACCGGCGGCCGTCGTCGCCGGGAACGTCGAGACCTCACAGGCGATCACCGGCGCCCTCTACGGAGCCCTGGGCGTCCAGGCCGAGGGCTCCGGGACGATGAACAACGTCACCTTCGGGAACGACCGCCACCAGTACTACGAGACGGTGGCCTCGGGATCCGGGGCGGGCGACGGCTTCGACGGGGCGTCCGTGGTCCAGACCCACATGACCAACTCCCGGCTCACCGACCCCGAAGTCCTCGAGTGGCGCCTGCCCGTGCTTCTGGAGGAGTTCGCGGTGCGCGCGGGCAGCGGCGGCGCGGGCACGTGGCGCGGCGGTGACGGGGCCGTGCGCCGCATCCGCTTCCGGGAGCCGATGACGCTCTCCACGCTCTCGCAGCACCGCGGAGTGGCGCCGTACGGCATGGCGGGCGGCAGCCCCGGAGCGCTCGGCACAGGCCGCGTGGAGCGTGCGGACGGCAGCGTCCAGGAGCTGGACGGCAGCGACTTCGCGGACGCGGGCCCCGGCGACGTACTCGTGATCGAAACCCCGGGCGGCGGCGGATACGGTCCGGCCCCGAACGACACCACTGGCCCCAGCGACACCACTGGCCCTAGCGAAACCACTGATCCAGGAGAAGCGAGCGATGATCTTCAAGCGTTCTGAGCGCGGCAAGGCCCCCGTGGAGCCGGTGACGCTGAAGATCCTGGTGGCGGGCGGCTTCGGCGTGGGCAAGACGACCCTCGTCGGCGCCGTCAGCGAGATCAAACCGCTGCGCACCGAGGAACTGCTCAGCGAGGCGGGCCGCCCCGTCGACGACACCAGCGGCGTCTCGGGCAAGCACACCACCACCGTCGCCATGGACTTCGGGCGTATCACGCTCCGCGAGGACCTGGTCCTCTACGTCTTCGGCACCCCGGGCCAGGACCGCTTCTGGTTCCTCTGGGACGAGCTGGCCACCGGAGCGCTCGGCGCCGTGGTCCTCGCCGACACCCGCCGCCTGGAGGACTGCTTCGCGGCCGTCGACTACTTCGAGCGCCGCTCCATACCCTTCGTCGTCGGCGTCAACTGCTTCGAGGGCGCCTCCCGTTACCCCGCCGACGCCGTGCGCCAGGCGCTCGACCTCGATCCCGTCGTCCCCGTGGTGATGTGCGACGCGCGCGAGCGCCAGTCCGTCAAGGAAGTGCTCATCGGAGTGGTCCAGCACGCGATGGCGACCGCCGCCGCGGCCAGGGAGCCCGCCACCACGTGAGCGGGTGAGGACAGACAGAGCCGCGGCCCGTACCCCCACCGACCGGGGTACGGGCCGCGGTCACCCTCGGCTCGGAACCCGGCTCAGCCCGCGCCGTCCTCCTGCCAGCCGAAGCTCCGCTCCACCGCCTTGTGCCAGTTGTTGTACTCCCGTTCGCGGGCCTCCGCGTCCATCGCAGGCGACCACTCGACGTCCTGCTGCCAGTGCGCCTTCAGCTCGTCGAGGTCGTTCCACACGCCGGTCGCGAGACCGGCCGCGTACGCGGCGCCCAGACACGTCGTCTCGGAGACCTTCGGCCGGATCACCGGCACCCCCAGGACATCCGCCTGATGCTGCATCAGCAGATTGTTCTTGGTCATGCCGCCGTCCACCTTCAGGGTCCGCAGCTGCACCCCCGAGTCCTGGTACATGGCGTCGACGACCTCGCGGGTCTGCCAGCTCGTCGCCTCCAGGACGGCACGTGCCAGGTGCGCCTTGGTCACGTACCGGGTGAGTCCGGTGACGACGCCGCGCGCGTCCGAGCGCCAGTAGGGCGCGAAGAGACCGGAGAACGCGGGCACGATGTACGCGCCGCCGTTGTCCTCCACGCTCGCGGCCAGGGGCTCGATCTCGTCGGCGCTGCGGATGATGCCGAGCTGGTCGCGGAACCACTGCACCAGCGCGCCGGTGATCGCGATCGCACCTTCGAGGCAGTAGACCGGCGCATCGGAGCCGATCTTGTAGCCCATCGTGGTGAGCAGCCCGTGCTTCGAGGGGACGGGCCGGTTACCGGTGTTGAGCAACAAGAAGCTGCCGGTTCCGTACGTGTTCTTGGCCGTCCCCGTTTCGTAGCAGGCCTGCCCGAAGATGGCCGCCTGCTGGTCGCCCAGGGCGGAGGCGACCGGCACACCGGAGAGCTGTCCGACCGCCGTTCCGTAGCACTCCGCCGATGACCTGATCTCCGGCAGGATCGCCTCGGGGACGTTCATCGCGGACAGGATCGACCGGTCCCATTGGAGGGTGGCGAGGTTCATCAGCATGGTGCGCCCGGCGTTGGTGACGTCCGTGACGTGTACGCCGCCGTCCGTGCCGCCGGTGAGGTTCCAGATCAGCCAGGAGTCGATCGTGCCGAAGGCTATCTCGCCGCGCTCGGCGCGGGCCCGCAGGCCGGGCACGTTGTCGAGCAGCCAGGCCGCCTTGGGCCCGGAGAAGTAGCTCGCGAGGGGCAGCCCGGTCTGCTCCCGGAACCTGTCCTGGCCGTCCGCGCCGCCCAGTTCGTTGCAGAGCGCCGACGTCCGGGTGTCCTGCCAGACGATCGCGTTGTGCACGGGCTTGCCCGTGGCGCGGTCCCACAGGACCGTCGTCTCGCGCTGGTTGGTGATGCCGAGCGCGCTGAGCTGGTCGGCACGCAGACCGGCCTTGGCGAGGGCTCCCGCGACGACGGCCTGCACCTTGGACCAGATCTCGGTGGCGTCGTGCTCCACCCAGCCCGGCTTCGGGAAGATCTGGCGGTGCTCGCGCTGGTCGACGGCGACGATCTCGCCCGCGTGGTTGAAGATGATGCAGCGGCTTGAGGTGGTGCCCTGATCTATGGCGGCTACGAACTTCTCGGAGTTGTCCGGCATGGCTACCCCTTGAGTCAGAAGGCTACGTTGTAGATGAGGCCTGCGAGCGCTCCGCCGATCAGGGGCCCGGCCACGGGGATCCAGGCGTAACTCCAGTCGGACGTGCCCTTGTTCGGGATCGGCAGGAACGTATGCACGATGCGCGGGCCCAGGTCACGGGCCGGGTTGATGGCATAGCCGGTGGGCCCGCCGAGCGAGAGGCCGATGCCGACGACCAGGAACGCCACGATCAGTGTCTGCGTACCGGACTCGCCGAGTCCCTCGGTGAGCCCGAACGACAGGATGGGCAGCACCAGAGCGATGGTCGCGATGACCTCCGTAACGATGTTGGCGACCGGGTTACGGATCTCCGGGATGGTCGAGAAGATGCCCAGCGTCGGCGTCGGCTCGTGCGCGCTGGTCAGCTTGTCCTTGGCGCTCCCGGAGACGTTGGCGTTGAACTGCGCGTAGTACACGAGGTACGCGAGGACGGCGCCGAGCATCGCGCCGACCATCTGCCCGAGCAGGTAGATCCAGACCTTGCCCCACTCGCCGGTGTCGATCGCGATGCCGAGCGTGACGGCCGGGTTGAGGTGACCACCGGAGAGGGGGCCCGCGGTGTACGCGCCCGCGAGCACACCGAAGCCCCATCCGAAGGCGATGACGACCCACCCGGAGGCTTTCGCCTTCGAATGGTTCAAGGTGACGGCGGCGCATACGCCGGCGCCGAAGAGAATCAGGATCGCGGTGCCGATGATCTCACCGACGAAGATGTCCCCATTCGAGTACATGGCGGCTCCTAGGGCCTCGCCCGGGGCGGTGGCCCCGGTACTCCGTGCTGGGTGCGTTCCACGACTACTGCCTGGCTGCGCCCGACTTCAGCCGAAGGCAGGGGTGTCCCGCGCCCCGCCCGGCTTCCATGGCGAGCGTGCCGTCGCAGTCGAATCGCCCAGAGGGGGATGACCCGCTGAACAGGCCCTTCGTGCAGACCCTTCGCGCGTACAGGGGCCCTGAATGGCGCGGAGCCGAAGTGCGGCGATGCCGACTGACACCGGAAGTGTTCACCGGTGGTGATGGAGCGTCAAGGTCGCGGACGGCAACGGTTAACCGGCGTGAGCGCTTCCTCCGCGGCGCACCCCCGGTCGCCACCCGTGCCGGCCTCCGAGGCCTGGTGCCGGCGCTCAGCGCACGGCGACGACCGACGACCCGTGCCCGAAGAGGCCTTGGTTCGCGGTGATCCCCGCGCGCGCCCCCGCCACCTGACGCGCCCCGGCCGTACCCCTCAACTGCCAGGTGAGCTCGCACACTTGGGCAATGGCCTGCGCCGGAACGGCCTCCCCGAAGGAAGCGAGCCCGCCGCTGGGGTTGACCGGTATGCGCCCGCCCGGGGAGGTCGCCCCCTCCCGCAGCAGTTTGGCCCCCTCTCCCTCGCCGCAGAGTCCCAGGTCCTCGTACCACTGGAGCTCGAGCGCGGTGGAGAGGTCGTAGACCTCCGCGAAGGAGAGCTCTTCGGGTCCGATGCCTGCCTCTTCGTACGCGGCACGCGCGATGGAGGCGCGGAACGTCCCGTCGGCCGGCGCCACGGCCGCGGCGGAGTCCGTCGCGATGTCGGGCAGGTCGAGGGCGGTGGTCGGATACGTCGGCGTCACCGTGGACACGGCGCGGATGCGCACCGGCTCCGTCGCGCCGTGGCGCCGCGCGAACTCCATGCTGCAGAGCACGAGCGCGGCTGCGCCGTCGGAGGTCGCGCAGATGTCGAGCAGCCGCAAGGGGTCGGCGACGACGGCCGACGCGGCCACTTCGTCGGCGGTGACGGGCTTTCGGTAGCGTGCGTTCGGATTGAGCGCTCCCGATGCCGCGTTCTTCACCTTGACCTGCGCGAAGTCCTCCAGGGTGTCGCCGTGCACGGCCATCCTGCGGCGGGCGTACAGACCGAAGTACGTGGGGTTGGTGGCGCCCAGGACGCGGAAGCGCAGCCAGTCCGGGTCGTCGTGCCGGTCGCCTCCCGCGGGCCGGAAGAACCCCTTGGGCGCGGCGTCTGCCCCGACCACCAGGACGACGTCGGCGAGGCCCGCGAGGATCTGCGTACGTGCGGTGTTGATCGCCTGTGCTCCGGAGGCGCACGCCGCGTACACGCTCGCGACCCGCGCGCCCTGCCAGCCAAGCGCCTTGGCGAAGGTCGCCCCGGCCACGTACCCGGGATACCCGCCGCGCACCGTGTCCGCGCCGACGATCGAGCCCACGTCGCGCCAGTCCACCCCGGCGTCGGCGAGCGCCGCGCGGGCCGCCGCTGTCCCGTACTCGATGAAGCTCCGGCCCCACTTGCCCCACGGGTGCATGCCCGCACCGAGCACCGCCACCTCGCTGCTCATGCGCCCACCCCCACAGGCCGCCAGTGCCACGTCGTCCACGTCGTCGCCGGATCCCCGTCGCTCCCGTCGGTCTCGTCCAGCACGCCCGGGACGACCTCCACCTCCATGCCGACCTCCAGGTCGGCGGTGGTGACCCCCGGAACCGACTGGCCGAGCACCACCATGCGCTCCGCTTCCAGCTCCACTGCGATCAACGCGTAGGGCTGCCAGGGAAGTTCCGGATCGGACACGTAGGGCGCGGGTGGTCGGTAGCGGCTGTCCGTGTACGACCAGATACGGCCGCGCGGGGAGAGCGGCACCTCGTCGAGGTCACCGCCCGAGCATCCGGGATTGCGGCAGAAGCCGTCCTCGCGGGGGAAGAAGACACTGGCGCAGGCAGAGCAGCGCGTGCCCAGAAGGCGGAAGTTGTCTCCCTCCCCGGCGAACCATCCGGCCACCACGGGAGTACGCGTACGCGACAAGGCTCCTCCACGACACTGGATCTGACGGAACGTCAGAAGTGTGCCACGGGCAACCGGATCGCGTCAGTAGCGCGGCACCGGCTACTTCCCGCCCAGCGATCGGCGCGACACGGGGAAGTCGAAGAAGGTGTCGGGGAAGAGCTCGGGCTTGTACGTGAAGTGCCACCACTCCTCGGGAAGGTTGACGAAACCGGCCTTGGTCAGCGCGCCCCGCAGCAGATCGCGGTTGGCGCGCTGCTTCCCGGTGATCCGGGGATCGTCCGTGTGGGAGAGGGTGTCGAAGCAGTCGAATCCCGTCCCCATGTCCACGGAGTTGTCCGGGAACCGCTCGGCCTTGGGCCCGAAGCAGGGCTTGAGCTTCTCGCCGGGGACGTACGGACGCGTCGGCAGCGCGGGCAGCTTCACGACCGTCAGATCGAGCGTCGAACCGCGGCTGTGCCCGGACTTCGCCGCGATGTAACCGTCCTCGAACAACCGCGACTTGTCGACATGGGGATAGAACTCCGGCTTCATGCGTACGTCGCCGAGATCCTCGGCCCAGCGCACGAACTGGTCGACCGCACGCTGCGGCCGGTAACAGTCGTACACCTTCAGGGAGTAGCCCTTGCGCAACAAGGCGCGCTGGGCCTTGTGCAGCGCCTTCGCCGCGGGCTCCGTGAGGATGCACATCGGCTTCTTGTACCCGTCGACGGGCTCACCCACGAAGTTGTGCGGCGTGAAGTAGCGCATCTCCTGGATGATCGTCGGGTCGACGTCGCGCAACGCGACGAACTCCTCGGGGGCCTTGGGCTCGGGCTCGGCATGGGCGGGCGCGGGTGCGGCGGCCACGGCCACGAGAGCGGTGGCGGCGACGGCGAGATTCCGCAGAGCGGGGGCAAGTCCTGTCATGACCCCTGCATCTATCAGGATCCGGTCCCGGAGGGAAAGACCGTCACCGGAGTGATCGGATACAGTCCGCGGCGTGTCCGCATCCCAGCACCACGCCAACCCCGCCCCCGGCTCCCACTGTTCGAGCTGTGGAGCACCCTACGGGGAGCACCTTTCCGCCTGGCCCCGCACCTGCGCCGCCTGCGGCACGGTGGCCTACCGCAATCCGCTGCCCGTGGCGGTCGCCGTGCAGCCCGTGTACGACGCCAAGGGCACCGCCCTGGTCGTCGTGACCCGGACCATCGCCCCCGCGCGCGGGGGAGTGGCCCTGCCCGGAGGGTTCATCGACGACCGGGAGGACTGGCGGGACGCCGTCGTACGCGAGCTCAAGGAAGAGACCGGCATCAGCGCGGCCGCCCGCGACGTCCGCCTCGCGGAGGCGCTCAGCGCGCCCGACGGATACCTGCTGCTCTTCGGTCTGCTCCCCGACCGTCCGGCGGCCGAGCTGCCGGACCCCGCCGCCACGGACGAGACCGAGGGCTGGCACCTGCTGTACCGCCCGGCCGAACTGGCCTTCCCCCTGCACACGCTGGCGGTGCACGGCTTCTTCGAAGGGCGCTACATCTGAGGGCGCTCCATCTGAGGCCGGGCGAGCCCCCGCACCGTCACCCGCAGCCCGGCCTCACCCGCGGCCTGCCCGGCGTCCTCGGTGTCCCGGCCGTCCCGCTCGACCACCACACGCCCCCCGGCCCAGCGCGCGGTGAACCGCTCGATCTCCGGCTGCTCCCACCCGTCACCCGCGTCCCTGACCACCAGGCCGCCTCCCGTGCGCCCCGGAGAAGGCGCCCACACCTCCAGCTCGAGCCCGCCGTCGGCGCCCCGCACCGGTAACACCGCGCCGGCCCGCGCCAGCACCGGGATCCGGGACAGCGGCGCCTCGATGAGCACACGGGCTGGCCCCTCGTACGCCTTGCCGGTCGCCGTGTCGTACCAACGGCCCGGCGGCAGCTGCACCGTACGGCGAACGGCTCCCGGCTCGAAGACGGGCGCCACGAGCAGACAGTCCCCGAGCAGGAACGCGTCCTCGCAGTCACGCAGCGCACGGTCCTCCGGATTGCCCCACCACAAGGGCCGCACATACGGCGTACCCGTACGCCGCGCCAGATGCGCGAGCGTCACGAAGTACGGCAGCAGCCGCCGGCGTTCGACGAGCGCCACGCGCGCGTGCTCCAGCACATCGGGACCGAACTCCCAGGGCTCCCTGCGCCCGGCCCGCAGCGCCGCGTGCGTACGGAACAGCGGCAGATACGACCCGAGCTGGAACCACCGCAGATACAGCTCCGGCGAGGGGCTGCCGTCGAAGCCGCCCACATCAGGACCCGAGTACGGCACACCGCACAACCCCAGGCCGAGGACCAGCGACAGGGACGCCCGCAAGCCCGGCCACCCCGTGGCCACATCCCCGGACCACGTCCCTCCGTAGCGCTGCATTCCCGCCCACCCGGAGCGCGAGAAGAGGAACGGCCGCTCCTGGGGATGCAGCTCGCTCAGCCCCTCGTACCCGGCGCGGGCCATGGCGAGGCCGTACACGTTGTGCGCCTCACGGTGATCGCCGCCGCGCCCCTCCAGGGCGTGCCGGGCGGAACGGGGCAGCGTCGGCTCCCCGAAGGCGGCGAAGGACACCGGCTCGTTCATGTCGTGCCAGAAACCCGCGAACCCCTGGGCGAGCCGCTCCTTGTAGAGGCCGCCCCACCACGCCCGCACCCGTGCGTCCGTGAAATCCGGGTACACCGCCTCGCCCGGCCAGACGACCCCGTGCACCGTCCGCCCCGCCGCATCCCGCACGAAGGCGTCCGTCGCCCGGCCGCTGTCGTAGACCTCGTTGCCCGGCTCGGCCTTCACCGCGGGATCCACGATCGACACCAGCCGCACGCCGTCGCCGAGCAACTCGTCGGCCAGCTGGGGCAAGTGAGGATAGGTCTCCTTGTCGACGGTGAACACCTGGTGCGCTTCGTAGTGATCGATGTCCAGATGGACGGCGTCCAGCGGCAGCCCCCGCTCCCGGTAGCCCGCGACGATCCGCCGCACCTCTTGCTCACCGCCGAAGCCCCACCGCGCGTGATGATGCCCCAGCGCCCAGGAAGGAGGCAGCGCGGGCGGCCCGGTGAGCGTGGCCCAGGTGTGCAGCACGCGCGCGGGGGTGCCCACGATGACCCAGCACCGCAGCGGCCCACCGTCCATGCGCACCTCGCACGCACCCGCCCTGTCGTGCCCGGACCCCGCACCCTCCTCGCCCTCGCGCACCACCACGCTGCCGTCCCACGTGTTGTCGTGGAACACCAGATGACAGCCGACATCGGCCACCACCAGCTGCACCGGCATGGTGATGTACAAAGGGCCGTCATTGGGCCCGAACGAACGCCCCGGATCCGTGTTCCACAGGCGGTAGGTCCCGTTCCGCAGCCGGGGCCCCCGTGCGCGCCCCCCGAGCCCGAAGAACCGCGCGTCCGCCGCCACTTGCGCGCGCTGCAGCCAGTGCCCCGCGCCCCCGCCGACCGGCTCCCACCAGCGCGGCGGCAGATCTCGGCGGAGCATCAGACCGCCGGGCGTCCGCAGCTCCACGGCGCCGTGCCGCGAGACGACCACCGTCGCCCGCTCCGACACCACACGCCAGCCGCCCTCCTTGTCCGGTTCCAGGACGGCCCGCGGATCCGCCTCGGGGCTCCCGCTGACGAGCGCGTACGAAGGATCGGGCTCCGCACCGTCCCAGCCCCAGAAGATCGCCCCGCCCGTCGTGACCCGCACCCGCAGCTCGGAACGGGCGAACCGCACCACCCCGCCCCCCGGCCCCGGCTCCACCCCCGTCACCGGCCCTGGCACCCGCGCGCGCTCGACGCCCCGGGGAGCGAGCCCGACCGCGTCCACCCGCTGCCTACGCCAAGAGGACCGCACCGCACGCAACCCCTGCGCCGTACCGACCAAGCTGACCGCCTTCATCGAACGCACCAGGTCACGACCGTTCATGCTGCTCACCCTGCCACCGAAGAAGCCGCCTGTGTGGATCGTTCAACTGCCGTTCACCTGGGGTGACGGCACATAGTCGCCACGCCGACTGTGTGAGGCACACCCTGGTGCCGCAATCGATCACGTGGCATCGTCCCTGTCAGCCGTGTCGCGCGCACAAACCAGCACGCGCGCACCACACACGCATACGACGCGTACAGCCCGGGAGCCGCCCCATGTCCTCAGCGAACCCCTCACCGCTCTGGCAGCCCGACCAGGAACGGATCGCCGCCGCGCAGATCACGCGGTTCCAGGCGTGGGCCGCAGAGCACCACGGAGCACCCGCCGACGGCGGCTACGCGGCACTGCACCGCTGGTCCGTGGACGAGCTGGACACGTTCTGGAAATCGGTCACCGACTGGTTCGACGTGCGGTTCTCGACGCCCTACGCGCGCGTACTGGGCGACCGCTCGATGCCGGGCGCCGAATGGTTCCCCGGAGCTACGCTCAACTACGCCGAGCACGCACTGCGCGCCGCGGAGGACCCCGCGCGCGCGGGCGACCCGGCACTCCTCCATGTTGACGAGACCCACGAGCCGACCACCGTGACCTGGGGCGAACTGCGCCGCCAAGTGGGCTCGCTTGCCGCGGAGCTGCGCACACTCGGCGTGCGCCCCGGCGACCGCGTCAGCGGCTACGTCCCGAACATCCCGCAGGCCGTAGTCGCCCTCCTGGCCACTGCGGCCGTCGGCGCCGTCTGGACCTCCTGCGCCCCCGACTTCGGCGCCCGCAGCGTCCTCGACCGCTTCCAGCAGGTCGAACCGGTCGTCCTCTTCACCGTCGACGGCTACCGCTACGGCGGCAAGGAACACGACCGCCGCGACGCCGTCGCCGAACTGCGCCGCGAACTGCCCACCCTGCGCGCCGTCGTCCACATCCCGCTCCTCGGCACCGAAGCCCCCGAGGGCGCCCTGGAATGGGACGCCCTCACCGCAGCGGACACGGCCCCCGTCTTCGAACCGGTCCCCTTCGACCACCCCCTGTGGGTGCTCTACTCCTCCGGCACGACCGGCCTGCCCAAGGCCATCGTCCAGTCGCAGGGCGGCATCCTGGTCGAACACCTCAAGCAGCTCGGACTGCACTGCGACCTGGGCCCCGAGGACCGCTTCTTCTGGTACACGTCCACCGGCTGGATGATGTGGAACTTCCTCGTCTCCGGTCTCCTCACCGGCACCACGATCGTCCTCTACGACGGCAGCCCCGGCTATCCCGACACCGGCGCCCAGTGGCGCATCGCCGAACGCACGAAGGCCACCCTCTTCGGCACATCGGCGGCGTACGTCATGGCCTGCCGCAAGGCGGACGTGCACCCGGCCCGCGACTTCGACCTCTCGGCCGTCAAGTGCGTCGCCACCACCGGCTCACCGCTGCCGCCCGACGGATTCCGCTGGCTGCACGACGAGTTCGAGGACACCCCCGGCGGCCTGTGGATGGCCTCCGTCAGCGGCGGCACGGACGTCTGCTCCTGCTTCGCCGGAGCCGTGCCCACCCTGCCCGTCCACATCGGCGAGCTCCAGGCCCCCGGACTGGGCACGGACCTGCAAGCCTGGGACCCCCAGGGCAAGCCCCTCATCGGCGAGGTCGGCGAGCTCGTGGTCACCAACCCCATGCCGTCCATGCCCATCCACTTCTGGAACGACCCGGACGGCAGCCGCTACCACGACAGCTACTTCGACACCTACCCCGGCGTCTGGCGCCACGGCGACTGGATCACCGTGACCTCGCACGGCTCGGTCGTCATCCACGGCCGCTCCGACTCCACGCTCAACCGCCAGGGCGTACGCATGGGCTCCGCCGACATCTACGAAGCCGTCGAACGGCTCCCCGAGATCCGCGAATCCCTCGTCATCGGGGTCGAACAGCCCGACGGCGGCTACTGGATGCCCCTCTTCATCCACCTCGCCCCCGGCGCCACCCTCGACGACGGCCTGCGCGACCGCATCAAGCAGACGATCCGGGCCCAGCTGTCCCCGCGCCACGTCCCCGACGAGGTCATCGAAGTCCCCGCCATCCCGCACACCCTCACCGGCAAGCGCATCGAGGTCCCGGTCAAGCGACTGCTCCAAGGCACCGCGCTGGACAAGGCGGTCAACCCTGGATCGGTGGACAACCTCGACCTGCTCCGCTTCTACGAGGACCTGGCCCGCCAGCGCTCCTGATCCCCGCCCGGCCGCCGTTGTCAGTGCCCCCAGTTACTCTGAGTGAGCATTGATCGACGGACCGCAGGGGGAATCATGGCTCGCACTCAGCACACCACCATGCGACGCGCACTACGCCGCGAAGTCGCCGGAACCATCGGCCTGTTGGCCGACGAGGACGACTTCGCGGCGATGCGCCGCTACCGCACCTTCACCTTCGACGACCACAAGACCTACCTCCGCCAGGCCGAAGGCCTCCTCAGGTCCCTCGCGTCCGACGGCGGGCACACCACCATCGCGCTCTTCGACCCCGAGGAGTACGAGGAGTACTGCGCCGAGGCCGGCCTGGACCCCGACGCCCCGGCCAGCCGCACCCGCTTCACCGCGGAACTGGCCGCCACCGGACCCACCGTGCCGTACGACGGCCAGCCCCTCTCCGATCTGCTCCCCGACCTGGTCGACGAAGCGGTCCGCCGCGCCACCTGGGAGTACGCGACGATGCTCCTGGCCCGCCTCGGCGCCTGCGCGGTCTGCGGCGAGGACATCGGCCGCGCCGCCTTCAGCCGGGCCGCCGACCTGGTCGTCCAGCTCCTCGACACCTCCGGCCCCGGCACCCGCCACCTCGTCTGCAGCGTGCCCGCCGCCCCCGAGACACTCCTCGCGGCACTGCACGCTGCACAGGACAACGAAGGCCACGCGGAACTCGACGAGACCGAAGCCCTGGAGTTCACCACGGTCCTCGCGGTCGGGATCGCCACCCACAGCGCCGCGGGCCTGGTCATGCGCACCACCGAGGACAGCAGGCCCGACCGCGTCCAGGGCTGGCGACTGCACGGCGAGCGACTGCTACCCCTCACCGCGGCCGAAGTCTTCGACGCCTACTGCACCGACGCGGTGTCAGGAGACCTGGTCGCACCCGAATCCGGCGTCGACTACTGCGCCGCACCAGCCATCGGCGACGACGGGCCCGCAGGAGGACACCGGCACTGAACGCCGAGGGGCGCCCCACCCGTTACGGATGGAGCGCCCCTCACACACCTGGTTCCGGCTACTCGCCGGACAGAACCGCCTGCACGGCCTTCCGGGCTTCCTCGGCGCTGTCCGCGGCACGCGCCGCAGCCGCCGCACGCTCGCACTGGGCCAGCGTGTACTTGCCCAGCGTCGCCCGCACATAGGGAATGGACGCCGCACCCATCGACAAGGAGGTGACGCCGAGACCGGTCAGCACACACGCGAGCAGCGGGTCGGACGCCGCCTCGCCACACACACCACAGCTCTTGCCCTCGGCCCTGGCCGCGTCGGCGGACAGCGCGACCAGGTCGAGCAGCGCGGGCTGCCACGGGTCCTGGAGCCGGGACACCGCGCCCACCTGACGGTCGGCCGCAAAGGCGTACTGCGCGAGGTCGTTGGTGCCCAGCGAGAGGAACTCGACCTCCTGGAGGATCGAGCGCGCCCGCAGCGCTGCCGACGGAATCTCCACCATGGCACCGAACTTGGCCTGCAGCCCCGCCTCGCGGCACGCGTCGGCGAACGCCTTGGCGTCGATGCGGTCGGCGACCATCGGCGCCATGACCTCGAGGTAGACCGGCAGCCCTTCGACGGCCTTGGCCAGCGCCGTCAGCTGCGTACGCAGCACATCGGGGTGCTCCAGCAGCGACCGAAGACCGCGCACGCCGAGCGCCGGGTTCGGCTCGTCGGCGGGCGTCAGGAAGTCGAGCGGCTTGTCGGCACCGGCGTCCAGCACCCGCACGACGACGCGACCCTCGGGGAAGGCCTCGAGCACCTTGCGGTACGCCTCGACCTGCTTCTCCTCCGACGGCGCCTTGGTGCTGTCGTCAAGGAAGAGGAACTCGGTGCGGAAGAGACCGACACCCTCGGCCCCGGCCTCCAACGCGGCCGGCACGTCCGCCGGACCGCCGACGTTGGCGAGCAGCGGAACCTTGTGCCCGTCCGAGGTGGCACCGGGACCGGTCGAAGCGGCGAGCGCCGCCTTGCGCGCGGCAGCCGAGGCCTCGAGCTGCGCACGCTTCTCCGCACTCGGCTCGACGAAGATCTCACCGGTGCTGCCGTCCACGGCGACAACCGTGCCCTCGGCCAGCTCACCCGCACCCGGCAGGGCGACGATGGCGGGCACACCCAGCGCCCGCGCGAGGATCGCGCTGTGACTGGTCGGCCCACCCTCCTCGGTGACGAAACCGAGCACCAGCGCGGGGTCGAGCAGAGCGGTGTCCGCCGGCGCGAGGTCGCGCGCGATCAGGACGTAGGGCTCGTCGCTGTCCGGGACACCGGGCATCGGAACGCCGAGAAGCCGGGCGACGATACGATTCCGCACGTCATCGAGGTCGGCGACGCGACCGGCCATGTACTTGCCGGCGCCCGCGAGCAGCTCGCGGTAGTGGGAGAACGCGTCGTAGATCGCGCGCTCCGCCGAACTGCCGACGGTGACGCGTCGATCGACGTCGGCCATGAGCTCGGGGTCCTGGGCGATCATGGCCTGCGCCTCGAGCACGTGCTGTGCCTCGCCACCCGCCAGATTGCCGCGCGCATTGAGATCGGCAGCCACAGCTTCGACCGCTTGGCGAGCGCGCCCCTGTTCGCGCTCTGCTTCCTCCGCGGGAATCTGCTTGGCCGGCGGCTCGAGCACCGCCGTCCCCATGTGCCGAACTTCGCCGATCGCCACCCCGTGGCTCACGCCGACGCCTCGCAGCGTTGTCTCCATTTCACCCGTCTCCGATTGAGCGACGGGCCCAGCCGCCGCGGTGGATGTCCTAGCTGCCGTCAGGGACGGCGATGACGTCACTTCCAGCTGAAGAGAGCGTCGCCAGCCTTTACGTCGCCATCCTCCACGAGGCCGGAGAGGGACTCGGCAGTGGCCTCGAGTGCCACGATCGGGCAGACCGGAGACTTGCCGGCCGCCTCGACGGCCGCCGGGTCCCAGCGCACGATGGACTGGCCGCGCTGCACGGTGTCCCCCTTGTTGACGAGCAGCTCGAAGCCCTCGCCGTTGAGCTGGACGGTGTCGATGCCCAAGTGCGTCAGTACACCGTGTCCTTCGTCGTCCACGACGACGAAGGCATGGGGGTGGAGCGAGACGACGATGCCGTCGACGGGGGCGATAGCCTCGGAGGGCTCGCGTACGGGGTCGATGGCGGTGCCAGGTCCGACCATCGCGCCGGAGAAGACGGGATCCGGTACTGCAGAGAGCCCAATGGCGCGTCCGGCAAGCGGGGACGTCACGCTGGTCATGGCAAGCCTCCCAGGGGGTGGAGATTCGTAGCCGTCGTCACTACCTGTCCTGGACGACGCACTGTTCAGAAGGGTAAGTCATAAAAAGTCCCGGTTCCGCGCGAGAGGTCCCGGATGACTGAGTAGGGGCACTGCACAAACGATTTGCGCCCGCCCAACGCCCCATGTACAGTCGGTCTCCTGCCTGAGGCAAGCGACGCGGTCAAGCGTCCGGACTCGGCGGCATCTATCAAGTCAGATCCTAATCCCTGGGTCAGCTTCTGCGTGCTCGCAGATGAGTGGTCAGGGAGTCGAAAAAGACCTGATAGAGTTTGGAACACAACGAAGGAAGCGCCCGGAGGAAAGCCCGAGAGGGTGAGTACAAAGGAAGCGTCCGTTCCTTGAGAACTCAACAGCGTGCCAAAAGTCAACGCCAGATATG
>NZ_JBHUZJ010000062.1:33349-58175 GCF_042667685.1 Streptomyces sp. NPDC057302 | reverse complement strand
GGCGATGTCCAGGCGGCGTTTCATGCCGCCGGAGTAGGTGGATGCGGGCTTCTTCGCGGCCTCGGTGAGGTCGAAGCGCTCCAGCAACTCCGCGGCCACCCGGCGCCCTTCACGCTTGGGCAGGTGGTGCAGATCCGCCATGAGCAGCATGTTCTCCTCGCCGGTGATCAGCCCGTCCACCGCGGAGAACTGCCCGGTGACCCCGATCGCGGCACGGACCGCCTGCGGGTCGGCGGCCAGGTCATGGCCGCCGACGTGCAGGTCACCGGCGTCGGCGGTGACGAGGGTGGAGAGGATCTTCACTGCGGTGGTCTTGCCCGCGCCGTTCGGGCCGAGCAGGGAGAAGACGGTACCGGTCGGCACCGCCAGGTCGATGCCGTCGAGGACCGTCCTGTCCCCGTAGGCCTTGCGCAGCCCGGTGGCCGCGATGGCAAGTGGGGGCGATGTCGTTGTCGTCATGCCGCAGAGAGTGCGGCAGGGCGCATTCAGCGCGGTTTCACGCCGGTTTCAGCACCCGGAGGTTCTGCCACAAGAACCCCTCGCCCCGAGGCGGTGTGGGGCTGAAGGGCGGGAGCGATGAGCGAGGTTCGCCGCCGCCGGGCCGTCGCCTCGGCAGCGCTGACGGTGCTGGCAGGCGCCGCGTGGGGCAAGTACGGCTTCACTGGCCTCCGGGACAACGGCGGCCCGACGGAGGTGGCCACGCTCTACGACACCCCAGCAGCGGTCAGGGAGTGTCGCCGGACCAGTCCCAGCGGCGCCGGTCGCAGGGACGCGGGTCGTCGGGGCGCGGGTCGTACAGCGCCCGTCCGCCGGCACCGAACTGTCCGAGCTCCGTCGGCAGGGCGACGCCGGTGTCTGTCTCGCCCTTCGTCCAGCCGGTGATGTCGAGCAGCAGGCCGTCCAGCGGCCCGCCGACCAGCTCGCCGTAGTCCCGCCCCGGCTGTGGGCCCTGCCGGGGGTCGTCGTGGTCCTGACCGTAGATCCGGCCGCGCAGCAGCTCCTCGTCCCTGTCCATACGTCCCACACTCCCAGCCACCACTGACAATCCGGCCTGGGTGAGCCCACCCGCGAGGGTTGCGGCGTCGTCGGCCCAGGTCACGCCCGTACCCTGAAGGGCCTTGCCGCCGCGCCGCACTTCAGGAGACCACTTTGATGACCACGCCGCTCCCGTCGCTCCTGGAGGAGTACCCGGTCGTCGCCAGCGTCAAGGACGAGGACGATCTCGACGCCGTGCTGCGCTCCGAGTGCCGCATCGTCTTCCTGCTCTACGGCACCGTCCTTGATCTGCCCTCGATCGTGCGGCGGCTCAAGGACGACGGCCGGGTCGTGCTCGTCAACGTGGACCTGCTCGAAGGCTTCGCGGCCAAGGAGATCGTGGTGCGCTACGTCAAGGAGCAGACGGCCGCCGACGGGGTTCTCAGCTCCAAGGCGTTCATGCTGCGCGCGGCCCGCGAGCTCGGTCTCTACACGGTGCACCGCTTCTTCCTCATCGACTCGCTCTCGTACCGCAACCTCGCCCCGCAGGTGCACATGTCGAAGGCCGACTGTGTGGAGATCCTGCCGGGCTGCATGCCGCGGGTCATCTCCTGGGTCGTCGCGGACATCGACGTGCCGCTCATCGCGGGCGGTCTGGTCTGCGACCGGGACGACGTGTTCGCCGCGCTGAAGGCGGGAGCGAGTGCGATCGCCTCGTCGAACCGGGAGGTCTGGGCGATGTGAAATCGGGGGTTGACACTGCCGACACCCTCGATTTACTTTTGCGGAGCGGCCCGCAGAAGGCGCCGCCACACGCTGCACCACAATCGCATATCGGCTTCCGGAGCAAGGGTCAACGCACCTCTGTTCCGGGGCAGTTACTAGAGACCAGAGAACAGTAACTCCACCCGTCACCGGGAGAGTTGCTGTTCTTTTTTTGTGCCCTTTTTCGGGCGCGCCGTCCTGCCCCGTCCTGCCCTGCATTTCCACAAAGAGGTGGTGAGCGCCGTGACCAAGTCCCAGAGGTGGGTCAGTTTTCTGATCCTGTCGATGACCTGCGGAATCGTCTATCAGGTCGCGTACATACGGTTCGTTTTCCTGGGCCCCACGGCCCAGGCCCTCGACCTGTCGGCGCAGGACTACGCCAACATCATCTCGATCTTCGGTGTCGTCGCCATGGTGATGTACTTCTTCGGCGGCTGGTTCGCCGACAAGTTCCGTCCCAAGGCGCTCATCGTGACCGCGCTCATCGGCACCGGTGTGGCCGACCTCTATCTGGGAACCGTGCCGGGTTACTGGGGAATTCTCGCTGCGCACGTCCTCATGGCCGTCATGGGAATGGGCCTCTACTGGGCCGCTCTGGTGAAAGCCATCGGAATGCTGGGCGATTCCTCCGAGCAGGGCCGCCTGTTCGGTTTCCTTGAGGGCGTGCGGGGTGTCACGTCGACGATCGTCGGCTTCGTGGGGACGGCCGTCGTCGCGGCGAGCGTCGCCGAGGCGGCGGGCGTGCTCTGGCTGATCCGCATCTACGGCGCGCTGTGCTTCGTCTACGCCGTACTCGTGTGGCTGTTCGTCAAGGGCGACGAGGAGCGCCTGGCCGGCCTCGGCTCCAGCACCGTCACCCTGCACCAGCTGTGGCGTGCCGCGCGCAACAAGTACACATGGCTGATCGGCGGCACGGTCATGCTGATGTACTGCTTCTACACCACGCTCGGCTACTTCTCGCCGCTCCTGGAGCATCAGTACGGGATGGCCGCCGCGCTCATCGGCGTCATCGGCGTCGTACGCACCTACGTCTTCCAGTTCGTCGCCGGGCCCGCCGGTGGAGTCGTCGTGGACAAGGTCACCCGCTCCACACCCCGCTTTCTGCGGTGGATGTTCGCGGGCTGCGCCGCCGTCGCCCTCGTCTTCCTCGTCCTGCCGCGCTCCGCGGCCTTCAAGTGGGTGGCGCTGGCCCTGATGTTCGCGCTGTGCCTGCTGGTGTTCGCCAGCCGGGGCGTCTACTGGGCGCAGGTCGGCGAGGTCGAGATCCCGCAGAACGAACGCGGCGGCGTCATCGGCCTCGCCTCGGGGATCGCCTATCTGCCCGACGCCTTCCTGCCCACCGTGTGCGCCTGGTGGATCGGCGACCCGGCATCCACGCCCGCTGTGCCCGAGCACGGCGGCGGCTACACCACCCTCTTCCTGTTCCTCCTGGCCATGGCCCTGCTCGGCCTGGGCCTCACCACCGTCACCACCCGCCTGCGGCGCCGTGAACTGGCCGCACGCTCCGTGTCGGGCACCCCCGAGGCTCCCGAGGCGGTGCCCGTGAGCGCCTGAACCGCCCGCCAGGACCCCTTGCCCGCAGCGCACCACGAAAGAGCGAACTCCCCATGGACATCACCGAGTTCCACCGCGACTTCTTCTCCCTCGACGGCAAGAACGCCATCGTCACCGGCGGCAACACCGGCCTGGGCCAGGCCTTTTCGCTGGCCCTCGCCAAGGCCGGGGCGAACGTCTTCGTGCCGTCCGTCGCCGACGACGACGGCATGACGCGGGCGCTCATCGAGGCCGAGGGCCGGAGCATGGAATTCCTCGCGGCCGACCTCACCGAGCCCGGCGTGCCGCGGCAGATCGTCGAGGGGTGCGCGGACGCCTTCGGTTCGGTCGACATCGTGGTGAACTCGGCCGGCATCTGCAATCTCGCCGAGGTGGAGAAGTTCGGGCGCGCCGAGTGGGACCCGATGATCGGCGTGAACCTGACGGCGCCGTTCGAGCTGAGCCACGAGGCGATCCGGTTCATGATCCCGCAGCGCTCCGGCAAGATCATCAACATCGCGTCGATGTTCTCGTTCCTCGGCGGCCAGTTCTCCCCGGCGTACGCCGCCACCAAGCACGGCATCGCCGGCTTCACCAAGGCCTACTGCGACGAGGTCGCCCAGCACAACATCCAGGTCAACGCGATCGCGCCCGGCTACTTCGCCACAAAGATCACCGAGGCGACGCGGGCGGACGCGCAGACGAACCAGCGCGTCCTGGACCACATCCCGGCCGGCCGCTGGGGCGATGTCGCCGACCTGATGGGAGCCACGGTCTTCCTCGCCTCGCGTGCGTCGGACTACGTCAACGGCCACGTCCTCCCGGTCGACGGGGGCTACCTGGTCCGCTGAGCCCGACGCGTCCGCCCGCCCCCGACGGCTTCACCCGCCCCGACATCTTCGGCACACCCCTCACACCGCACCGAACGAGGTAGATCACCATGACCCAGTCGCTCTCCAAGCTCACCCGCGAGGACATCGTCGCCCGCCTCACCGATCTGCTCGCCGCCGGGCAGATCGTCACGGACGAGGAGCAGCTCAAGCTCGCGAGCGTCGACCGGTTCAAGAAGTACCAGTCCGTGCACGGCATCTTCGACGGCCCGATCCCGGCCGCGATCGTCAACGCCCGCTCGACCGAGGACGTCGCGAAGGTCCTCGCCTTCGCCGACGACAACAGGATCAACGTCGTCGCCCGCACCGGCCGCACCGGCACCGAGGGCGGCCTGGAGACCTCGGTCGACGACACCCTCGTACTCGACGGCTCGGGCCTCGACGAGATCATCGAGATCGACCCGGAGAACATGCAGGCCACCGTCCAGTGCGGGGTACGGCTCCAGGTACTGGAGGACACGCTGCGCGCGATGGGCCTGACCACCGGGCACTCCCCGCAGTCCAAGCCCCTGGCCCAGTACGGCGGTCTGGTCTCCACCCGCTCCATCGGCCAGTTCTCGACCCTCTACGGGGCGATCGAGGACATGGTCGTCGGCCTGGAGGCGGTCTTCCCCGACGGCACCGTCACCCGCATCAAGAACGTGCCGCGCCGCTCGGCGGGCCCGGACATCCGGCACATCGTCATCGGCAACGAGGGCGCGCTGTGCTACATCACCGAGGTCACCGTCAAGATCTTCAAGTACCAGCCGGAGAACAACGAGTTCCACGGCTTCCTCGTCGACGACATCGCCACCGGCGTGAAGGTGATCCGCGAGGTCGTCACGAACGGCTTCAAGCCGTCGGTGGTGCGCGTGTACTCGCCGGAGGATGCCCGCCAGCACTTCTCGCACTTCTACGACGGCAAGGTCGTCGTCATCTTCGTCGCCGAGGGGCCCAAGGGCATCGTCCGCGCGACCAGCGAGGAGATCGAGCGCGTCATCGGCCAGTACGCGCACGAGAAGGTCGACCCGGCCCTCGTCGAGAACTGGTTCGACAACCTCAACTGGGGTGTCGACAAGATCGAGGCCGAGCAGCAGGTCATGCTCGAGCAGGCCGAACTCGGTTACACCACCGAGGTATCGGTCGACTGGTCGCGCACCGTGGAGCTGTACGACAACGTCATGCACCGCATCCGCACCGAGTTCCCCGCGGCCGACGACCTGGTGATGCTGGGCGCCCACTCCTCGCACAGCTACCAGACGGGCACGAACCTCTACTTCGTCTACGACTACAAGATCAATTGTGAGCCGCGCGAAGAGATCAACAAGTACCACGTCCCGCTCAACGCGATCATCGTCGAGGAGGCTCTGCGGGTCGGCGGCTCGATCGTCCACCACCACGGCATCGGCAAGTACCGCGCGCCCTGGACCACGCAGGAGCACGGCAGCGCGTACGCGATCCTCGCCAAGCTCAAGGAGGCCTTCGACCCGAACGGGATCATGAACAAGGGCACCATCTTCCCGACGGACGCCTGAAGTCCCTTGTGCGCGGGCCCGGTCGGCGCCCTCCTGCCGACCGGCCCGCGCCCCCTCTCCTCATCGTTCTCTCCCCATCCCCCCGTACGACCTGACCGGAGTGGGCATGACCAGCACCCGTCCCCGCTATTTCATCGGCATCGACAACGGCTCCCAGTCGTCCAAGGTGACCGTCTTCGACGCCCACGGCCGTGCCGTCGGCGAGGGCCGCGCCCCGCTGCGCCCCTACGACACCCCGCGCCCCGGTGTCGTCGAGCACCCGGACGACGACCTGTGGACGTCGATCGGCGAGGCGAGCCGCGCGGCCATGGCGGACTTCGGCGGGGACGTGGCGGACATCGTGGGAGTGGGCCTGTGCACGATCCGGTTCTGCCGGGCGGTCCTCAGGGCGGACGGCACCCTGGCCCAGCCGGTCATGAGCTGGATGGACGAGCGGGTCTCCCTGCCCTACACGGCGACGAACCCCGATGCGGCCTACGTCACCACGTCCTCCGGCTACGTCAGCCACCGCATGACGGGCGCCTTCCGTGACACGGCAGCCAACTACGCCGGGATGTGGCCCCTGGACTCCGACACCTGGCAGTGGACGGACGACGACGCGGAACTCGCCAAGTACGGCATCCCGCGCGACATGCTCCTGGAGCTGGTCGAGCCCGGCGACACCCTCGGCACGGTCACCGAGGCCGCCGCGGCCCACACCGGCATCCCGGCCGGCCTCCCCGTCGTCGCCACCGCCAACGACAAGGCGGTCGAGGCCCTGGGCTGCGGACTGCGCACCCCCGACACCCTCCTCGTCTCCCTGGGCACGTACGTCGCGGGCATGACGACGGGCCCGCGCAACGTCCCCGACGCGACCGACTTCTGGACCAACTACGCGTCCGAGCCGCACTCCTACCTCTACGAGTCGCACGGCGTGCGGCGCGGCATGTGGACGGTGAGTTGGTACCGCGACCTGCTGGGCGAGGAGGCCGCCGCGCACGCACGCGCCGCGGGAGTCTCCGTCGAGGACCACCTCAACTCCGAGGCCGCGAAGGTCCCGGCGGGCTGCGACGGCCTGATGACGGTCCTTGACTGGCTCGCCCCCGGCGACGCCCCCTTCCGCAAGGGCTCCATCCTCGGCTTCGACGGCCGCCAGGGCCGCTTCCACATCTACCGCTCGATCCTCGAGGCCCTCGCCATGACCGTCCATGACACCAGCGCCCGGATGGCGGCGGAACTGGGCACCGAGTACCGCGAGGTCATCGTCTCCGGCGGCGGATCCCGCTCCGACCTGATGATGCAGATCCACGCCGATGTCCACGGCGTCCCCGCCCGCCGCGCCGAGGCCACGAGCACCGCCGGGCTCGGCGCCGCGATCTGCGCGGCCGTGGGCCTCGGCGCGTACGCGGACTTCGACGAAGCGGTGTCCGCGATGGTCCGCCCCGGCGCGACCTTCCTGCCCTCTTCGGACCGCCACCGGCTCTACCGGCGCCTGGAGGAGGTCCACCGGGACGTACAAGGCCACACGGACGCGATCTACCGGCGCAGCTACGACATCTTCGGATAGCGGCGTGCCCAGAGCCGGCCGCTCACTCCCGTACCGCCAGCGGCAGCTCCGGCTGCTGGCGCAGCGCCTCCAGCACGGCACGCACCGCCGCGCGCGGCGGTGAGCCGCGGCGGATCGCCGCCGTGATCGTGCGGGTCACCGGAGCGGCGAGTTCCCTGGTGGCGACGCGGTAGCGGCGGTCGTCGACCGCGAGGCCCGGCAGCAGGGCGATCGACAGCCCGGCCTCGACGTGCTGCAGGGTCATCATGTAGTTGCTGAACCGGCACACCACCCGCGGTTCGAACCTCGCCTGACGGCAAAGCCGCAGGGCGAGATGGGCCATGTACGACTGCGGGATGTCGAAGGCCCACGGCTCGTCCGCGTAGGCCGCGAGGTCCGCCGCGCCGCGCCCGGCCGCGGGGTGCTCGGGCGGGACCACCAGGAGTACGGGGTCCGTGGCCAGCGGGACGATGTCCAGGTCCGGCCCCAGGGGCAGCTCGTCGAAGTCCGTGGTCGTGATGATGATGTCCGCGTCGCCGTTGCGCAGCGCGGGCATGCTCGCGTGCGGTTCCAGCTCGAGCAGTTCGACGTCGAGGTGGGGATGCTCGCGCGCCAGGCGGCGCACCGCGGGCACCGCCATGGTGTGGATCGCGCTCTGGAAGGCCCCCAGTCGCACCAGTCCGGCGGGCTCCTCGCCGAACCCGCGCAGCTCGGCCTCCACGCTGCCCATGTGATCGAGGATCGCCCGCGCCCGCCGCGCGAGGATCAGCCCGGCCGGGGTCAGCCGCACCCGGCGCCCCGTGCGTTCCAGGAGCTGCGTGCGGGTCTCGGCCTCGAGCACGGCGAGCTGCTGGGAGACGCTCGACGGGCTCAGGTTGGCGGCCTGGGCGACCGCCCGGACGGTGCCGAGGGTGTCGAGCTGGCTGAGCAGCCGCAGCCTCCAGGGGTTCATCACGCCCCCCATTGTTGTGCGGTTCTGCCGAACAGGAAAGCAGGAATTGTGAGATGGACGTGTCGCTCGGCTGCCGCCTACCGTCGGAGACATGACCGTTTCGACCACCGCCCCCGCGTCCACCGACACCTTCTGGACCGATGCCGAAAGGCATCTCGTGCGCTACGGCGGCGAGTTCACCCGCGAGATCATTGACCGTGCCGCCGGTAGCTTCCTGTTCACCGCGGACGGCCGGAAGATCCTCGACTTCACCTCCGGTCAGATGAGCGCGATCCTTGGCCACTCGCACCCGGAGATCGTCGCGACCGTCCAGCGGCAGGTCGCGTCCCTCGACCACCTCTTCAGCGGCATGCTCAGCCGCCCGGTGGTCGACCTCGCACGGCGGCTCACCGAGACGTTGCCCGCGCCGCTGGAGAAGGCGCTGCTCCTGACGACCGGCGCCGAGTCCAACGAGGCCGCGATCCGGATGGCCAAGCTCGTGACCGGCAAGCACGAGATCGTGTCGTTCGCGCGGTCCTGGCACGGCATGACACAGGCCGCCGCGTCCGCCACCTACAGCGCGGGGCGCAAGGGATACGGTCCGGGCGCGCCCGGCAATTTCGCCATCCCCGTGCCGAACGCCTACCGGCCCGACTTCACCACGGACGACGGCTCGCTGGACTGGCGCCGCCAGCTGGACTTCGCCTTCGACCTGATCGACGCCCAGTCGACCGGCAGCCTGGCCGCGTGTCTCGTCGAACCGATCCTCAGCTCCGGCGGGATCATCGAGCCGCCTGCCGGGTACTTCGCGGCGCTGCACGCCAAGTGCCGGGAGCGCGGGATGCTGCTGATCCTCGATGAGGCCCAGACCGGCCTGTGCCGTACCGGGACCTGGTACGCGTTCGAGCGCGACGGCGTCGTGCCCGACATCCTCACGCTCTCCAAGACGCTGGGCGCGGGCCTGCCCCTGGCGGCCGTAATCACCAGCGCCGAGATCGAGCAGGAGGCGTACGAGCGCGGATTCCTGTTCTTCACCACGCACGTCGCCGACCCGCTGGTGGCCGCGGTCGGCAACACCGTCCTCGATGTCCTCATCGGCGACAGGCTCGACGAACGCGCCCGGACGCTCGGCGCGTTCCTCCACCGCGGCCTGGCGGACATCGCCGGGCGGCACACGGCCGTCGGCGACGTCCGCGGCCGGGGCCTGCTGGCCGGGCTCGAACTCGTCGCCGACCGCGAGACGAAGCAGCACTCGAACGAGCTGGGGGCGCGGGTCACCCGGCGCTGCCTCGAACTCGGGCTGCACCTGAACATCGTCCAACTCGCGGGCATGGGCGGGGTGTTGCGCATGGCGCCACCACTGACGGCCACCGAGGACGAGCTTTCACTGGGTCTGACCATGCTGGACCAGGCGATCGGCGAGGCCAGCGCGGCGCTCTGAGTCGCCCCGGGCTCTCAGGCTCTCGATGCGGTGGCTCTCAACGCCGCAAGCTGTCAGCCTTGAGGGCTCGTTGGGCGAAGACGCCCTCGCGGCGCTCTGCCATCTGCCCAAGGGCGTCCTTGCGGTCCCGCTTGGAGAGCCGGTCGAGATACGTGTGTCCGAGAAGATGGTCGGCCTCGTGCTGCAGGCACCGGGCGAAGTAGCCCATGCCCTCGATGACGAGGGGGTTGCCGTCCTTGTCAAGCCCGCGAACGACGGCCCGATCGGGCCGGGAGACCTTCATGGTGGCCCCGGGCACGGACAGGCAGCCCTCGCATTCGTCGACGAGCCGGCGGCTGCCCGGATCGGGGAGGTCCAGGACGGGGTTGATGATGTGGCCGACGTGCCGGATCCCGTCGTCGTCCGGGCAGTCGTAGACGAACAGCCTTATGTCTACGCCTACTTGGTTGGCGGCGAGGCCGGCACCGTCGGCCACGTACATCGTGAGGAACATGTCGTCGATGAGCGCCGACAGTTCCGCGGTTCCGAACTCGGTGACCTCTCGGCACGGTCGCCTCAGGACCTCCTCCCCCACCACCGTGACCCGACGCAGGGAGCCCCGTGCCGCTTCCGGCGACGGAGCGGGATACGTGTCGACCGGCTGACCCAGCACACGGACCCGCCGGTCCACGGGACGGGACCGGTCGTGACGAACGGACATCGCTGTCTCCCCCTTCTGCTTCTGCGTGCGTCCACGCTCTTGCCTGGCATTGCCTTGCCAAGGGCTTTGCAAAGTAGCAGACTTTGCAAAGTGACTGAAGATGACCTCACTTCCTCTCCCGACCGGACGCCTCAGAACACCGGTGACGACGGACTGCGCGAGCACGAGGTGCGTACGGCGCTGATGGAGCTGCTGGCCGAAGTCGGCACCGTCACCGCGACCGAGGCCGCAGCCCGCCTTGGCCACAGCTCGGGGCTCTGCTCGTTTCACCTCCGGCAGCTCGCCCGGCACGGGCACATCGAGGAGGCTCCTCACCACGGGGGGCGTGCGCGTCCCTGGCGCCTGCGGCAGCAGCACCCTTCGGCCGGTGCGGCTTCGGAGGACCAGTTCGGTGATCTGGCGCGCGGCCTGGAGGACGAGAGCTGGCAGCGCTGGCTCGCCCAGCGCGACCAGGCCCCGGCCGAATGGCGCCGCGACGAGGCCTTCAGCGCCCTCGCCTACCTGACGCCCGAGGAGATGAACCGGGTCGCGGACACCGTGCGGCGGGCGCTGGCCCCCTACCAGGACCGCGAGCAACGCCCCCTGGCCCGGCCGGACGGCGCTCGCCCGGTCGCCCTCATCACCCGGCTCTTCCCCTTGCTGTCGGGGCCCGATTCCGGGGCGGACGCAGGAGGCACTCCCCCGGCAGGTACCTAGTTGGTACCTTGGAGGTATGCCGTCTCTGAACGTGACTTTCACCGATGAGGAGCTCAAGGGTGTCCGCGCCGCCGCGGCGGCCGAGGGCAAGAGCCTCAAGCAGTACCTGCACGACCTCGGAGTCCGTGAAATGGAACGCCAGAAGTTCGTCGCCGGAGCCGCCACCTGGGCCGACAGGCTGCGGGCCGAGTTCGACGCGGCCAATCCCGAGGAGATTCCACCCTCCGCACGTCACGAGGGGTCCGCGGCCGCCTGATGGCTCTGTACGTAGATGTGGCCTGGCTCCTGGACGTCCAGGAGTTCGCCGTCGCCCCCGAGGACATGTCCGTGTCGGACTACTCCGCGCTGGTCGCCGCGGTCGCCCGCCACAAGACGAAACTGCCGACCCTGGAATCCGCCGACCCGGACGCGGCCTGGCGCGCCGCCGCCCTGCTGCACACCATCGTGCGCCTGGAGCCACTGCCGTACCGCAACAGCCTGTACGCGGCGTTCGTCGCCGCCCAGTACATGGACCAGTCCGGCGAGGGCATCGACCCGCCCTACGGAGCACTGTCCGACCTCGTCGGCAAGATCCGCGAGAGCCGCATCGGTGTCTACGCGGTCGCCACGCAGCTCAGGTCCTGGAAGGTCTGAGGGCACGAGGTGCATGGCGTCTCAAGCTGGGAACAAGTATCGGATACCAGGTGTCGCGCCGCGTCATCACCGATCGGAGGCCCATGCCGCACGAAGAAGGGGACAGCCCTGCCGATCTCCTGCCCCTGCTGCGCACCCGCGTCGACCGACTGCTCTCGACGGCGGCCTCGCTGTCGGACCAGGACGTAGAGGCCCCCTCCCTGCTGCCCGGCTGGACCCGCGGCCACGTCCTGACGCACCTCGCCCGCAGCGCCGATTCGCGCACCCGGTTGCTCGCCTCCGCCCGCACGGGCACCGACGTGCCGCAGTACGCCGACGACGGCCAGCGGGAACGAGACATCGAGGAGGGCGCCGGACGTTCCGCCTGCGCCCTCCTCTACGACATGGACACCGCGCTGCACCGCTTCCTCTCCGCGGCAGCCGCCCACCCCCCGAACGCCTGGGACGTACCGGTGCGCTGGCTCGGGGCCGGTCTGCGGCCGGTGCGCGGGGCCGTCGGCAGCATGCTGCGCGAGGTGGAGGTGCACCACACCGACCTGGCCACCGGCCACGGTCCGGCCCACTGGCCGGCCCTCTTCACCGCCCGCGAACTGGAAACGACCACCGCGAATCTGCGCACCGACCCTCAATCCCCGCCCATGACGCTGTGCGCCGACGAGGACCAGCGCCCCCGGGTGATCGGCGACAGCCCGGGGCCGCGCGTGACCGGCCCGGCTGCCGAGCTGCTGGGCTGGCTCACCGGGCGAACGGACGGCCACCCGCTGACCGTCGAACCGCAGGGCCCTCTGCCGACCCTGCCCACCTGGCGGAGCTGACGCCCCAGCCTCCGGCTCACTGCTTCCCGGCGCCGGAGGCATCGACCTGGCCGTGGCCGATCGCGGCCAGCACGCGGTCGAGGACCTCCTGGACCTCGCCGACGGCAGAGAGGGTGGTCACCAGCCCCTGGGCCTTGAAGTGGTCGACGACCGGGGCCGTTTCGCCGTGATAGACCTCCAGGCGCCTGCGCACGGTCGCCTCGCGGTCGTCGTCGCGCTGGTAGAGCTCACCGCCGCAGACGTCGCAGGTTCCTGCCACCTCAGGCGGGCCGTAGTCGACGTGGAAGATGTGTCCGCGGTCCCGACGGCACAGTCGTCGTCCAGCGATCCGCCCGACCACCTGCGCTTCGGGGATCTTCAGGTCGAGCACGGCGTCCAGCCTCGACTCCGCGCGGGCGAGGATGTCGTCCAGCGCCTCCGCCTGGGCAAGGTTGCGGGGGAAGCCGTCCAGCAGGAATCCGTGCTCGGTGTCCGGGCGGGCAAGGCGCTCTTCGATCACCGCGATGGTGACCTCGTCCGGTACCAGCAGGCCGGCGCGTAGGTGCGTGTCGGCGATCTGCCCGAGCTCCGTGCCCCGGTCGATGTGCTCGCGGAACAGGTCACCGCTGGAGACGTGCTGAATCGACAGATGCGCGGCAAGGCGCACTGCCTGTGTGCCCTTGCCGGCTCCGGGCGGCCCGATCAGGAGGATGCGCATCGATGAGGGGTCCCTTCGTCATGCGTGGCCAGGGTCTTTCAGCCGATCGACCAGAACCGGGAGGGTACTGGCGTGTTGTACCCGATGCCAGAATCAACCGGCCGCCGATGTCGAGAATCCGTGGCCCGCTCCGTCCCCGTAGTGAATGCGACCACAATGGGTCGCACCAGTACCGAGGAGAAACACGATGGCCAAGTACTTGCTGCTCAAGCACTACCGCGGCGCCCCGGCAGCGGTCAACGACGTGCCCATGGACCAGTGGACGCCCGAGGAGATCTCGGATCACGTGCGGTACATGCAGGACTTCGCGGCGCGCCTCGAGCAGACCGGTGAGTTCGTCGACAGTCAGGCGCTCGCTCCCGAGGGGACCTTCGTGCAGTACGGCGGTGAGGGGCGGCCTCCGGTCACCGACGGGCCGTTCGCCGAGACCAAGGATCTCATCGCGGGCTGGATGGTGATCGACGTCGACAGTTATGAGCGCGCCCTCGAGCTGGCCGGGGAGCTGTCGGCCGCCCCGGGGGCGGGTGGGAAGCCGATCCACGAGTGGCTCGAGCTGCGACCCTTCCTCACGGCATCGCACACCATCACGGAGTGACATCCGACGTGGACGACGTCCTGCTCAGGAGTCTCACGCCCAGCGTGCTCGGCGTCCTCGTCCGCCGCGGAGCCGACTTCGCCGCGGCCGAGGACGCCGTGCAGGACGCGCTGGTCGAGGCGGTCCGCGTCTGGCCGGCCGACCCTCCGCGCGACCCGAAGGGCTGGCTGGTCACCGTGGCCTGGCGCCGGTTCCTCGACGCGACCCGCTCGGACGCCGCCCGGCGCCGGCGTGAGGATCTCGTCGAGGACGAACCGGCGCCGGGGCCCGCGCCCACGGTGGACGACACGCTCCAGCTCTACTTCCTGTGCGCCCACCCGTCGTTGACTCCGTCCTCCGCGGTCGCGCTCACGCTGCGCGCCGTCGGCGGGCTCACCACCCGTCAGATCGCCCAGGCCTACCTGGTGCCCGAGGCCACCATGGCCCAACGCATCAGCCGGGCCAAGCGCACCGTCTCGGGGGTGCGCCTGGACAAGACCGGCGACGTCGCCACCGTGCTGCGCGTCCTCTATCTGGTCTTCAACGAGGGCTACTCCGGCGACGTCGACCTGGCCGCCGAGGCCATCCGGCTCACCCGGCAGCTATCGGCAGCGATCGACCACCCCGAGGTCGCGGGCCTGCTCGCCCTCATGCTGCTCCACCACGCCCGGCGCGGCGCACGGACCGCGCCCGACGGCAGCCTGGTGCCGCTCGCCGCGCAGGATCGCGGCCGGTGGGACACCAAGGCGATCGCCGAGGGCATCGGGATCCTGTACGCGGCCCTCGCCCGTGACCGGCTCGGCGAGTTCCAGGCCCAGGCCGCCATCGCGGCGCTCCACGCGGACGCGCCCGCCGCCGACGAGACCGACTGGGTGCAGATCGTCGAGTGGTACGACGAGCTCGCTCGCCTGACCGACAGCCCGATCGTCCGGCTCAACCGCGCGGTGGCCGTCGGCGAGGCCGACGGACCACGCGCCGGTCTGTCGGCGCTCGCGGCACTGGATGACTCGCTGCCCCGGTACACGGCGGTGGCGGCCTACCTCCACGAGCGGGACGGCGACCTGGCAAAGGCGGCACGGCTCTACGCCGAGGCGGCCCGCAAGGCACCCGACCTCGCCGAGCGCGACCACCTGACACGTCAGGCCGCCCGGCTCAACTCCCTTGGGCGGCAGTCTCGCTGACAGGTCAGCCCGCGTTCTCCTTGCGTGCGAACACGCTGTCCTTGAGCGACGCCAGCAGGTGGGCGGTGTCGTCGTACACCTCCGCCGCTCCGGCCCCTGGTGAGATCCTCGCGGGGGATGCCGCCGCTCAGGACAGCAAGCGGGGTGACGCCCGCGCGCCGCGCGGACTCCATGTCCCAGACCGAGTCGCCGACGAGCACGCTGTCCCGCGCGTGCGCACCGGCCAGTTCGAGGGCGTGCGCGACGGGCTCCGGAGCGGGCTTGCCCTCGTCGACGTCGTCGGCGCTGGCCGTCGCCGTGATGACGTCGTCCGCGTCGACGGCGGCGCGCAGCGCGTCGAGTTCGGCGCCTCCCGCGGAGGTCGCCAGGACGATGGTCCAGCCGTCCCCCGCGAGTGAACGCAGCAATTGTCCCGCGTTCTCGAAGGCTTCGAGCCGGTCGAAGTGGGTGCCGTAGAGCGTCTTGTGCGCGGCGCTGATGGCATCGTCCTGGTCCGGATCGCGGTCGTCGCCGAGGACGTGCGCGATCAGGTCGCCGCCGCCCAGGCCGATCGCGTGGTGCACGGCGCGCATCGGCACCCGGTGACCGGCCTGCCGAAGCGCCTCGCACCAGGCCGTGACATGCAGGTAGTTGGTATCGACGAGCGTTCCGTCGACGTCGAACAGGGCGGCACGCGTCACGAGGGCTCCGTTCATGGATTTCCGGGGGGCTTTCACCGTACGCAATCACCGTCCTGGCGGCACGTACGCCTTACGGCACGGGGGCTCGAATACGACGCTCTGCCGTTCCGCTTCACGGGTACCCGGTCCCGCACGGCCGCCGGACACCGAGGAGCCCCGGATGACGTTCCACCCCCGTGAGCAGCAACGACGTACGCGCTCCCTCCTCGCCGGGGCCCTGGTCGGCGTAGGGATCGCGGCGTTCGTCGACGAGATGGTGTTCCACCAGTTGCTGCACTGGCACCACTTCTACGACAAGGCGTCGAGCGAGGCCGGTCTGGTCTCCGACGGGATATTCCATGCGTTCGGCTGGCTTGCGATGGTGGCGGGCCTGTTCCTGTACGCGGATCTGTGGCGCCGGGGCGCCCGGAACCTCACCGCCTGCTGGTCGGGCCTGTGCCTGGGGCTCGGCGGCTTCCAGCTGTACGACGGCACGTTCCAGCACAAGGCGCTGGAGCTGCACCAGATCCGCTACGGGGTGGACCTCGCACCGTACGACTGGACCTGGAACGTGATCGCCGTGCTGTTCCTGCTCGGAGGCGTGCTGCTGCTGGTCCGGGCCCGCCGATGACGGCCGTGGTGCTGGTCGTGGCCGTGTGCTGCCTCGGCTACGTGGCGGCGTCCTGGCGGCTGCGTGGGCGCGGCGACCGCTGGCCGCACCGGCGTGACGTCGCGTTCTGTGCCGGCGGCACGGCGCTGATCGCCTCGCTGGCCGCGCCGTGGCACGGGTGGCCGCCGTTCACCGGGCACATGGTCACCCATCTGGGCATCGGGATGATCGCGCCGCTGCTGTTCGTACTCGGCCGGCCCGTGACCCTGGCGTTGCGCGCGCTGCCCGTGCGGCCTCGACAGCGGCTCCTCTCGTGCGTACGTTCCCGCGCGGCGGCCCTGCTCGTATGGCCGCCGGTGGCCGCGCTCCTGCACGTCGCCGGCCTGTGGGCGGTGTACCGCACGCCGCTGCTGGCCGCCGGACACCACCGGCCCTGGCTGCACGCGCTGGTCGGCGCGCATCTTCTGACCTCCGGTCTGCTGTTGGCCTTCGCCGTCCTGGCCGTGGACCCGCTGCGTCACCGTGCCGGGTTCGCGCTGCGGGGCGGCTGCCTGCTGGCCGCGTCGGCCGCGCACGGAATCCTGGCCAAGTCGCTGTACGCCACGGGCCCGCCCGGCACCACGTATGCCGTGGCCGATCTGCACGGCGCGTCGTATGTCATGTACTACGGCGGGGACGTGGTCGGCATCGCCCTGGCCGTGCTGCTCGGGCACCAGTGGTACGCGGCCGGGGGCCGGGCGCTCGTCCGGGCCCGGCGAGCGCCGCGGGCACATCCTGGATGACGCTGCCGCGTAGTGAAGTCCGCGCGGGGTACCCGGCACGCACCCCGTCCCCGGAAACCGGAGGTTCCATGCTGTCCGAGACCATCACCGTGCCCAACGGCGAGGGGGCGATCATCGGTGAACTGACCGTGCCGGACACGGTGTTCGGCGTCGCGATCCTCGCCCACGGAAGCGACAGCCCCCGGCACAGCCCGCGCGACCGGGCGGTAGCCTGCGCGCTGCACGACGCCGCGCTCGGGACACTGCTCATCGACCTGCTCACCGCGGACGAGGAGGCCGCCGACTGGGCGACCGGTCAACACCACTGCGGTATCGACCTGCTGACACACCGTCTGATCGCGTCCGTGGACTGGCTCGCCGCCCGCGCCACCGATCTGCCGCTCGGCCTGTTCGGCGCGAGCACGGGCGCGGCGGCCGCGCTCGGCGCCGCCGCCGCCCGGCCCGGGATCGTGGAAACGGTGATCTGCCCCGACGGCCGCCCCGACCTGGCGGGGGACGACGTGATCGGCCGGGTGTCCGCGCCCGTCCTGCTGCTCGCGGGTGGCCGTGACACCGAGGTGCTGCGGCTCAACCGGGAGACGGCCAACCGGCTGCGCACCCTGAGCCGGCTGCGCGTGATCCCCGGCGCCACGTACCTGTTCGAGGAACCAGGGGCGCTGGACGAGGTCGCCGCCGTGTCGGCCCGCTGGTTCGCCGGTATGGGACTGTCGCACTCCTGAGCGTCCCGGCCGGTGCGTCCGCCCGCACCGGCCACCGCCCACACCTCCACCCGGCATGTGACCGGCATCACAGTGCGCCATCCCACATCCTCAGGTCATCATATGACCCGATCGCCGCACGGATTCAGAGCCGGGCCGCACCCCGGACGGCACAGCACAGCGAGACGAGGATGGGCATGGACGACCAGGACAGGCCGGCAGGGCCGCGCGTGGGCGTGGTGGGGCTCGGGGCCATGGGGCTCGGCATGGCGCGCACCCTGCGGGACGCGGGGTTCGACGTGGGCGTTCATGATCTGCGCCCCGACGTGGCATCGGCCTTCGCCGAGGACGGCGGCACCGCCTTCGCCTCCGCCGGTGACCTGGCGGCCTCGGTCGACGTCCTGGTCGGCGTCGTGGTCAACGCGGCGCAGGTCGAGTCGGTCCTGTTCGGCACGGACGGCGTCGGCGGCGCGGCCGAGCGGCTGCGTCCCGGTTCCGTCTACGTCATGTGCTCCACGGCCGACCCCACCTGGTCCGGCGAGCTCGAACGGCGCCTGGCCGAGCGTGGCGTGCTCTACCTGGACGCGCCCATCTCCGGTGGCGCCGCGCGGGCCGCCTGCGGCGAGCTCACCATGATGACGTCGGGCGCCCCCACCGCGTACGCGATCGCCGATCCGGTACTCGAAGCCATGAGCGCCACGGTCTACCGCCTGGGCGACGAGGCCGGCATCGGCTCCAAGGTCAAGGTGGTCAATCAGCTGCTCGCGGGCGTGCACATCGCCTCGGCGGCCGAGGCGATGGCCCTGGGCATCAAGGCGGGCGTGCCCGCCGAAGCGCTCTACGAAGTCATCACGCACAGCGCCGGCAACTCGTGGATGTTCGAGAACCGCATGGCGCACGTGCTCGCCGGGGACTACACACCGCTGTCCGCGGTCGACATCTTCGTCAAGGACCTGGGGCTCGTGCTCGACGCGGCCCGGCCGGAGAAGTTCCCCCTGCCCCTGGCGGCCACCGCCCATCAGATGTTCCTCCAGGCGTCGGCATCCGGCCTGGGCGGCGAGGACGACAGCGCGGTGATCAAGATTTTCCCGGGGATCGAACTGCCCGGCCGCGCCGAGCCGTTGGAGGGCTGACGCATGGGAATCCGACTCGGCTGCATCGCCGACGACTTCACCGGCGCCACGGACCTGGCCAACAACCTGGTGCGCGCGGGCATGCGTGTCGTCCAGCTGATCGACGTGCCGCAGGCCGGTGTCGAAGGGCCGCTCGACGCGGACGCGGTCGTCATCGCCCTCAAGTCGCGGACCACCCCGGCATCCGAGGCCGTCGAGGTTTCGCTGCGGGCGCTGGAGTGGCTGCGGTCCGCGGGCGCGGAGCAGATCTACTTCAAGTACTGCTCGACCTTCGACTCGACGCGGGCCGGCAACATCGGGCCGGTCACCGAGGCCCTGATGGACGCCATCGGCACCGATTTCACGGTCGCGACCCCCGCCTTCCCCGACAACGGGCGCACCGTGTTCAAGGGCCATCTCTTCGTCGGCGACGTCCTGCTCAGCGAGAGCGGCATGCGCCATCACCCGCTGACGCCGATGACCGACTCCAATCTGTTGTCCGTGCTCGGCGCACAGACCGCGCGCCCGGTCGGTCTCATCGACCACACCGTGGTCGCCGCCGGAGCCGAGGCGATCCGCGAGCGCGTCGACGTGCTGCGCGGGGAGGGCATCGGCGCCGCGGTCGTCGACGCCGTCTCCAACGACGATCTCGTACGGCTGGGCGCCGCGGTCAAGGGAATGCCGCTGGTGACAGCCGGCTCGGGTCTGGCGATCGGTCTGCCCGCGAACTGGGGCTTCGAGCCGTCCCCCGCCGCCGCCCGACTGCCGCCGCCCACCGGCCATCAGGCCGTCGTCTCCGGGTCGGTGTCCGGCGCCACCAACGGCCAGGTCCGCGAGTTCCTGCGCGGCGGCCGGCCCGCGTTCAGCGTGGATCCGCTGCGGATCGCGGCGGGCGAGGACGTGGCCGGGCAGGCCCTGGCCTTCGCCGCCGCGCACCTGGCCGATGGGCCTGTGCTCGTCTACTCCACCGAGACGCCCGACGCGGTCAAGAGCGTCCAGGGGCGCCTGGGTGCCGCCGAGGCAGGTGCGCTCGTCGAGCAGACCCTGGCCCGCGTCGCCCAAGGCCTCATGGGGCTCGGCGTCCGTCAACTCGTCGTCGCCGGTGGCGAGACGTCGGGGGCGGTGGTGCAGGCCCTCGGCGTGACGGGGCTGCGTATCGGACCGCAGATCGACCCCGGGGTGCCGTGGTGTGCGGCGGCCCTGCCGGGCGGGGACACGCTCCACATCACGCTGAAGTCCGGCAACTTCGGCGGCCCCGACTTCTTCGCCTCGGCCTTCACCCACCTCGGCCGGGAGTCCGCATGACGCAACTCCCTCGCGCGGCCGTGAGCAGCGCCGGCAAGGTGGACGAGGTGGACGACGCGCGCGCCGAGATCGTCCGCGTGGGCAGCAGCCTCTTCGCCCGGGGCTACGTCCACGCGAGCGCCGGCAACATCAGCGCGCGGGTCGGCGACTCCCACCTGATCACGCCCACCGACGCCGCCCTGGGTTTCCTGGACCCCGAGCGCCTGGCCCTGGTCGACGCCGGGGGCGAGCAGATCGCGGGCGACCGCGCCAGCAAGACCCTCACCCTGCACCGGCGCATCTGTGCCGCCGACCCCACGGCACGCTTCGTCATCCACACCCACTCCACGCATCTGGTCGCGCTCACCCTGGCCGGTGTGTGGAGCACGGACGACGTGCTCCCGCCCCTCACGCCGTACTACGTCATGAAGGTCGGGCACGTCCCGCTCATCCCCTACCACCGGCCCGGAGATCCCCGCGTGGCCGACCTGGTGACCGGCCGTATCGCTGATCGCGCGGCAGGACGCACGCCGATCAGGGCCGTACTGCTCGACCGTCTGGGCCCGGTGGTCTGGGGTCCGGACGCCGCATCCGCTCTGGCCGTCCTCGAGGAACTCGAGGAAACGGCACGCCTCTGGCTCCTGACCGACCGTCGCCCCGAGCCGCTCCCCGCCCCCGCTCTCCACGAACTCAAGGCCGTGTTCGGCGCCTCTTGGTGACCTGGCACCGCCCGTCGGAGAATCCCCTGAGCCGCAGTAAGGATTCCGCATGTCCACGTCCACCACCACGGCGGAGACACCCGACCTCGCCCGTGAGAACGCCGTGTTCCGCAAGGTCGTTCTCCGCATCGTCCCCTTCCTGATCCTCTGCTACGTCTTCTCCTACCTGGACCGCGTCAACGTCGGCTTCGCGAAGCTGCAGATGTCCGACGACCTGGGCCTGAGCGAAGCGGCGTACGGCCTGGGCGCAGGGCTGTTCTTCATCGGCTACTTCATCTTCGAAGTCCCCTCGAACCTGATGCTCCAGCGGGTGGGCGCACGCACCTGGATCGCCCGGATCATGATCACCTGGGGTCTGATATCGGGGGCGTTCGCGCTGGTCACCAGCGAGACGATGTTCTACGTGCTGCGCTTCCTGCTCGGCGCGGCGGAGGCGGGCTTCTACCCGGGCGTCATCCTCTACTGCACCTACTGGTTCCCCTCCCACCGCCGGGCCCGCGTGATCGCGATGTTCATGTCGGCGATCCCCGTGGCCGGGATCTTCGGCAACCCGCTCTCCGGCTGGATCATGGACCGCTTCCAAGGGGTGAACGGGTGGCAGGGCTGGCAGTGGATGTTCCTGCTCGAGGCGATTCCGGCGCTCCTCATCGGTGTCGCCACGCTGTTCTACCTCGACAATGGCGTGCGCGGCGCCAAGTGGCTCTCCGACGAGGAGAAGGACATCGTGGAGGCGGCGATCGCCAAGGACACCGCGCACCAGAAGCACAGCCGGGTCTGGGACGGCTTCCGCGACCCCAAGGTGTGGCTGATGTGCCTCATCTACTTCTGCTTCGTGATGGGGCAGTACGCCCTGACCTTCTGGATGCCCACCTTCGTCAAGTCGACCGGCATCGACGACAACTTCACCATCGGCGTGCTCAGCGCCGTGCCGTTCGTCGCCGCGCTCATCGCGATGAACCTGTTCGGACGCTCCGCGGACAAGCGCCGCGAGCGCCGCTGGCACCTGGTCGTACCCAGCCTCATGGGCGCCGTCGGCTTCTCGCTCGCCGCCAGTTGGAGCGGGTCCACCGTGCTGTCCCTGATCGCCCTGTCCTTCGCCGCCGCCGGCGTACTCACCTGCGCCCCGCTGTTCTGGTCGCTGCCGACCGCGTTCCTCGGCGGCACCGCCGCGGCGGCCGGGCTCGCCCTGATCAACTCGGTCGGGAACCTGGCCGGGTTCGTCAGCCCGTACATGATCGGCGGCCTCAAGGACGCCACCGGCTCGACGTCCATCCCGATGTACGTCCTGGCCCTCAGTCTCGTCGTCGGCGCGATCGCCGTGCTGACCACCAAGAAGGACGTCGTCAACCGATGACCGGGTCCGGTCACGGCCCCACCACAGGAGCACGCATGCCGAGGTTCGCCGCGAACCTGTCCATGATGTACACCGAAGCCGACTTCCCCGACCGCTTCGCCGCCGCGTCGGCGGACGGCTTCGAAGCCGTCGAGTACCTCTTCCCCTACGCGTACGAAGCCGCCGACCTGCGCCGCAGGCTCGACGACCACGGCCTGCGCCAGGTGCTGTTCAACGCGCCACCCGGCGCCTGGGAGGCCGGCGAGCGGGGCATCGCCGCACTGCCCGGCCGTGAGGCCGAGCTCCGCTCCGGCATCGAGCGGGCGCTGGAGTACGCCGCCGCGCTGGGCTGCGGCCAGGTGCACGTGATGGCCGGTCTCCTGCCGCCGGAGGCGACATCCGACCAGCGGGCCGCGCACCACGCCACCTACCTGACGAACCTGGCCTGGGCCGCCGAGCGGGCCGCCGCCGCGGGCGTCGACCTCCTGATCGAACCGATCAACGGCCGTGACATGCCGGGCTACTTCCTGCACCGGCAGGCCGAGGCGCACGCGATCGTGCAGGAGGTGGGCGCGCCGAACCTCAAGGTGCAACTCGACCTGTACCACTGCCAGATCGTGGAGGGCGACCTCACCACGACACTGCGCCGCGACCTCCCCACCGGCCGCGTCGGCCATCTGCAGATCGCGGGCGTCCCCGACCGCCACGAGCCCGACCAGGGCGAACTCGACATCCACCACCTGTTCGACGTCGTCGACGAGTTGGGCTTCGACGGGTGGATCGGCTGCGAGTACATCCCCCGGGCCGGTACGAGCGAGGGGCTCGGCTGGCTCAAGAACTACCGAGGAGAACGCGCATGAGGATCGTCATCACCGGTGGCTTCGGCTTCCTGGGACGGCAGGTCGCCGAAGCCCTGCTGACGCGGCGGACCCTGTGCGGGGCGCCCATCGACCGCCTTGTGCTCGCCGACCGGTTCGTACCTGCCGGGATACCTCTGGCGGCCGATCCGCTGGTGGACGTCGTCCAGGGCGATCTGAGCCAGCGCCTCGGCGAGATCTTCGCGCAGCCGGTGGACGTCCTGATCCACCTGGCGGCGGCGGTCTCCTCCGAGTGCGAGACCGACTTCGACCTCGGCATGGACGCCAACCTGGACACCACACGCGCGCTGCTCGACGCCGCCCGCGCCCAGGCGGCCGACGGCGGCCCCACGGCCCGGGTGATCTTCTCCAGCAGCGTCGCGGTCTACGGCTCCGACGCCGCGCTCGCGCTGCCGGAGGTGGTCGCCGAGTCGACGCTGCCCACCCCGCAGTCCAGCTACGGGACGCAGAAGCGCATCTGCGAGCAACTGGTCGCCGAGTACACCCGCCGGGGCTTCGTCGACGGGCGCGTGGCGCGCCTGATGACCGTCTCGGTGCGGCCGGGCAAGCCCAACGCCGCCGCGTCCGGCTTCCTGTCCGGCATCGTCCGCGAACCCCTCTCCGGCCTGCCCGCCACCTGCCCGGTCAGCCCCGACCTGCCCGTCGCCCTTGCCTCGCCCCGGCGCACCGTCGAGGGCATCCTGCGCATCGCCGAGGCCGAGCGCGGCAGCGGGCCCGGCGAGCTCGCGGGCGGGCTTCCGGTCAATCTGCCGGCACTGACGGTCACGGTGGCCGAGATGCTCGACACGCTGCGCCGGGTGGCCGGGGACGCCGTCGCCGACCTGGTGACCCTCGCGCCGGACCCCGCCGTCGAAGCCATCGTCGGCTCGTGGCCCGCCGTCTTCGACAACGCGCGGGCCACGGCGCTCGGCCTGCGGCCCGACGAGAACTTCGAGTCGGTCGTACGGGCGTACGTCGAGGACCACCCCGAGGCGATCACCGCAGGTGCGCTGGCCGCGGCCGGGGCGATCAGGCCCTGACGGATAGACTGACGAGCATGTTCTCCAAGGTGAGTGGCCCCATACGGCTCGCGGACCGGGTCGCCGCGATCCTCTCGGAGGAGATCGAGTCCGGACGTATCGCCGAGGGCGACAAGCTGCCGACCGAGGTCGAGTTGGTCAAGCAACTCGGGGTCAGCCGCACCGTGATCCGCGAGGCCGTCTCGCGGCTGCGCAACGCGGGCCTCGTCGAACCGCGCCAGGGCCGGGGCGTGTTCGTCCTGCCCCGGCGCACCCGGCCGCTCGACCTGGAGGCCGAGGCCTCCGGCACCAAGTCCAAGGTGATGCAGATCGTCGAGGTCCGCCGCGCCATGGAGGGCGAGGCGGCCTCCCTCGCGGCCACCCGCGCCACACCGGACGACGTCACGCGGATGCGGCAGTCCCTGGCCGCGATCGACGAGGCGGTCGCGGCCGGTGGTGACGGCGTGGACGAGGACCTGGCGTTCCATCAGTCGATCGCCGAGTCCACCGGGAACGCGGTGATGGTCTCCACCGTGCGGTACTTGGGTGAGGTCATGCGCGGCGGCATCCGCGTCACACGGGCCAACGAGGCGCGGCGGGGCGACTTCATCGAGGCGGTGCGGGTGGAGCACCACGCGATCCTGGCGGCCGTCGAGTCGGGCGACGCGGCGGCGGCCCGCAGCGCCGTACGCCGCCACATGAAGCACGCGGCGTCGCGGCTCCAGGACGCGGACGAGGGCTTCTGGACGGAGACGGACGACCTCGGGGTGGACTTGGACTCGGCGCCGTGACGTGACGTGGCCTGACGTGACGTGAGTGCGTGGGCGGGATGCGCGGCACTTAGCCGAGTGCCCGGCCCGGCAACTCCGGTGCCTCGTACGGC